>NZ_CP128360.1:6063101-6378876 GCF_030345095.1 Solwaraspora sp. WMMA2056
CGTGGATGTTGACCGGGCTGACGGTGCCGGCGGTCGGGTCGAGCGGGCCGGCCGAGCCGACGCCGAGCCCGGCCAGCGTGGCCGGGTCCCGGTCGCCGACGACCTGGTGGACCACCCGGTGCAGGGCGGCGGTCACGGTCGCGGTGTCACTGCCGGCCGGGGTCGGCACCGCGCCCTGTACGGCGATGGTGCCGTCCGGTTCGACGACGGCGGCGGCCAGTTTGGTGCCGCCGACGTCGACGGCGAGGACTGCGCCGCCGCTCACGCGTCGACCGCCGCGCCGGTGCCGGCTGCGATGTCGGTGCCGGCTGCGATGTCGGTGCCGGCCGCGATGTCGGTGCCGGCCGCGATGTCGTTGACGCAGCGCAGCACCGGGCGACGGGTCAGGGCCGTCGGGTCCAGGTCGACGCCGGTGCGGACCACGAACCGGGCCGACTCGCCGGGCAGCAGGGTGACCATCGCCTGGTCCACCTCGGCCGCTGGGTCGAGCCGGTCGGCGTACAGGGTCAGGTCGCGCAGGATGGTCCGGGCGGTGACGGTCACCCGCAGCCCGCCGTCGGTCGGTTCGACCGTCGCGTCGTACCCGGCCACCGGGTAGTCGACCTCCCGGTCCTCGGCAAAGAACCACCAGGCCCGCTGGTCGCCGGCGGCGGCGAGCAGCAGCTCACGGCGCGGGTCGCCGCTGGTGGTCAGACCGGCGTCCAGCGGTACGGTGACCGCCGCGTGCGCCGGCACCGTCAGCTCGTGGCCGACCTTGGCCAGTGGTTCGCCGGCCAGGGTGAGCCGGGTGACGTCGACGGTCGGCCGCCACTGCGTACCGGTGTCGTTGACCGCGACCAGGGCGAGTCCACCGTCGCGCGGTTCGATGGTGAGCAGCCGGTCGGCGTAGGCGTGGCGCAGCGCGTACCACAGGGGTTTGCGCCGGCCGTCGCCGTCGATCGCCGCCCACGAGGTGACCGGCCAGCAGTCGTTGAGCTGCCACAGGATGGTGCCCATGCAGACGCCCCGGTGGGACCGGAAGTGCGTCACCCCGACGGCGATCGCGCGGGCCTGGTTGAGCTGGGTGAGGTAGTGCCAGTCGTCGAAGTCACGCGGGGCGGGCAGGTGTGCGTCGAGACCGCGCTGGAGCTTCAGGTCGCCGTCGGTGGCCTTCTGGTGGTGGGCCATGCCGGGCGAGTCGGGAGCGAGCGGATCGTCGCTGATCGCGCGGCGCAGCGTGGCATACGTCGGTGGCCCCTGGTAGCCGAACTCGGCGAGGAACCGGGGCACGTACTGCCGGTACTTCAGGTAGTCGTCGGTGTTCCACACGTCCCAGATGTGCATGGTGCCGTGCGCCGGGTCGTTGGGGTGCAGGTCGTCGCGGCCCGAGTACGGGCTGCCCGGCCAGTACGGGCGGGTCGGGTCGAGCGCGGCGACGATGCCGGGCAGCACGTCGAGGTAGTAGCCGAGGCCCCAGGTCCGGCCGTCGAGGACCTCCTGCCAGCCCCAGTCGTGCCAGCCCCAGATGTTCTCGTTGTTGCCGGTCCACAGCACCAGGCTGGGGTGCGGGGTGAGCCGGGTGACCTGGTAGCGGGCCTCGGCGGCGACCTCGCTGGCCAGCGGCTCCTCCTCCGGGTACGCGGCGCAGGCGAACAGGAAGTCCTGCCCGACCAGCAGCCCCCGCTCGTCGGCGAGGTCGTAGAAGTCTTCCGACTCGTAGCGCCCGCCGCCCCAGATCCGCAGGAAGTTGACGCCGGCGTCGGCTGCCTGGCTGAACCGGTGGGCGTAGCGGTCCCGGTCGACCCGGGTCGGGAACGCGTCGTCGGGGATCCAGTTGACGCCCCGGACGAAGACCGGCACCTCGTTGACGACCAGGGTGAACGCGGTGCCGTCGGCGTCGGCGCTGGTGTCCAGGCGGACCGAGCGGAACCCGATCCGCCGCGCCCAGGTGTCGAGGGTGGCACCGTCGGCCCGGTGCAGGGTGACGTCGAGGGTGTGGCGGGCGGGTTCGCCGTACCCCCGGGGCCACCACAGCGCGGGGTCGGCGACGGTGAGGGTCACGACGGCGCTGCGCGCCCCGGCGGGGACGACCGCCTCGGCGCGCACGTCGGCGACGGCGGCGACCACGGTGAGCGGCCCGTCGTGGTCGTCGGCACGGTCGACGTCGACGTGCACGTCGACGCGGCCGGTGGCGGCACCGTCGGTGTGCTCCACGGTGACCAGCGGCCGGACGGTGGCCAACCGGGCGTCGGTCCAGGCGTGCAGGCCGATCTCCTGCCAGATGCCGGCGGTGACCAGGTTCGGGCCCCAGTCCCAGCCGAAGTTGCAGGCCATCTTGCGGATGAAGTTGAACGGCTCCGGGTAGGCGTTGGGCAGCTCGCCGAGCTGGTCCCGCACCGCTTCGGCGTGCCGGTACGCGGAGTCGAAACGCACCTGCAGGGTGTTGCGCCCGGTGTGCAGGGCCGCCCGCGCGTCGAACCGGTAGCCGCGGTGCATGTTGGCGGTGCGGCCGACCTCGACACCGTTGAGGGTGAGCGTGGCGACGGTGTCCAGGCCGGCGCAGACCAGGTCGACCCGGGCCGCGCCCGCGCCCGGGTCCAGGTACGGGTCCGCCCAGTCGAAGGTGGTCTCGTAGATCCAGTCGGTCCGGCCGATCCAGTCCAGCCGGGTCTCGTTGTCGTCGAGGTACGGGTCGGGGATGAGTCCGGCGGCGAGCAGGTCGGTGTGGACGCAGCCGGGTACGGTCGCGCCGACGGGCCGGTCAGCGATGCCGTCGGGTACGTCGAACCCGTCGGCGGGTCGCACGGTCCAGCCCTCGTGGAGCGGTCGTACGGTGTTCATCTGGTTCCTCACTCGTGCTCGATTGCCAGGTCGGGTGCCGGTCGGGTGCCGTGGTCGGTGCCGTGGTCGCCGCAGCGGGGGGTGTGGACGGCGGGCCACGGCCGTCCACACCCCCACGTCGGCACCGGGTCAGTTCTTGACTGCGCCTTCCATGATCCCCCGGACGATCTGGCGACCGCCGATGAAGAGCATGATCAGCAGCGGGATGGTCGCCACGAACGCACCGGCGAGCACCCGCCGGTACAGCACGTAGTTGCCGCTGGCCAGGTCGGACAGGGCCACCATCGACGTCGGGTAGTAGGTGCCGCCGAGGGTGATCAGCGGCCACTGGAAGTCGTTCCAGGTGGCCACGAAGGTGAGCAGGCCGAGGACGGCCATCGCCGGACGGACCGCGGGCAGCACCACGCTCCAGTAGATCCGCACCGTGGTGGCGCCGTCGATGCGGCCGGCTTCGATCAGCTCGTCCGGCACGGCTTCGAGGATGAACTGCCGCATGTAGAACACGCCGAACGCGGTGACCAGGCCGGGCACGATGACCGCGATCAGCTGACCGTTCCAGCCGAGCTCGCCCATCAGGATGTAGAGCGCGACCACGCCGAGCTGGTTGGGCACAGTGAGGGTGAGCACCACGATCACCATCAGCACGTTGCGGCCGGCGAACCGCAGCTTGGCGAAGGCGAAGCCGGCCAGCGAGCAGAAGAACAGCACCGAGAACGTCACGACCGACGAGACGATGAAGCTGTTCACCAACGACTGGGCGAAGTAGACGTCCTCGAGGGTGAAGACCTCGTTGAGGTTGGTGAGCAGCTGCCCGCCGGGCAGCATCTGCGGTGGGATCTTCGCCAGGTCGGCGTCGGTGCCGGTGGCGATGACCAGCATCCAGTAGAGCGGGAACGCCGAGAAGAGGATGACCAGGCTGAGGAACAGGTAGTTCCAGAAGCTGCCCGGCGTACTGGCCGGGGCCCGGCCCATCAGCGCGGCGTTGCGCCGCCGTCGGGTCGGCGGCTTGCCGCCGCCGGGTGCGCCGGCGCGCTCGGCGGGCGGGCGGGGTGCGGTGTCGACGCTCACTTGCGTCCCCCTCCCAGGCGGTTGGCGACCAGCGCGTTGACGACCGCGATGATCACGATGATCAGGAACAGCGCCCAGGACATCGCGGCGGCGTACCCGAGGTTGAGGTCCTTCCAGCCGACCTTGTAGATCAGCTGGGCGATGGTCTGGAACTGGCCGTTGGATCCGCCGGTGGCGGCCTGCGAGTTCTGCTCGAACAGCATCGGCTCGGTGAACAGCTGCAACCCGCCGATGGTCGACAGGATCACGGTGAAGACCACCACCGGCCGGATCATCGGCACGGTGATCTGCCAGAGCTGGCGCCACGGGCCGGCGCCGTCGACGGCCGCGGCCTCGTAGATGTCGCGCGGGATCGACTGCATCGCGGCCAGGTAGATCAGCGCGTTGTAGCCGATCCACTTCCAGTTGACCATCGTGGCGATCGCGACCCAGGAGGCGGTCTTGGTGGAGCGCCAGTCGATCGGCGCCTCGCCGCGCAGGCCGAGCACGTCCAATGCCCAGTTGGCGATGCCGAAGTCGCGGGCGAAGAAGACCGCGAACAGCAGGGTCGACGCGGTGATCGGGGTGATGTACGGCAGCAGGATGCCGACCCGGAACCAGGTCTGGGCGCGCAGTTTGCGGTTCAGCAGCGACGCGATGATCAGGGCCAGGAACAGCTGCGGCACGGTGGAGAGGATGAAGATGCCGAACGTGTTGTACAGCGCGTTCCAGAACCGGTCGTCGGTGAGCAGCCGCTCGAAGTTCGCCAGCCCGGCCCAGCCGGTCAGGTCGGCGTTGTCGAGTCGCCAGTGCCGCAGCGCCACCACGCCGTTGAAGATGATCGGGAAGAGCCCGAAGACGATGAAGAGGATGAAGAACGGGGAGATCAGGATGTAGGGCATGTACCGCATGTCGAAGCGGTGCATGCGGTTGCGCCAGGTCGGGTTGGCCCGCGGGTCGGGGTCGGCCGCACGGGTGTGCGCCCCGGCGCGGTTGCGCGGCGACGGCGGTGCGGCGCGCGTTGCGGACATGGTTGCCTCCAGGGGTAGCCGTGCGGCGGCCGACCACGTGCCGGGGGTGGGCGGCGCGTCCGGTACGCACTTTCCGTGCGCCGCCCACCCCGGCCACGCGGTACGCGGCCCGCGACGTGGTTACGCGTTGGCCGCCTTCTCGGCTTCTGCGAGGGCTTCGGTCCATGCCTCGGCGGGCTTGCCTTCGAGGTCACCGCTCTGCATCCGGTTGAGGACGTTCTCCACCGCGACCCGGACCGGGCCGTTCTTGCGGCCGAGGTACTGCGGGGTGAGGTTCGCCGCGGTGGCGGAGAAGATCTGGCCGACCGGGGCGTCGTTGAAGAACGGGTTGGAGAAGTCGACGATCGCCGGGTCCTCGTAGAGCGCCGGCTGCGACGGCAGGTTGCCGACCTTCTTGAAGATCTCGATCTGCTGCTCCGGCTGGATCAGCCACTCCAGGAACTTGTACGCCTCGTCGACGTTCCTGCCCTGCGCCGGGATGGTCAGGAACGAGCCGCCCCAGTTGCCGCCGCCGCCGGGGATGGCGGCGACGTCCCACTTGCCGGCGGTGTCCGGCGCGGTGTTCTGGATGTGCCCCATCATCCAGGCCGGGCAGGCCAGTACGGCGAAGTCGCCGTTGACGAAGCCGTTGTTCCACTCCGGGGAGAAGGCCGCGAGGTTGGCGGAGAGTCCGGCGGTGACGACGGCGGTGGCGGTGTCGAAGGCGACCTTCGGGCCACCCTCCATGGCCAGGGTGTCGGTGGTGTCGAAGAGGCCGACCGGCTGCTGACCGAGCACCGGGTTGTAGATGTTGGTGGCCGAGTCGACGAACTTCTTTCCGCTGGCGGCGACGTAGTCCTCGCCGGTGGCGATGAAGGACTCCCAGTCCGGCCAGAGCGCGGAGACCTGTTCGCGGTCGGTGGGCAGGCCGGCGGCTTCGAACAGGTCGGTGCGGTAGCACATGGCCAGGCCGCCGACGTCGGTGCCGAGGCCGATCTGGGTGGAGCCGTCGACGGAGAGGGTCTGGCGCCACTTCCACTCCAGGTAGCGGTCCTCGTACTGGCCCGCGCCCTTGTCCAGCAGGTTGACGAACTTGTCGGCCTGTTCACGGAACTGCACGACGAAGCCCTCGTCGATGGCGGCGATGTCGGCGGCGCCGGAGCCGGCGATCAGCTTCTTCTGCAGGTCCTCGTGCTGGGCGTTGTATTCGCCCGCGTTGAGGTTGATCCGGACGTTCGGGTTGTCGGCTTCGTACTGGGCCTTGAGGTCGCCCAGGCCGAAGTCGCCCCAGAACGCGATGGTCAGGGTGGTTTTGCCGTCGTCGCCGCCACCACCGGGTTCACCGCTGCAGCCGGCGAGCAGGAGCGCGCCGGCGGCCCCGACGGCCGCCGTCCGCACCCAAGGGGTCCAACGCCGTTCCATGCCATCCTCCGAAGACTGGAAACGCTCCCAACATCGAGGAACGTTGACTGAACCGGATAAGTGAAGCCACGGTACGAGCGCGTCTCACAAGTGTCAATGGCGTGTTAACGCCGTGGCCAACCCGTAATCTTGGTGAGGTTTGTCACGCCCAAGATCACGTGCCGTGACACTCCGGCCGACGCGGTGTCGCACCCCTGGCACACGGGCCCCCGCGGCCGGACCCGGCGCGCCGGTTATCGTTTCGGTAAGGCAACTTAACCGGGCAAGTTGGGGCGACCGGGGCACATGGTGTCCCCGTCACCGCCCGCGACGACCGACCGGGGCGGTCGGCCGACCGGGACAATCGACCGGCCTGGGTCGGGCGACCGGGACAATCGACCGACCGACCCGGTCGCCCGACCGGACACGATCACGCGTACGTGCACCACGGGACCGAAGGAGCGCCGCCGGTGAAACGGCCGACCATCGCCGACATCGCCCGCCGAGCAGGCGTCTCCAAGGGCGCGGTGTCGTACGCGCTCAACGGCCAGCCGGGCGTCTCCGAGTCCACCCGCCAGCGGATCCTCGCCATCGCCGCGGAGATCGGCTTCAACCCCAACAGCGCCGCCCGCGCCCTCTCCGGGGCCACCGCCAACGCCGTCGGCCTGGCGCTGAGCCGACCGGCGCGGATCCTCGGCATCGAGCCGTTCTTCATGGAGCTGATCAGCGGCGTCGAGGCGGAGTTGTCGGCCCGGTCGTACGCGCTGACCCTGCAGGTGGTGGCGGACACCGAGGCCGAGATCGCCGTCTACCGACGCTGGTGGGGCGAACGGCGGGTGGACGGCGTGCTCGTCTGTGACCTGCGGGTGGACGACGGGCGGGTGCCGGCGCTGGAGGCACTGCAACTGCCGGCGGTGGTGATCGGTGGGCCGGGGCGCACCGGATCGCTGGCCAGCGTCTGGTCCGACGACGCGGCCGCCCTGGTCGAGACCGTGGAGTACCTGGTCGCTCTCGGGCACCGACGGATCGCCCGGGTCGGCGGGCTGCCCGGCCTGCTGCACGCCGAGATCCGGGCGACCGCGTTCACCGACGCCTGCCGCTCGCTGGGCCTGGACCAGTGCGTCACGGTGCCGTCGGACTACACCGGGGAGGAGGGCGCCCGGGCCACCCGGCGGCTGCTCAGCACGCCGGCCCGGCCCACCGCGATGATCTACGACAACGACGTGATGGCGATCGCCGGCCTGGCCGTCGCCCAGGAGATGGGGCTGACGGTGCCGGGTGACCTGTCGATCGTGGCCTGGGACGACTCGCCACTGTGCCGCCTGGTGCACCCGCCGCTGACCGCGCTGGGCCGGGACATCCCGGGGTACGGCGCCCGGGCGGCCCGTCAGTTGCTCGCCACCATCGCCGGCGGTCCGGCGCAGACCTTCCAGGATGAGACGCCGCGGCTGACGCCGCGGGGCAGCACCGCCCCGCCTCGACCTGAGCGACCAGATGACAACTGAACCGATTAAGTTACCGAGCTGTCAACTGCCGCAAATCGGTCAGTCGGCGTACCGTCACCGGTGCTGGGTCTCGTCGCTGCGCGAACCCGGCACGGGTTATCCTCGATCCGGTCACGCGACTGGCGCAGCGAAGGTGGAACCGACCACCGGGGAGCGACCACTGACGTGCGCCGCGCGCCTGGGTGCACCGTCGACGGCACCGCCGTGTCCGGCACCTGGCCGGGGGCGACGGCGCCGCACCGACACCCAGGAGGGCACGTCGTGCACGTACCGCAGATTCCGTACCTGACCGCCGCCGATCCGCAACTCGCCGCGCTCGTCGAGGGCGAGGCCCGCCGCCAGCACGACAAGCTCCGGATGATCGCCTCGGAGAACTACGTCTCCACCGCCGTACTGGAAGCCAGCGGCACGGTGCTGACCAACAAGTACTCCGAGGGCTACCCGGGCCGGCGCTACTACGAGGGCCAGCAGTTCGTCGACCCGATCGAGACCCTCGCGATCGACCGGGCCAAGTCGCTGTTCGGCGTCGCGCACGCCAACGTGCAGCCGTACTCCGGCTCTCCCGCCAACCTCGCCGTCTACCTGGCCTTCCTCTCCCCCGGCGACACGGTGATGGGGATGTCGCTGCCGATGGGCGGGCACCTCACCCACGGCTGGTCGGTCTCGGCCACCGGCAAGTGGTTCAACTCGGTCCGCTACACCGTCTCCCGCGACACCGGCCGCATCGACTTCGACGAGGTCCGCGACGTGGCCCGCCGCGAGCGCCCGAAGGTGATCTTCTGCGGCGGCACGGCGGTGCCCCGTACCATCGACTTCCCGGCCTTCGCCGAGATCGCCCGCGAGATCGACGCGGTCCTGGTCGCGGACATCGCGCACATCGCCGGCCTGGTCGCCGGCGGCGCGCACCCCTCACCGGTCGGGCACGCCGACGTCGTCACCACGACCACCCACAAGACGCTGCGCGGCCCGCGCGGCGCGATGATCCTCACCACCGAACAGCACGCCATCGCGATCGACAAGGCCGTCTTCCCCGGCCTGCAGGGCGGCCCGCACAACCACACCACCGCCGGCATCGCGGTCGCGTTGCGCGAGGCCGACACCGACGACTTCCGCCGGTACGCCCACCAGGTGGTCGCCAACGCGAAGGCGCTGGCCGCCGCGCTGGCCGAGCGGGGCTTCGACCTGATCTCCGGGGGCACCGACAACCACCTGATCCTGGCCGACCTGACCGGCAAGGGTGTCGCCGGCAAGCCGGCGGCGCAGGCCCTGGACCGGGCCGGTATCGAGCTCAACTACAACACCGTGCCGTACGACCCGCGCAAGCCGTTCGACCCGTCCGGGATCCGGCTGGGCACCGCCGCACTCACCACCCGTGGGCTGACCGAGGCACAGATGCCGCAGGTCGCCGCCTGGATGGACGACGCGGTCACCGCCGCCGTCAAGGACGACGACGCCGCGCTGGACCGGATCGCCGGTGAGGTCGCCGACCTGCTGGCCGGCTACCCGATGCCCGGCTACGCGTCGGCCTGACCGGGTCGGGACCGGTCTCGACAGCCCGATCACCCTGTCGTCGTCAGTACGACGGGGTAGGTCACGTCAGTACGACGGGGTAGGAAAGTCGGCGATGTACGCCTCGGTCCGCTCCGCCGGTGCGGGGCGGGCCAGGGCGTACCCCTGACCGAACCGGCAGCCGGCGGCCTGCGCCTGGCCGACCTGCCGGGTCGTCTCCAGCCCCTCGACGATGATCTCCAGGCCGAACCGGCGGCCCAGCTCCGCCACCACGTCCAGCACCGGCCGGGCCGGGTCGGACCGGCTCGTCGAGTCGGTCACCAGGGATCGGTCGATCTTGACGAAGTCCAACGGCAGGCGGCGGAGCTGGCCGATCGCCGCCTGCCCGGCACCGAAGTCGTCCAACGCGATCCGCACCCCCCGGGCCCGCAGCTCCGCCAGCTGCACGATGATCTCCTGCTGCTGATCGGCGGCCAGCGACTCGGCGACCTCGACGACCAGCTGCTCCGGCATCATCCCGTTGGCCTGCAGCACCGCCACCAGATCGGCGGCGAACCCCGGCGCGGCCAGCTCGACCGGGGCGACGTTGACCGACAGCCACAACTGATGGCCCTCCCGTGCCCAGGACGCCACCTGGCGACAGGCGGTCGCCCGCAGCCACCGCCCGATCTGTGGCAGCAACGACAGGTCGGTCGCCACCAGCAGCAGCTCCGCCGGCAGCACGGTGCCCAGCACCGGGCTACGCCAGCGCAACAACGCCTCCACCCCGACCGGTTGGCCGTCGGTGAGGTCGACGACCGGCTGGTAGACGACGTCCAGCTCGCCGCGTTCGGCCGCACCGGGCAGCTCACGCTCCAGATCGAGCCGGCGGACCAGCTGCTCCTCCAGATAGGAGTCGTACCACTCGACCCGGTTACGGCCGAGCTGGCGGGCCCGCCGCCGGGCCAGGTCCGCCCGGCGCAGGACGTCGTCCACCCCGTCGCCGTCGCCGAGGTCGGCCATGCCGATACTGGCCTGCAGGTGGACCAGGACACCGGGCAGCTGCCACGGCTCCCGCAGCACCGAGATCAGCCGGGCACCGACGCCGTACGCCAGCATCGGGCCCGCCACCGTGACGACCGCGAACTCGTCGCCGCCGAGCCTGGCCACCACGTCGTCCGGACCCACCGTGTCGCGCAGCCGGCGGCCCGCCTCGATCAGCACCGCGTCACCGGTCTCCCGGCCGTACTGCTCGTTGACGCTGGTCAGACCGTGCAGGTCGATGATCAGCAACGCCCCCGGCTGCCCGGGAAGTTCCCGTGACGTGGCGAGCTGACGCATCAGTTCCCGACGGTTCGCCAACCCGGTCAGCTGGTCGGTGAAGCCCAGTTTGTGCAGCCGGCGCTCCAGATGGACCCGCTCTCCCACGTCCCGCACATGGACGACGAGCGCCCGGACCTCGGGAACGTCGCGCTGGTCGGTGACGGTCGACTCGGTGTCGCGCCACCGGCCGTGGCCGTCGCGCAGCCGGGCGGTCACCAACGGCACCCGTCCGGACCGGGGCAGCCGGCCGGTCGCCACCCCGGTCAGAGCGACCATCACCTCGGCGGCGTCCTCCGGGTGCATCAGATCGGTGAAGGGCCGGCCGAGCACATCCGCGTCGGCCAGCCCGAACAGCCGGGCGGCGGCCGGTGACTGCCAGCGCACCAGCAGATCGTCGCCGAGGATCAGGGTGAGATCGTTGCCACCGGAGACCAGGGACCGGAAGTGCGCCTCCTGCTCCGCGAGCCGACGGGCATAGGCACGCACGTCGGCGGCGGCCATCACCTCGCGGACCACCAGCGTCGGGATCACCGCCAGGCCGAGCAGGATCGACGTACGGTCGAACGAGCCCTGCACCGCCAGGTGGTAGCCGGCCGCCGCGGTCGCCACCATCGCCGGCACCGTCAACAGCGGGTACGCCGACAGCCGCCCGCGCAGCGGAACGACCCGGACTCCACCGGCACGCAGGGCACGCCACGCGCCGACCGCCAGCAGCAGCATGCCGCCGACCACCGGGGCCGCCGCCAGGCACCAGAGCCGGTCGTCGGTGCCGTAGGCGAAGCAGACCGTCAGCGCCACCAGGCCGACCAGTACGGCGATCGAGCCACCACCACAGAACGGCACCGACGGCAGTTGGCCCCGCACACTCAACACGGTCACCGCGATGACCGACCCGACGCCGATCACCCCGAGCTCGGCGACCAGCACGGTCGCCGGCACGCCGCTGGCCGGGGAGAGCAGCCAACCGGCGAATATCAGACTGGTCGCCATGCTCAGCCCGTCGAGCAGCCGCCGCCACCGCAACGGCCAGGTTTCCGCCACACCGGGCAGCAACAGGATCGCGACCAGGTGACCGGCCAACGTCGGGACCAGCCCGGCCACCGCCAGCTCGGCCCGTACCGCCGCCGGAGCGAACGCCGCGACGCAGACCGCTCCGACCCCGACCACGGTCGCCCCGACGAGCGCACCGGCGCACCGGCAGGCCCGGAAGTCCCCGGAGCGCGCGCGGACGGCGCGGGCGGTGCGCACCAATCGCCAGCCCGGACCGCAGACGCCGAACAGCATCGCGCCGAGCAGCGCGTGCCCGGCGGCGACGAGGCCGGTGCCACCGGCGACGAGCAGGGCGACGGCGAACAGGACCGAGGCCGGTAGCAGCAGACCGCCGTCGGCCGCCCGATGCTGACGCAGCCGCGCGCGCGGCAGCTGAGGGGATGCTTCAGGCACGGCGGCCATCGCCTCCACGGGAGGGGTCGGGGCAGGCGGCACGCACACCCGGAGGCCAACCTGTGCCGGGAGCAACGAGACAGGTGGCGGTCGGGTGACGGGTCGACCGTACGAGATCTTTCCACAACGGTCGGTGTGGCCGACCCGACCACCGGCGACCGTACCCGCGCACCGGCGCTCACCAGCGGGATGCCAGGATTGTCGGATGAGTCGCAGGGTCATCGTCCGGTTCCGGCCCCATCAGGCGATCATGTTGGCGGCGATCCTCGCCTTCGTCGGATCGCTGCCGCTGGCCAGCACCCGCTGGTACTTCCTGCCGATCCTGCTGGTGCCACTGGCGATCGCGCTCTGGGCGGTCCGCGCCGGCACCGACGCCGACGCCGACGGCCTGCACGTGCGGGCCCTGCTCGGCCAACGGCGGATCCCCTGGTCACGGGTTGCCGAGCTGACCGCAGACCCGCACGGACGGGCGGTGGCCCGGCTCACCGACGGGCACCGCGTACCGTTGCCGGCGGTACGCGCCGGGGACCTGCCCCGGCTGATCGCCGCCAGCGGACAGCCGCTCGATCCGGCCAGCCCGGCGGATCAGTAGCCGTCCACCACCACGTTGTCCAGCGGCTCACCCCGGACGAACCGACCGATCTGCCGACCGGCCAGCGCGTAGGCACGCGCCCGCAGCCCGCGTACCGAACCGGCGATGTGCGGGCTGATCACCACGTTCGGCATCCCCCAGAGCGGATGGTCGGGGGGCAGCGGTTCCGGATCGGTCACGTCGAGTACGGCGCGGATCCGGCCGGTGGCCAGCTCGGCGGTGAGCGCGTCGGTCTCCACCACCGGGCCACGGGCGGCGTTGACCAGCAGCGCCCCGTCGCGCATCGCCGCCAGCGTCGCGGCGTCGACCAACCCCCGGGTCTGCGGGGTCAACGGCACGATCAGCACCACGATGTCCGCGTGCGGCAGCAGTACGGGGAGTTCGTCGACGCCGTACACCTGCTCCTGCGGCCGTGCGGTCCGGGCCACCAGGGTGAACTCCACCTCGAACGGCGTCAACCGGGCCCGCAGCGCCGCGCCGATCGAGCCGGCACCGACGATGAGCACCCGCTTTCCGGCCAGCTCGTCGGTGGGGGCGAACCTGTCGTAGGACCACTCCCGGCGGTCCTGTGCCCGGATGAAGCCGGCGAAGTCGCGCAGGTCGGTGAGGATCGCCGCCACGATCCACTCCGCCGTAGACGAGTCGTGCACCCCTCGGGCGTCACAGAGGGTGACCTGCTCGGGCAGCCGGCCCGCCCAGGCGTCGGCCCCGGCGGAGAGCAGCTGGACCACCTGCAGGTCCGGCATCCTGCCGACCAGCTCGGCGGCCTTCGGCCGGGCCAGGAACGGCGGCACCCAGAACCGCACACCGGCCGGCGACGAGGGCAGCTCGGCGGGGTCGGCGACGACCTCGACGGTCACCTCGTCGGGCAGCGGGCCGAGCAGTTCCCGACCTTGCCGGTGGGGGATCCAGACCTTCACCGCTCCGACGATAGCGGGCCGCTGCGGCTCGGCCGCCGATCGGGTCAGTCGGCCGCCGTCACCTGATGAATACTTCTCTGGCACACCACTTCATCGATCACGCCACATAGTTCTATATTCAGATGAGAGGTGACCGTCGCCCACACCTGGCGACAAAGTGAATTCCGATCACATTATCCGCGAATCTCGTCGCGGTCGTTTCTGTTCGCCGCGTGGAGGAACCGATGGACATTCGTCGACGGTGGGCAATCAGCGCCACACTGGTCATGGTCCTGGTGTCCGGGCAGCCCGCCGCCGCCGGCACCACGGGTGGTGCCGCAGCCGGTGCCCGACCGCTTACCGACGTCATCGGCCCGGTGACCGCCGTCGCCGCCGGCTGGGGACACAACCTCGGTCTGCGCCCGGACGGCACCGTCATCGCCTGGGGCTGGAACGACGCCGGACAACTCGGCAACGGCGACCGCGGCTGGTACCAGAGCGAAACTCCGGTGCCGGTGTGCGCCGTCGGGCAGACCGCGCCCTGCACCCGGTTCCTCACCGGCGTGATCGCCATCGCCGCCGGCGAATACCACAGCTTGGCGCTGCTGCGGGACCGTACCGTCGTCGCCTGGGGCTACAACATCGCCGGGCAGCTCGGCGACGGCAGCACCGTCGACCGACTCACTCCGGTCCGGGTCTGCGCGCTCGACCAGACCGCCCCCTGCGACCAGGTCCTGTACGCGGTGAAGGAGGTGGCGACCGGCTACGCGCACAGTCTGGCGTTGCGCGGCGACGGCGGCGTGGTGGCCTGGGGCAGCAACACCTCCGGGCAGCTCGGCAACGGCCTGCGTACCGCCGGGATCCCGGTCCCGGCCCGGGTGTGCGCCCTGGCGGAGGTCGCCCCCTGCGCCCGGTTCCTGTACGGCGTCCGGCACATCGACGCCGGCCACAGCCACAGCCTGGCCCAGCTCAGCAGCGGCGGGGTCCTCGCCTGGGGCGCGAACAGAGCCGGCCGGCGACGGCACCCACGAGCACGTGTACTCCCGGCCCGTCCCGGTCCGGGTCTGCGAGGTCGGCCAGACCGCCCCCTGTACGCAGTACCTGACCCTGATCAGGTCCATCGCCTCGGGCACTGATCGCAACGTGGCGCTGCGGGTCGACTACACCGTGGCCGTCTGGGGCGACTACCCGGGCAAACTCCTGTCGTACTAGGTTTGCCTGCCATGCGGATCGACGACGCGACGGCGACGGTACGGGTGCGGGCGATGCGCCCCGCCGACGCGGCCGAGGTGCTCGGCATCTACCAGGCGGGACTGGACACCGGGCTGGCCAGCTTCGAGACGACCGCCCCGGACTGGGCGACGTTCGACGCCGGCCGGCTGGCGGGACACCGGTGGGTGGCCGTCGACGACGCGGACGGATCGCTGCTGGGCTGGGCCGCGGTCAGCGCGGTGTCCAGCCGGCCGGTGTACGCCGGGGTGGTGGAGAACTCGGTGTACGTCGCCCCGGCCGCGCAGGGGCGCGGCGTGGGCACCCGGCTGATCGACGCGGTGATCTCCTCGACCGAGTCGGCCGGGATCTGGACGATCCAGGCCGGGATCTTTCCGGAGAACGGCGCGAGCCTGGCGGTGCACGCCCGCGCCGGTTTCCGTACGGTCGGGACCCGGCAGCGGATCGGTCGACGTGACGGCCGCTGGCGGGACGTGGTGCTGCTGGAACGGCGCAGCCCGGTCGTGGACTGAGCCCGACCGGGCCTGCGCCGGTGGTTCGGCGGGTCGTGCGGCCGGCCGTGCGGCCAGCTGTCCGTGCGACAGGTCAGGCCGGCTCGTAGGTCATGCAGTCGGCCATGTCCCGGCTGGGTCCGACCCGGATCGACGGGGCCCGGCACTCCAGCTCGGCGTTGAACCGGCAGTCGGCCCGCTTGCAGGCACCGACCTGGGCGATCACCGCGTCCAGTCCGCCCTTGGCGGAGATGTCGAAGAAGGTGGTGCAGCTGGCGCTGTCCGCCTCGGTGCCGATGGTGATCGCAAAGGCGTGACAGCCTTCGTGCTGGTTGTACGCGCACTCCACAGCGGTGCACTCCTGCACCCGGGGCATCTCCATCATCGCGGTCATCGTGGTCCTCCTAGCTCGGCGGCATCCGACAGCGGCGGCCTCGCCACTGTGGTGAAACCGTATTCCACTACGACCGACAATAGGGTGCTTATTCAATGGTTGCAATTTTGGAAACCCTCACCTAAGCCGATCGGCCACCCTTTTGGCTACCCTTACCTAAGGGACGGCAGAGCCATTTGGTTACCCTTACCTAAGAATTCAGGGGCACCGTCGGATGCGGATATCGGGCAGCGGGCTAGTCTGGTGCGGGTGAACGCCCGTCTGCCGTCGCGCCGCCAGTCGTACCGCTGGTCGCCGTACCGCCGTCCGTCGCGCCGCACGACCACCGCGACCGTCGCCGCCAGCCTGACCGCCCTGCTGCTCGCCGGCGGGTGCACGTTCGGCGAGCCGGAGCCGGACCAGGCCGGCGCGCCCCCCACCTTCCCCGCCCCCACGGCGACCCCGACCGGCGGCGGCGTGGACCAGCAGATCGCGGTCACCGTGCTGGCCAGCGGGCTGGCGGTGCCCTGGGGGGTGGCGTTCCTGCCCGACGGGGCGGCGCTGGTCACCGAGCGGGACAGCGCCCGAATCCTGCAGGTCGGGCCCGGTTCCAGCACCGACGGGCTGGACGTCACCGAGGTGCAGACCATCGACCAGGCCGACAGCGGCGGTGAGGGCGGGCTGCTCGGCATCGCGGTCTCCCCCGAGTACGCCACCGACGAGACCGTGTTCATCTACTACTCCACGGCGCAGGACAACCGCATCGCCCGACTCACCCTCGGCGGCGAACCGGAGCCGATCGTCACCGGTATCCCGGTGTCCGGCATCCACAACGGCGGCCGGCTCGCCTTCGGCCCCGACGGGTTCCTCTACGCCACCACCGGCGACGCCTCCGACACCGGGCTGTCCCAGGATCCGGAGAGCCTCGGCGGCAAGATCCTGCGGATGACGCCGGACGGCGAACCGGCTCCGGGCAACCCGACGGCCGACTCACTGGTCTGGTCGTTCGGACACCGCAACGTGCAGGGCATCGCCTGGGACGCCCAGGACCGGCTGTACGCCACTGAGTTCGGCCAGAGCACCTGGGACGAGATCAACCTGATCGAACCGGGCGGCAACTACGGCTGGCCGCAGGTCGAAGGCACCGGCGACGACGACCGGTACGTCGACCCACTGGTCGTCTGGCCGACCGAGGAGTCGTCCTGCTCCGGGGCGGCCATGGTCGACCGGGTCCTCGTCGCCGCCTGCCTGCGCGGCGAGCGGCTGTGGCTGGTCGAGATGACCGACGACGGCACCGTGTTCGGGCAGCCCCGCGCGCTGCTCACCGAGGAGTACGGTCGGCTGCGTACCGTCGTGCAGGCACCTGACGGCTCGGTCTGGGTGACCACCTCGAACACCGACGGCCGGGGTGAACCGGCTCCGGAGGACGACCGGATCCTCCGGCTGGTCTTCGCCGACGGCGGAGCCGGCCGCAGTTGACCTGGCTGACCTTTCCCCTCCCTACCAGGCAGGCATGATTCGACCATGAGTGACGAGCAACCAGCCGACTCCCGTACGGCCGGGCGCGGCGAGGCCGGACCGGCCACGGCCGGCGGCCGGCCACGGCGCGCCGTGCGGCGGCTCGGACCCTTAGCCCGGGCCACGGCCCGCCAGCTCGGTCGGGCTGCCCGGTCCCGGCCGACCCGGCGGGCCGGTACGGCGCTGGCCGTGGTCGCGGTCAGCCTGGCCGGCATCGCCATCGGCATCCTGCTCGGGGCCCGTACGGAGGTCGACGTCGGGCCGTTCCGGGCCGAAATGGCGGTCACCCCGGCGGTCGACGGCGGCACCACCGTGGCCATCCCGCCGCTGGGCGCGCTGCACCTGGACAGCCACGAAGGGCCGGTGCAGTTGTCCATCCGGCTCGGCTCGCTCGACCAGGGCCGCACCCTGGCGCTGCTCGACGACCCGGCGGCGATCACCCGGGCCAGCCAGACGGTGGTCAGCGACGTCACCGAGGGGGTGCTGCGGCTCGGCATCCGTACCCTGGCGGTGGCGGTGCTGGCCACCCTGATCCTCGCCGCGCTGGTCTTCCGCGACACCCGCCGGGTGGCCTGGTCCGGCACGCTGGCGCTGCTGGTCACCGGCGGTAGCGTCGGCGTCGCCGCGCTCACCCTGCGCCCAGAGGCGATCGAGGAGCCCCGGTACGAAGGTCTGCTGGTCAACGCCCCGGCGGTGGTCGGGGACGTGCAGCAGATCGCCAGCAACTACAACCGGTACGCCGAGCAGCTGCAGCACATCGTCACCAACGTCAGCCGGATCTACACGACGGTGTCGACGCTGCCGGTCTACGAGGCGGCCGAGGGCACCACCCGGGTGCTGCACGTCTCCGACATGCACCTGAACCCGACCGGCTGGTCGATGATCCGGACCGTCGTCGAGCAGTTCAACATCGACGTCGTCATCGACACCGGCGACATCACCGACTGGGGCAGCGAGCCGGAGGCCAACTTCGTCGCCTCGATCGGCCTGCTGGAGGTGCCGTACGTGTTCATCCGCGGCAACCACGACTCGGTCCGCACCCAGGAGGCGGTGGCCGGCCAGCCGAACGCAATCGTGCTGGACAACGAGATCACCGAGGTGGCCGGGCTGCGGATCGCCGGGATCGGCGACCCCCGGTTCACCCCGGACAAGCAGACCAGCCCGGCCGACGGCGGGTTGTCCAAGCCGGCGGCCGAACAGGTCATCGGGGTCGGCGAGCAGCTCGCCGCGACGATCCGGGCCGCCGAGGAGCCGGTGGACATCGCCCTGGTCCACGACCCGGTGTCGGCCGGCCCGCTCTCCGGCGTCACCCCGCTGGTGCTGGCCGGACACACACACAACCGGGAGGTACGCCGACTCGCCGAGGTGCCGGGCGAGCAGTCCACCCTGCTGATGGTGGAGGGCTCGACCGGCGGGGCCGGGCTGCGCGGGCTGGAGGGTGAGGAGCCGACCCCGCTGGCCATGTCGGTGCTCTACTTCGATGCCGAGGACCAGTTGCAGGCGCACGACGACATCCGGGTCGGCGGCACCGGTCAGGCGCAGGTCACCCTGGAGCGGCACGTGATCGCCGCGCCGGTCGACCCGGTCGATCCGTCCGCGACGCCCACCGCCGCCGACCCGGCCGGCACCGACCCGGCCGCCCCTGGGGCGGGGCCGGCCAGCCCGGTCCCCGGCCCGCCGGCGCCCAGCCCGTCCTGACCAGTTCCCCATTGCGATCTAGAAGGATCTGGCCGGTATATCGACCACGATCCTTCTAGATCGCCTCCGTCGTGGCGCGCTGGCCGGCTCACGGTGCATCCGGGCACCCTTGACGACCTGCCCGCGTACCGGTTGCGGGAGTTGCTGGACGCGCGGATCGTCGTCGGCCTCACCCCGGGCCGGTTCGCCCGACCCCACCATCTGTCGCAGGATCGACCGACCACGCCGCCGGCCGGCTGACCGCGCCGGGGCGACGTAGCGCCGATGCCCGTACCGTCACCATCATCATCTGTCCTTCGCGGTCGCCGTGCAGACGGTTGCCGAGCAGATGAATCCACTCGATCCTCGGGTGATCGGCTTCCGCTCGGACGTGAATGACGCGGAGTCGCAGCATTCCGTCGCCGTTGAGATAGTCGGCCGCGCCAATCTCGATGATGTCCCGCGGTTGCACCAGCGGCGGGATCTGCGGCTCAGTCATCGTCACCTGCCCCGGTCGTCGAGCTGTCGGTGTGCCAGATGCCGGCCGAGGCCAGCAGCCGGCGAATGGTCCGGGCGGCGTCGCGGTCGTACCGGTCCAGTAGGCCACTGCGAGTCGTAGCGCCGGACAGCTGATCGTGCCGCAGCGCGGACACCCGGTCACCGGGTCGGGCAGGTGCAACGCGGCCAGGTGCCGGGCGCGGGCGATCACCGGGTGGTCGACGTAGCCGGGCACGGCGCTGCCGGTCGGCACCGACATCCAGCCGAGTACGCCGTGCCGGCGCGCCGCGCCGGGCTGACGCACCACACCGGACCGACGTACCACTCCAACCGGTCGCAATTGATCTTTGCCATTCTTCCTTGCGCCATGAATCCCCCATAGGGACAACGATGGACGCCTTCTCAAATTCGCCACCCCTCCACCCTGGACTCCGCCACCCCCGCAATAGAAGATGGGCAGCACACCCGTACCGCCCGCATCCGGGCCCGGGTGAGCCCTGCCCACCGCCGATCGATTCTGTAGCGAAGATGGAGGAAGCGAATGTCTGGACCCGCAAGCGCTTATCTGGTAGCGGAGCTGCGCCGGCGACGCGAGTTGGCCGGGCTCACCCAGGAGCAGTGGGGGGCGGCCCTGCACTGGTCGGCCCAGCACGTCAGCTCGATCGAGCGCGGCGTCCGGCCGATCCGGCTCGACTACCTCGCCGCCATCGACCGGGTATTCAACTGCGACTACAGCACCCTCTACGCGCTGCTGCTGCGGGCCGAGCGGGCCCCGGTCTGGCTGCGCCCGTGGCTGGAGCACGAACGGGAGGCGATCATGCTGCGCTGGTTCGAGCCGATGCTGGTCCCCGGCCTGCTGCAGACCGAGGCGTACGCCCGCGTCGTCCTGACCCAGGCCGGGGTGATGATCGACGACGTCGACACCACGGTCGGCGACCGGCTCAGCCGCCAGGAGATCCTGCACCGGGCCGAACGGCCGTGCCGCTTCGTCGGGGTGATCGACGAGGCGGTGCTGACCCGGGCGGTCGGCGGCCCGGCGGTGATGCGCGAGCAGATCCTGGCGCTGATCGCCGCCTGCGACCGGCCCAACATCTCGCTCCAGGTGGTGCCGGCCGGGGTCGGCGCCTACCCGGGGCTGAACGGCCCGTTCATCCTGGCCAGCCTGGAAGGCCGGGCGGCGGGTTTCCTCGACGGGCCGTTGGAGGGCCAGACCATCGAGTTGGAGGCCGATCTGACCAGACTGGAGCATGCCTGGGAGTCGCTGCGGGAGTACGCTCTGCCCGGTGACCAATCCATGGCGTTGATGCAGGAGGCGGCAGACAGATGGGCATGACCACCGACCCGCGACCGGCCTGGCGGACCAGCAGTCGTAGCAACGGCACTGGCGGCGCGTGCGTCGAAGTCGCCGACAACCTGCCCGGCCGGGTCCTGGTCCGCGACAGCAAGGACCGCACCGGCGGCACCCTCGCCTTCTCCCCCACCGCCTGGCACACCTTCGTCAGCCACACCGCCCGATAGCCGGTCCGGGGCGCGACCGACGACACCAGTCCGCCGATCGGCAGGGGCACCTACTACATGCTCGACGGCGGTTTCATGACAACGATGAGCGCCCTCACCGTCGATCTGCTCGACGGTGAGGGCTACAACGGGGCAACCCTGTTCCTGGCGACCGCCGCACTGATCTCCACCGTCGTTGCCGCGTACTTCGCTCGTGAAGCACTGTTCCCGCCGAGGCGACGGCTGGTTGTCCGGGTGCTCTCCCCGGTCAGCCTGCTCCACGCCGATGCAGGTCTCCTCGGTGGCGCCGAGGGCGTCGCAGGGATCACCGGTGCCGGCGGCGTCGAGGTGTCCCGAAACGGGGAGCCGATTCCCGATCCGTACGTGGTCACCGTGTTGTTACGCAACACCGGGCGGCATGCCATCTCGACAGCTCAGTTCGATCAGCAGCGACCGATCACAATAGACATTAAGACGTCGATCGTGGCGGTGCTGAGCCCAGCCGGACCCGTCGCGCCGGCCACGGTCGAGGCCGAGGGTACGACGCTGAGGTTCCACCCCGACCTCATCCGCCAGAAGCAGGAAATATCAATTCAGCTGCTCACCTCAGGCCGGCCCGGCCCGGACCTCACCGTATCCGAGCACCTGGTGGACACCAGAGTCGATGTCGAACGTGGCGGAGTCGACCAGCATCCCTCTGCCGGCCTCGAACAGCACCTGCCGATCGCATTCGCCGTCGCCGGCACGGTCGGCCTGATCACGCTGATCATCGCGGACGTGCTACTGGGCGGCTGACCGCGCCGCACCGGCCGCTCGTCAGACCGGCAGGTAGCCGGGCCCGGTCACCTCGCCGAGCGCGTCCGCGTCGGCTCAGACTGTGCAAACCACGCCTGGGCAGACGCGGGTACGAGCAGGAGCACCACCAGGATCAGACCGACCGGCACCGACACGACACCGAGGATGATCGCGGTGATCAGCGAGCCGCGTCGGCCCTGCCACAGTCCATGCATCACCGAGCCGAAAATGGCTCCGATGACCACGCCTCCGATCGACAGCGCCCAGAACTCGATCAGCACACCGAGGACGATGAGCGCGAGTCCCAGCGCGACGCCGAGTGCGTAGCCGGCAACGGCGATGATCACCGGCACTGGTGGAGTCCTGCGGCGAGCCGCCGAGCCGACGTCCGTCACCGCTGCCGGTGACGTCGGCCGACCGGTAAGCCCGGAGAACCGCTGGTCGGTAGCGGCGGCCGCGACCAGCCATTCGATCTCGGCACGGCTCAGGTCGTACTGTCGCTCGAGCTCACCGACGTCGCGGCCCGCCGCGTATTCCGCGACCACCCGCTCATACTCGGCGTCCCACTGCATGTACAGAAAGTATCCGACTGCGCCATTTCACGAAAGGCCAGGTTCGATGCCGCCGACCTGTCGGCGCGGCGGCACCGCACCACCATCAGCCCTGCGCGCCGAGGCGGGACAGGATCAGTTCCCGGACGGTACGCGCGTCCGCCTGGCCCTTGGTCGTCTTCATCACCGCGCCGACCAGTGCACCGGCCGCCGCCACCTTGCCGTCGCGGACCTTCGCCGCGATGTCCGGGTTGGCGGCGATCGCCTCGTCGACGGCGGCGGTCAACGCACCGGTGTCGGAGACGACGCCGAGACCCTTCGCGGTCATCACCTCGGTCGGCGTGCCCTCTCCGGCGGCCACCGCCTCCAGGACCGTACGGGCCAGCTTGTCGTTGAGCTTGCCCGAGTCGACCAGCCCCTGCAGTTCGGCGACGTGTGCCGGGGTGACCCCGAGCGCCGCCAACTCCACACCGGACTCGTTGGCCCGGCGGGCCAGCTCCCCCAGCCACCACTTGCGGGCACCGGCCGGCGTGGTGCCGGCCGCCACGGTCTGCTCGATCAGCTCGACCGCGCCGGCGTTGACCACCGACTGCATGTCGTGGTCGGTCAGCCCCCACTGCTCCTGCAGCCGCTTGCGGTGCACCCGGGGCAGCTCCGGCAGAGCCGCCTTCAACTCGGCCACCCAGGCGGCGTCCGGCGCGAGCGGCACCAGGTCCGGCTCCGGGAAGTAGCGGTAGTCGGTGGCGGTCTCCTTGGACCGCCCCGACGTGGTGTCGCCGCTGTCCTCGTGGAAGTGCCGGGTCTCCTGCACGATCCGGCCACCGGCGTCGAGCACCGACGCCTGGCGCAGCATCTCCGCGCGTACCGCCCGCTCCACCGACCGCAGCGAGTTGACGTTCTTGGTCTCGGTGCGGGTGCCCCACTCGGTCTGCCCGACCGGGGTCAGTGAGGTGTTGACGTCGCAGCGCAGCGAACCCTGCTCCATCCGTACGTCGGAGACGCCCAGCGAGCGGATCACGTCCCGCAGCTCGGTGACGTACGCCCGGGCCACCTGCGGTGCCCGGTCCCCGGTGCCGGGGATCGGCTTGGTGACGATCTCCACCAGCGGGATGCCGGCCCGGTTGTAGTCGACAAGCGACTCGGTCGCCCCGTGGATCCGCCCGGTCGCGCCGCCGACGTGCAGCGTCTTGCCGGTGTCCTCCTCCAGGTGCACCCGTTCGATGCCGATCCGCACCAGCTCGCCGTCGACCTCGACGTCCAGCCAGCCGTCCACGCACAGCGGCTCGTCGTACTGGCTGATCTGGTAGTTCTTCGGCATGTCCGGGTAGAAGTAGTTCTTCCGGGCGAACCGGCACCAGTCGGCGATCGAGCAGTTGAGCGCCAGCCCGATCCGGATCGTCGCCTCGATCGCCGCCTTGTTGGCCACCGGCAGCGAGCCGGGCAGCCCGAGGCAGACCGGGCAGACCTGGGTGTTCGGCTCGGCGCCGAACCCGGTCGGGCAGCCGCAGAACATCTTGGTGTTGGTGCCCAGCTCGACGTGCGTCTCCAGGCCGATCACCGGCTCGTAGCGGGCGACGACGTCCTCGTACGTGGGCAACGCGGTCGTGCTCATCACAAACTCCAACTCTCGATCGCAGGTCAGCGCGTCGCCGCGGAGAGCTCCGGCGGGGTAAGGGTGCCGACCGCCGACTCCAGGGCGGCCGCGACCCGGTACATCCGGTCGTCGGCCATCGTCGGCGCCATCACCTGCAACCCGACCGGCAGCCCGTCGGCCAGCCCGCACGGCACCGAGATGGCCGGGCCGCCGTACAGGTTGGTCGGGATGGTGAACAGGTCGGCCAGATACATCTGGTACGGGTCGGCGGTGCGTGCCCCGAGCGGGAACGCCACGAACGGCGTGGTCGGCGAGATCAGCACGTCGACCTGCTCGAACGCGGCGGTGAAGTCCCGGGTGATCAGCGTACGGACCTTCTGCGCCTGGCCGTAGTAGGCGTCGTAGTAGCCGCTGGACAGCGCGTACGTGCCGAGCATGATCCGCCGCTTGACCTCCGGACCGAAGCCCTGGTCGCGGGTCAGCGACATGACCTCCTCCAGCGACCGGTTGCCGTCGTCGCCGCTGCGCAGCCCGTACCGGACGCCGTCGTAGCGGGCCAGGTTCGACGAGCACTCACTCGGCGCGATCAGGTAGTACGCCGGCAGGGCGTAACCGAAGTGCGGGCAGGAGACCTCGACGACCTCGGCCCCGAGCTTGGTCAACGCGTCGACGGCGTCGCGGAACGCGGCCTGCACGCCCGGCTCGACGCCGTCGCCGGTGGCGAACTGGGTGACCAGGCCGAGGCGCACCCCGGTCAGGTCACCGGAGGCACCGGCGCGGGCGGCCTCGACGACCGGCGGTACGGCGGCCGGGATGGAGGTGGAGTCACGCGGGTCGTGCCCGGCGATCGCCTCGTGCAGCAGCGCGGCGTCGAGCACGGTCCGGGCGCACGGGCCGGGGGTGTCCAGCGAGGAGGAGAAGGCGATCAGCCCGTACCGGGAGGTGCCGCCGTAGGTCGGCTTGGCACCGACCGTACCGGTGACCGCGCCCGGCTGGCGGATCGAGCCGCCGGTGTCGGTACCGATCGCCAGCGGCGCGGTGTAGGCGGCGATCGCGGCCGCGCTGCCGCCGCCGGATCCGCCGGGGATCCGGGTCAGGTCCCACGGGTTGTACGTCGGCCCGTACGCCGAATACTCGGTCGACGAGCCCATCGCGAACTCGTCCATGTTGGTCTTGCCGAGGATCGGCATCCCGGCGGCGCGCAGCCGGGCGACGATCGTGGCGTCGTACGGCGGTCGCCAGCCGTCGAGGATCTTCGACCCGGCGGTCGTCGGCACCCCCTTGGTGGTGACGACGTCCTTGACCGCGATCGGCACCCCGGCCAGCGGGCCGAGCGGCTGCCCGGCGGCGCGGGCGGCGTCGACGGCCTGCGCGGCGGCGAGCGCCCCCTCGCCGTCGACGTGCAGGTAGGCGTGGACCCGCTCGTCGACACCGGTGATCCGGTCCAGGTGGGCGCGGGTGACCTCGATGGCGGAGGTGCTGCCGTCGGCGATCAGGCCGGCGAGCTGCGCGGCGGTCATCCTGGTGAGTTCGGACATGGCTCAGACCTCCTCGTCCAGGATGCGCGGCACCCGGAACCGGCCGTCCTCGGCGTCGGGGGCGGCGGCGAGCGCGGCGTCCCGGTCCAGGCCGGGAACGACGACGTCCTCGCGCAGTACGTTGGTCAGCGGCACCGAGTGCGAGGTGGGCGGGATGTCGTCGGCGGCGACCTCGCCGACCCGGGCCACAGACTGCAGGATGACGTCGAGCTGGCCGGCGAACGTCGCCAGTTCGTCCTCGGTCACGGCCAGCCGCGACAGTCGCGCCAGGTGCGCGACCTCCTCGCGGGAGATGGCGGCCATCTGCGCCCCCTTCGTACGGTGGTGGAACGGTCGTCCCGGATCGTCGCGCGGCGTGGCCCGCCGGCGCCGGACCCGACGAGTCTATTTCTCGGCCGCGCCGGGCGGCTCATCGGGCGGGCCCGGCGGGTCGTCCGACGTCGCACCCAGCGGCTTCGCGGGCGGGCCCGGCGGGTCGTCCGAGGGCTCGTCGCCCGGGGCGGCGGGGTCGTCGCCCGGGGCGGCGGGGTCGTCGCGCGGGCCGGGGGCCAGCGGCCGGTAGCGGGCCAGCCAGCTGACCAGTTCGTCGGCCGGCATCGGTCGGGCGTAGAACCAGCCCTGGGCGACGTGGCAGCCGAGGGCGTGCAACCGCCGCCAGGACGCCTCGTCCTCCACCCCTTCGGCGACCACCCGCAACCCCAGCGCGCGGGCCAGCTCGATCACCGACCGGACGATCGCCGCGTCGTCGGTGTCGGTCGACATCCCGAGTACGAACGACCGGTCCACCTTGACCTCGGACAGCGGCAGCCGGCGCAGGTGCTGCATCGACGAGTAGCCGGTCCCGAAGTCGTCCAGCGCGATCGCCACCCCGATGGCGTCCAACCGGGAGATGGTGGCCAGCACCCGGCGCGGGTCGGCCATCAACGCCCCTTCGGTGATCTCCAGCTGCAGCTGGTCGGGCGGGAGGTTGTAGCGGGTCAGCCGGTCGGCGATCTGGTCGGCGATCTCCCCGGTGTGCAGGTCGCGGACGCTGACGTTGACGGCGGCGCGCAGCGAGATCCCGGTCGCCGCCCACTTGGCGATCTGCTCGACGACGTCGTCGACGACCCGGCGGGTGAGCAGGCGCATCACCGCGCTCTGCTCGGCCACCTTGATCAGCTCCTCGGGGTCGACCATGCCCCGGCGGGGGTGCCGCCACCGCAGCAGCGCCTCGACCCCGACCACCTCGCCGGTGGCGACCTCCACCTGCGGCTGGTAGTACATGGTGATCTCGCCGACGTCGTCGACCTCCCGGCCAGGGTCGACGGCGTGCGCGCCGTTGACGTCGAGCACCCGGCGCAGGTCGGCCAGCAGGCCGAGCCGTTCCGGGGAGTTGTGGTCGGACTCGGCAGCGTAGACGGCGGTGCCGTCGCCGGTGTCCTTCGCGTCGTACATGGCCACGTCGGCGTGCTGCAGCAGGGTGGCGAAGTCCTCGCCGTGCTCCGGGTAGAGGGCGATGCCGACCGAGCCGCCCACGTCCAGCGGCAACCCGTCGAGAGCGACCGGCTCCGCCAGGGCGGTCACCACCTGGTCGGCGATGTCACGGGCCTGGTCGGCACCGGTCAGCCGGGTGGCGAGGATCGCGAACTCGTCACCGCCGAGGCGTACCACCAGGTCCTGCGGCCGGACCACCATCGCCAGCCGCAGCCCCACCTCGACGAGCAACCGGTCCCCGACCAGGTGGCCCAGCGCGTCGTTGACGTGCTTGAAGCGGTCCAGGTCGAGCAGCAGCAGCGCCATCTGCGCGTCGGCCGCGCCGCGTCGACGCGCCTCGGCGTGCACCGGCACCTGGTCGGCGATCTCGACGATCAGCGCCTTGCGGTTGGCCAGCCCGGTCAGCGGATCCAGCCGGGCCGAGCGCTCCTGCTCGCTGGCGAGCGCGGCCATCCGGTACACGGCGTACAGCGGCACCAGGACCAGCGGGATCAACGCCGGATCGGCCTGTGCGGCCACCACCAGGACCGGCCCGAGCAGCAGCAACGACCCGGTGGAGAGCAGCTCGAACCCGACGCCGCGCTGCGCCGCCCGCCACCACCGGCCGCCGAAGCGCAGCCGGATCGCCAGAGTCACGGTGCTGTAGTTGACCGCCGACCAGGCGGCGGCCGCGCCGACCGCCACCGCAACGTCGATCCACCGCAGGTCGGTGACGCCGGCGAAGGCACCCGGCCCGGCCAGCCCGGCGACCAGCGCGGCGGCGGCGAGCGCCAACGCGTACTGCGAACTGTTGAACAGCGCCCGCCACGGCACGTGCCGGGCCCGCCAGGCGAACACCGTCACCGCGACCGCCTGCACCGCGACGGCCGGGCCGAGCCCCCAGGCGAGCAGGATCGCGAACGTGAAGCAGACCGACGGGAAGACCTCGGAGCGCCGCCGCCGGCCCGGCGGGGTGAACGGCCGGGCGTCGCCGACCACCGCGAGCGCGGCCATCAGCCAGAATGCGACCGGCAGCTGCGGGACCTGCGCCGGGAGCGTGATCAGCGGTACGGCGCAGACCGCGACCGCGGCCGCGGTGACCCCGCCGACGTAGCCGAAGAACAGGGGCGCACGCTCCGGAGGTACGGAGTTCCGCAGTGCCGCGGCCTCCATCTGCCCCTCCCGTCGCGCGTGGGTGGCCGTCGCCGGCTCGCCCGGTCGGGCACCGCGCCGACGCCATACACCTTAGGGACGCCCAGCGACCGGGTCAGGGCCGAAGCGCGGTCGTGATTGATTTGAGACGCGGTCAGCGGTCCCCGGTGGGAAATACTGCGGTCCCGACGGCAATGGCGTACACCAATTGTTGCCGGCGCAAGATATTCACCCTGGCCGGTCGGCTCACGGCGCTGCTGTCACTGCGGTGCGGTGGCCCCGGCGGACGCGGCGGGCTCGCCTGCCTTCGCCGACTCGGCGGACTCCGGCGCGGGGCGGACGAGCGCCCCGGCCGCCGCCGGACCGTCGGCGAGCAGGACGCCGAAGCCTTCCTCGTCGAGGACCGGTACGCCGAGCGACACCGCCTTGTCGTACTTCGACCCCGGGTTGTCGCCGACCACCACGAACCCGGTCTTCTTCGACACCGAGCCGCTGATCTTGCCGCCCCGGGACTGGACCGCCTCGGCGGCCTCGTCGCGGGAGTAGCCGGTGAGCGATCCGGTGACGACCACGGTCACCCCGGCCAGTGGACGCGGTGCCGTGTCGTCGGCGGCGTCGTCGGCCATCCGCACCCCGGCGTCGCGCCAGCGGCGCACCACCTCCTGGGCGTGCGGGGCGGCGAACCAGTCGGCGGCGGCCGCGGCGATCACCGGACCGACCCCGTCGACGTCGACCAGCTGCTCCACGGTGGCGGCGGCAATGGCGTCGATCGACCGGAACTCGCGGGCCAGCGCCTGGGCGGCGACCGGGCCGACGTGTCGGATGGAGAATGCCACGATGATCCGCCACAGCGGGCGTTGCTTGGCCTCGTCGAGGTTGGCCAGCAGTTTCTTCGCGTTCTCGGTCAGCTCGCCGCTCTGATTGCGGAAGAACTCCACCGCCGACAACCGGTCGGCATCCAACTCGAAAAGGCCGCCGATGCTGGTGACCGCACCGGAATCGACAAGCGCGATCGCCGACCGTTCGCCGAGCGCTTCGATGTCGAGCACACCACGGCCGGCGATGTACTCCAGCTTGCGGGTCAACTGCGCCGGGCAGTCCAGGTTCGGGCACCGGATATCGGCGTCGCCCTCCTTCTCGTACCGCAGCTCGGTGCCGCACTCCGGGCAGTCGGTCGGCATCACGAACTCCCGCTCGGTGCCGGTCCGCAGGTCGACCACGGGGCTGACCACCTCGGGGATCACGTCACCGGCCTTGCGGATCACCACCATGTCGCCGATCAGCACCCCCTTGCGGGCCACCTCGCCGGCGTTGTGCAGGGTGGCGAAACCGACCGTCGACCCGGCGACCTTGACCGGGTCGAGCACCGCGTACGGGGTGACCCGGCCGGTCCGCCCGACGTTGACCTTGATGTCGAGCAGCCGGGTGTTGACCTCCTCCGGCGGGTACTTGTAGGCGATCGCCCAGCGGGGGGCCCGGCTGGTCGAGCCGAGCCGACGCTGGATGGCCACCTCGTCGACCTTGACGACCACCCCGTCGATCTCGTGCTCGACCTCGTGCCGGTGCGCGGCGAAGTAGGCGACGACCTCGCGCACCCCGGCCAGGTCGTCGACCACCTGCCACCGTTGGCTGATCGGCAGCCCCCAGGCGGCCAGCCGCTGGTACGCCTCGGACTGGCGTACCGCTTCGAAGCCCCGCCGGGCACCGATGCCGTGCACCACCATGCGCAGCCCGCGCCCGGCGGTGATCCGGGGGTCCTTCTGCCGCAGCGAACCGGCGGCGGCGTTGCGCGGGTTGGCGAACGGCGCCTTCTCCTGGGCGACCAGGCTGGCGTTGAGCTCGGCGAACGCGGCCACCGGGAAATAGATCTCGCCGCGCACCTCGAGCAGCTCGGGGGCCTCACCGGCCAGTCGCTCCGGGATCTGCCGGATGGTCCGCACGTTCGGGGTGATGTCCTCGCCGACCCGGCCGTCGCCGCGGGTCGCCGCCCGCACCAGCACGCCGCGCTCGTAGGTGAGGTTGACCGCCAGACCGTCGACCTTCAGCTCGCACAGGTAGCCGACCGGGCCGCCGGCGTCGCGCTCGACCCGCTCCGCCCAGGCCGACAGCTCGTCGTCGTCGAAGGCGTTGTCCAGGCTCATCATCCGCTCGGCGTGGGTCACCGGCGCGAGCTGGTCGGCGTAGGCGTAGCCGACCCGCTGGCTGGGCGAATCCGGGGTACGCAGCGACGGGTGCCGCTCTTCCAGCTGGTTCAGCTCGCGGATCAGCTGGTCGTACTGCCCGTCGGAGATCTCCGGGGAGTCGAGCACGTGGTAGCGGAACTGATGCCGGTCGATCTCCTCGGCCAGGGTGGCGTGCCGCTCCCGCGCCACCGCGTCTGGCTCCTGGCCCGCCTGCGCCTGCTGGGCGGCGCTGACCTGCTGCGGGACGGTTTCCTCGGACACCGGCTGACCTCCGTGATCGGATCTACCTGCGCACCGTATCGCCCGGCACCGACAACTCCGGCCACCGCCTCGTCAGCCGCCCTGCACCAGGCTGAACACGGCCACGCCGGCGCACCACAGGAAGCAGAGCACGAACACCACGGCGACGATCGCGACGATCAACCCGCGGTACATCGTCCACCAGCCGGGGCGCTCCGGCGGGCCGTCGACGCCGTCATCGTGATAGCTCATCGCCACCAACCGTAACCGCTGCCACGGCAGCGCGCGACGATCCGGCGGCCCTCCCCTCGTCGCCGCTCCATCTCGCGGCCGCTACATCTCGGCGAGACGTCGGCCGGCGTCGCGGCAGGCGGCGAGCGCGGTCCGCGCGTACGCCGGGGTCGCGCCGGCCAGCCCGCAGGCCGGCGTCACCACGACCTGCGCGGCGGCCTGAGACGCCGGAAAACCGAGCTTCGACCAGAGGGTACGCACGGCGTCGGCCGCCTGCGCCGAGGTCGGCGCGGTGCCCGGCTGCCGAGGGGTGCCCGGCACGGCACCGGCGAACAGGCCGAGCCCGGCGTCGATCGCCTCACCGAGCGGATCCAGGTCGGTGACCAGGTCGAGGTCGACGGCGACCGCCGCCGCACCGGCGGCCCGCAGCAACGCCAGCGGCACCGCCGGCGCGCAGCAGTGCACCACCACCGGTACGCCGACCGTGCCGATCACCTCGGCGAGCAGGTCCCGGACGACACTGGCGGCCACCGCCCGGTAGGTGTGCAGCCCGCTGTCGGTGCGCACCGCTCCGGCCAGTACGGCGGGCAACGACGGTTCGTCGAGCTGCAGCAGCACCTGTGCACCCGGCACCCGGCGGGTCACGTCGGCGACGTGCGCCCGCAGCCCTTCGGCGAGGGAGGCGGCCAGGTCACGGACCGCACCGTGGTCGCGGACCAGCCGGCCCCCGAGCCCGACGTCGAGGTTGGCCGCCAGCGTCCACACTCCGGCGGCCTGCAGTTTGACCGGCCCGACGTACCCGTCGGCCTGCTCGGTCAGCTGGTCGAGGTCGCGTTCCCGCAGATCGAGTGCGTGTCGCAGGTCGCGCCCCGGCCGGCCGGCGACCCGCCAGCGGCCGGCGTACAGCTCGATCGGCAGGTCGACCAGGAAGGCCGCGCCGCGCCCGATCAGCTCCGCGCCCGGGCCCCTGGCCGGCAGCTCGGCCAGGTGCGGCAGCTGCGGCAGTTCACCCAGCACGATCCGCTGGGCTTCGGCGACGTCGGTGCCGGGCAGTGAGCCGATGCCGGTGGCGGCACCCGCCGGCCATGGCCAGGGCTCGCTGCGGCGGGCCGGATCGTCCGTCCGGGAAGACTCACTCGGGTCGGTCACGGCCACGGACTCTACCCAGTCGCACCCGCCCACCACCCCATGATCGCGACGATCTTGCACTTATCGATGGACAAGTCGGACAAAAGCTCTCGACAACTGCAAGATCGTCGGGGAGGTGGTCCGGGAAAGGGAGGGGTGGAACGGGCGGGGGGTCAGCCGGTGATGGTGGCCGAGCCGAGCACCACGTCGCCGGCCGGGTCCGGCCGGTACGCGACCATCGCCTGCCCGGCGGCGACCGCCCGCAGCGGTCGACGCAGCTCGGCCCGCATCCCGTCGACGCCCACCTCGACCACCGCCGGCACCACCGAGCCGTGTGCCCGGACCTGCAGCAGCGCCTCGACCGGGCCGTCGGGGCGGGGCCCCCCGGTCCACACCGGACGCTCACCGACCACCGTGCTCACGTCGAGGGCCTCGGCCGGGCCGACGGTCACCGTGTTGCTGACCGGCGTGATCGACAGCACGTAGCGGGGCCGCCCGTCCGGTGCCGGTGCTCCCAGGCCGAGGCCACGACGCTGCCCGACGGTGAAGCCGTACGCCCCGTCATGGCTGCCGACCACCGCCCCGGAAACCGCGTCGACCACGTCACCAGGGGCGCTGCCGAGGCGCTCGGTGAGGAACCCACGGGTGTCACCGTCGGCAATGAAGCAGATGTCGTGCGAGTCCGGCTTGTCAGCCACCGCCAGGCCACGCTCGGCGGCCTCGGTACGCACCTGCGCCTTGGTCGAGTCGCCGAGCGGGAACATCGCCCGGTCCAGCTGCGCCCGGTCCAGCACCGCGAGCACGTACGACTGGTCCTTGGCCTCGTCGACGCTGCGGCGCAGCAGACCGTCGGGGCCCAGCCGGGCGTGGTGGCCGGTCACCACCGCGTCGAAGCCCAGCGCCACCGCCCGGTCCAGCACCGCCGCGAACTTGATCTTCTCGTTGCAGCGCAGGCACGGATTCGGGGTACGCCCGGCGGCGTACTCGGCGACGAAGTCGTCCACCACGTCGGCGTGGAACTGGTCGGCCATGTCCCACACGTAGAACGGAATGCCGATCACGTCGGCGGCCCGGCGGGCGTCCCGGGCGTCCTCGACCGTACAGCAGCCCCGGGCCCCGGTGCGGTACGTCTGCGGGTTGCGGGCCAACGCCAGGTGCACCCCGGTCACGTCGTGCCCGGCCTGCGCCGCACGCGCGGCGGCCACCGCCGAATCGACCCCGCCGGACATCGCCGCCAGCACCCGCACCGTACCCACTCCTGCCCGCTGTCGCTTCGCTGTCGAGCCTAGCCGGTGAACGAGTCGAGCCTAACCGGTGACCGGCCGGCTGTTCCGGACCGCGCCGGCCCGCCGGGCCCGGTCCACCGCGCCCGGCAACGCCGCCAGCAGCGCGTCCACCTCGGCGGAGGTCGAGTCGTGGCCCAGGCTGAACCGCAGCGACGACCGGGCCCGGTCGTCGTCGGCCGCCATCGCCAGCAGGACGTGCGACGGCTGGGCCACGCCGGCCGAGCAGGCCGAGCCGGTCGAACACGCGATGCCCTGCGCGTCGAGCAGCAGCAGCAACGCGTCGCCCTCGCAGCCGGGGAAGGAGAAGTGGGCGTTGCCCGGTAGCCGGTCGACCGGGTCACCGTTGTAGACCGCGTCCGGCACGACCGCGCGTACCCGGTCGACCAGGTCGTCGCGGAGCGCGCCGACCCGCGCCGCGTGCTCGGCCTGCCGCTTCACCGCTATCTCGACCGCGACGGAGAACGCCGCGATCCCGGCCGTGTCGAGGGTGCCGGAACGCACGTCGCGCTCCTGGCCGCCGCCGTGCAGCAGCGCGGTGCAGGCGACGTCGCGGCCGAGCAGCAACGCCCCGACGCCGGCCGGGCCGCCGACCTTGTGCCCGCTGACGGTGAGCGCGGTCGCGCCGCTGGCGGCGAAGTCGACCGGCAACTGTCCGACCGCCTGGACGGCGTCGGTGTGCAGCGGTACGCCGGACCGGGCGGCCAGTGCCGCGAACGTCGCCACCGGCTGGACCGTGCCCACCTCGTTGTTCGCCCACATGACGCTGACCAGCGCCGTGCTGTCGGCGGCCGTGTCGAGGGCGGCCCGCAGGGTGTCGACGGCGACCCGCCCGTCGGCGTCCACCGCGAGCCAGGTCACCTCCGCCTGCTCGTGGGTGGCGAGCCACTGCACGGCGTCGAGGACCGCGTGGTGCTCGACGGCGCTGGCCAGGATCCGGCGGCGCTTCGGCGCGGCCGCGACCCGGGCCCAGAAGATGCCCTTGACCGCGAGGTTGTCACTCTCGGTGCCGCCGGCTGTGAAGATCACTTCCGATGGTCGCGCGCCGAGCGCGGCGGCGACCCGCTCCCGCGCCTCCTCGACCGTCCGCCGGGCCGCCCGGCCGGCGGCGTGCAGCGAGGACGCGTTACCGACCCGACGGGCGGTGGCGACGTAGGTCTCCACCGCCTCGTCGAGCATCGGCGTGGTCGCGGCGTGGTCGAGGTAGGCCATCGTCGACAAGCCTATCCGTCGGTCCGGGCGCGGCGGCGGCGGCGGCCGTACCGGTGCAGGTCCGCCCCGTGACGCGCGGCGGTCAGACCGGTACGGCGGTGACCACGACGTTGTTGCGGTACCGCCGGGCCGCCTCGTCGAACGGTCCGCCGCAGGTGATCAGGGTCAGCCGTACCTCGCCGTCGCGGGCGAAGTAACGCTCCAGCGGGATCACCGACTTGTCGTACTCCTCGCGGCCCACCACCCGGAACTCGCGCACCTGGTCGCCGGCGACCACCTCGATCCGGTCACCGGCGTCGAGCTCACGCAGCCGGAAGAAGGCACCCGGTCCCTGACCGGCGCCGTCGACGTGCCCGGCGATCACCATCGACCCGGACCGCGCCTCCAGGCCGGGGCCGAACTTGTACCAGCCGACCTCGTCGACACTGGGCGGCACGTCGAACTCGCCGGTGTCGGCGGCGACGCCGACCGGGTCGACCCGGGCGACGACGTCGATCGCCGGGATCGCCAGCCGGGTCGGGGCGAGCGCGGCGACCGGGTCGGGCAACGCGCCGGGGCGTACCGGCACCGTCGCGGTCGACGCCGGTGCCGTGGCCGACGTCGACGGTTCGGCCAGTTGCCGTACCTCGTCGGCACCGACGGTGGAGTCGGTGCCGCAGCCGGCCAACGTGACGCTGAGCAGGGCGGCGGCGCTGGCGGCCACGGCCGCCAGCGCCCCCTTGGTGGAAACCGTCACCGACGCGCTGCCGGCCCGGCCACGGCCCGCCGCCGGACCGCGAACAGCCCGCCGCCGGCCAGGAGCAGGACGCCGACCAGAGCGGCCAGGGTCCAGACGGCGGTGTTGGACCCGGTGTCGGCCAGGCCGCCGGTGCCGCTGGGCACCCCGTCCGGTGCCGAGTGCAGCCCGGAGATGGTCTGGGCGACCACGTTCAGGGTCTCCTCCTCGGCGGAACCGATGGCGTAGACGATGGTGGCGGTGCCTTCGTTGAGGTTCAGGTCGGTCGGCCCGAGCACCACCGTGTCGGTGCCGGTCAGCACGACATCCGCAGCGACGGTGCCGGCCGGCAGGTCGGCCGATTCCTCGTTGGGGTTGGTGAGGTTCCGGAACACCGGCTCCCCACCGGCCCGTACGTCGACCCCGGGGGCCGCCGCCGTGTGCCGGACGATCAGCCGGGCCTGCCCGGCGTCGGTCGCCGAGACATCGTTGACGAACGGGGTGATCGTCGGCGCGCCGTCGGCACCCAGGTGGGCGACGATGCTGATGTTCGCGCCACCCGGTACGGCGGCGTCGTCGGCGGTCAGGATCGCGTCCGCGACCGGCTCACCGGGACGGGTCAACGCCAGGTCGTACGAGCCTTCCGGAAGCTCCAGGGGTCCGGCGACGTCACCGGGCTGGAAGTTCTCCAGGGTCCGCTCGCCGTTTACGTACACGTCGACCGGGGTGCCCGGGATGCCGTGCACCACCGAGACGTCGGACGTCGCGGCGAACGCCGGGGTGGCGGTCACGGCACTGAGCCCGACGAACGCGGCGAGGGCGGCGGCCGCTCCGACAGCGGCCCGGCGAGAGTACGTTGCGCGCATTTCTCCTCCTCGGAAACGATTGGCAGCTCTGCTCCGGCGCCGGGGCCCTCGGCGGTCGGCCTTGCGATGAGGGATTCGACCGGGCCCGGGCAGGCGGATGCAGGGTGGCCGGATCTTTTTTCCGCCGCACCGGGCCGGGCCCCGGACGAACGGTCCGGATCGGCCGGGTGCATCCGTTCGGCGGCCGACGGCCGAACCGTGTGGTGACCTGGATTTCCCAGCAGGGCGGCACGGTCGGAGCGAGAACGGTGGGAGTTACAGTCAGGCATGCCCCACAGATGGCGATGTCCCGGGTGAGCGGGGACACCGACGGCGGTCGCCGTGCCGACCGTCACCCGGCGCCACCCGACGTCGGTGACGACGAACTGCTGGCACAGCGGTTCGCCGCCGGCGACGAGAAGGCGTTGCGGCAGGTCTACGACCGGTACGGCCGCGCGGTGCTGCACCTGGCGACGGCCACCCTGGTCACCCGGGCCGACGCGGAGGACGTGGTGCAGGCCACGTTCGTGGCCGCCTGGCTGGGGCGTGACGGGTTCGACCCGGCCCGGGGGTCGCTGCTCGGCTGGCTGCTCGGCATCGCCCGGCGCAAGGTGGTCGACCGGATCCGGGCACTGACCCGCGAGAACCGGGTCACCGACTCGGTTCGGCAGGCCAGCGCCGCCGCACCGGCCGTCAGCCCGGATCCGGCCCGGGTGGTGGACCGGTTGGTGATCGCCGACGAATTGGCGCGGTTGCCCGCCGAGCAACGCCGAATGCTCGAGTTGGCGTTCTTCGACGACCTGACCCACCAGCAGATCGCGGCGGTCACCGGGGTTCCGCTCGGCACGGTCAAGAGCCACATCCGCCGTGGCATGGCGGTTCTGCGACGACGTTGGGAGGTGGACGGTGCCGCACCTGGAACACGACCGGCTGGTCTTCCTGGCACTCGGTGAGACCGAGGCGGACGCCGGCGAGTCCGGTCACCTCTCCGGCTGCCCGCGCTGCCGTACCGAACTGGAGACGATCCGCTATGTCGGTCAGGTCGGCGCGGAGACCCAGGATCTGACCGACCTGCCCGAACCGGCCGACCACGTCTGGCAGCGCATCGTTGCGGAGCTCGACGAGCCGGCTGCCGGCCACGACCCGGTGCCGTCAGGGGTGGACGAGCCGACCGCCGCACCGGCACCGGCACCGGCACCGGCACCGGCACCGACGAGCGCCGTACCGGCCCCGGCACCGGTCGTGCCGCTGCGGCCCGGTCGCCGGTCGCGGCGCTGGCCGCGTCAGTGGGTGCCGGTCGTCACGGCGATCGCCGCCGCGATCGCCGGGGTCGTCGGTACGGTGACCGTGGTCCGGCTGGTCTCCCCGCCACCGGCGGGGTCCGAGGTGGTGGCCAGCGCCGCGCTCGCCGCGTTCGGCGACGCACCGGCCGACGCCGCCGGTGAGGCCCGGGTGTTCGACGACGGCCGGCTGCACCTGCACGTCGCCGGTCTGCCCCGGCCGGCCGGCTACTACCAGGTCTGGCTGATCGACCCGGACACGATGCAGATGTTCCCGGTCGGCACGCTGGCCGACGCCGCCGACGTGCTGATGCCGCTGCCGACAAACGTCGATCTCGACGCCTACCGGCTGGTCGACGTGTCGGCGGAGGAGTACGACAACGATCCGTCGCACTCCGGGCAGAGCTTGCTGCGCGGCACGTTGTCCGGCTGAGCACCCGGGTACGCCGGCGGGCCGGGACCTTGTCAGGTCCCGGCCCGGTGGGTGGACACCGTTGGTGTCACTTGCGCTTGCGGATCTCCTCGGCGGCCTGCGGGACCACCTTGTTGAGGTCGCCCACCACGCCGAAGTCGGCGAGTTCGAAGATCGGTGCCTCGGCGTCCTTGTTGACCGCGACGATGGTCTTCGACGTCTGCATGCCGGCCCGGTGCTGGATCGCCCCGGAGATGCCGAGCGCGACGTAGAGCTGCGGGGATACCGTCTTGCCGGTCTGCCCCACCTGGAACTGGTGCGGGTAGTAGCCGGAGTCGACGGCCGCCCGGGAGGCGCCCACCGCGCCGCCGAGCAGGTCGGCCAACTCCTCGACCAACTTGAAGTTGTCACCGCTGCCGATGCCGCGGCCGCCGGAGACCACCACCGACGCCTCGGTGAGCTCCGGACGGGAGCCGGACTGCTCGGCGACCCGCTCGACGACCGTGGCGAGCTTGTCGGTCTCGGTTACCTGCACCGTGAGCTGCTCGACCTGCGGGGTGGTCGGGGCCGGTTCGGGGGCCACCGAGTTGGGCCGCAGCGTCACCAGCGGCAGCCCCCGGGTCACCCGGGAGGTCACGATGGTGGAGCCGGCGAACGCGACCTGGGTCGCGGTGCCGTCGGCTGCCAGGTCGACCACGTCGGTCAGCAGGCCGTTGTCCAGCCGTACGGCGAGCCGCCCGGCGATCTCCTTGCCCTCCTGGGAGGAGGCGAGCAGGACGGCGGCCGGCTGGACCCGACCGATCAGCTCGGCCAGGACGGTCACCTTCGGGGCGACCAGGTAGCCGTCGATCTCCTCGCTCTCGGCGGCGTACACCGTGGTGGCGCCGTACTCGCCGAGTTTGTCGGTCATCGCGGCGGCCGCGCCGGGCCCGCCGAGCACCACCGCCGATACCTCGCCGCCGAGCCGGCGGGCGAGGGTCAGCAGTTCGAGGGTGACCTTCTTGACGCCGAATTCACCGGTGGCCTCGACGACGACGAGAATCTCTGCCATTTCATCCACCCCGCTCACACGAACTTCTCGGACGCCAGGAACTGGACCAGCCGTACGCCGCCGTCGCCGTCGTCGACGAGCTTCTCCCCTGCCGAACGCGGCGGACGCTTGTGGTGGTCGACGACGGTGCTGGTGGCGCCGTCGAAGCCGACCTCGTTCGCGGCGACGCCGAGATCGGCCAGGGACAGGGTCTGCACCGGCTTCTTCTTGGCGGCCATGATCCCCTTGAACGACGGGTACCGGGGCTCGTTGATGGTGTCCCAGACCGAGACGACGGCCGGGGTGGCGGCGCGGACCACCTCGTAGCCCTCCTCGCTCTGCCGCTCGACGGTGAGGGTGTCGCCGTCGACGGTCAGTTTGCGGGCCCCGGTGAGCGCGGCGATTCCGAGCCGTTCGGCGAGCATGTGCGGCATGACCTGCACCCGGCCGTCGGTGGACTCCGCACCGCAGAGGATCAGGTCGGCGTTCAGGGTGGCCAGCGCGGTGGCGAGCACCTTCGACGTGGCGACGGCGCAGGAGCCGTGGAGTGCGTCGTCGACGACGTGCACGGCCTTGTCCGGGCCCATCGACAGCGCCTTGCGGATCGACTCGGCCGCCCGGTCCGGGCCCATGGTGAGGATGGTCACCTCACCGCCGTTGGCCTCCTTGAGCCGCAGCGCCTCCTCGATCGCGTACTCGTCCATCTCATTGATCACGTTGTTGGCCGAGCCGCGGTCGACGGTGTTGTCGTCACCACGTAGGGCGCGTTCCGCGCCGGAATCGGGCACCTGCTTGACGAGTACGACGATGTTCATCGCGCTTCGACACCCCTCCTGTAGGTGGTGCTGTTTGCCGCTCTCGGCGCAGCCTGCCGCTTACCTTAACGATCGGTCAACCGAGCAGCGGTGTGGAATGTCCCACGGGCTATGTTACCCGCTAGTAGCCAAGGGCGAAACGTCACCACCGCCCGGGCCGGACGACAGGTCAGGAGGGGTCGGCCAACGCCTGGGTGATCTTGTCGATCATCTTCTGCTCCGCCGGGTCGACCCCGGAGGCGGCCCGCGCCACCCGGTCCACCGCGCCGAGCACCGTCGACCGGTACTCGTCCAGGTCGTGCGGGGACTTCGCGGTGAGAACGGCCACCGAGCGCCGCAGCAACGGCAACACCAGTCCCTCCACCGCCGCCGGCGTGTCGCGAGGAAGTTTCGGCAGCTCACCGCTGGTCAGCACGTCCTTGACCAGACCACTGGCGCCAGCGAAGGCGTCCGAGGCGGCGAAGCTCTCCCGCACCATCGAAAAGATCCCCGGGTCAGCGTTCGACACCAGGTAGACCGCGCCGAAGGCCCCGGTCTTCAGAGTGCTGCGCTCGTCATCGGTCAGCTCCGCCACAGTCGGTGAGTCTAGTCGTCGATAATCGGCCAGGTGTGGAGTGCGCTGCGCCAATGGTTCGATCCCAGCCAGACCCGGCAGGTGGGTACCGCGCCGGACTACCGGTTCTCGTTGGCCAACGAACGAACTTTCCTGGCCTGGATCCGTACCGCCCTGGCCCTGGTCGCCGGCGGCCTGGCCGTCGCACAGTTCCTCCCGGAGCTGTCCGTCGCGCACCTGCGGGAAGCCCTCGCCGTCATCCTGATGCTGCTCGGCGGGGCCGTGGCGGTACGGGCGGTCGACCACTGGGCGCGCACCGAACGGGCGATGCGCCTCGGCGCTGAGCTCCCGGCGTCCCGATTCCCCGCTTTCCTGGCCATCTGCGTCGGTATCGGAGCCGCTGTCCTCACCGTCGTCGTGGTGATCGAGGCCGCCCGTGGCTGAGCCGAACGATCCCGGCCTGCAGCCGGAGCGGACCCGACTGGCCTGGCGGCGCTCCGCCCTGGCCCTGACCCTGGTCGTGCTGCTGACCGTCCGGTTGGCGATCGACCGGGGCGGGCCGGCGCTGCTCGCCGCCCCGGCGGCGGTCGTCGGCTGGGCCACGCTGATCGGCTACGCCTACCGCCGGGCACGCGGGCCACGCCGGCCCGCCGCCGGACAGATCGGTGCCGAGGTGCCGCTGCTGGGGCTGGTCACCGCCGGTTACGCCCTGCTGGGTGCACTCCTGATCCTGCGCTGACTAGGCTGCGCCGCCGCAGCGGGGCATCATTGCGGGATGGCCCGCGTGTTCATCGTCCTCTTCATGCTCCACGTCGTGCTCATGGCAGTGGCGTTGATCAGCTGCCTCTCGGCTGAGAAAGGTGAGGTCCGCGCCCTGCCCCGTGCGCTCTGGGTGCCGGTCATCATTCTCCTCCCCTTACTCGGGCCGGCTGCCTGGTTCCTCAGCCGCCGGCCCGCCTTCGGCAGCGGTGCACCGCTCACCGGCCCCGGCCGACCAGGGCCGACGACGCCACGTAACCGCCCACTCGCCCCCGACGACGACCCGGAGTTCCTTCGCGCTCTCGACGCCGAGCAGTCGAAGCAGGACCGGGAGCTGTTCGAGCGGTGGGAGGAGGATCTGCGTCGTCGCGAGGACGAGATCCGCCGGGAGGCACAGACCCGGCAGCCCGACGAGCCCGGTCCGGAGACCGACACCCACAGCCGGGACGCCGCCGACCGGGAGGACCGGCGCCCCGAGCAGTGAGCGCACCGGGTCCGCGCCGGCGGCCGACGCGGGTCAGGTCCGCCGCTTGAAGCGGGCCAGGGCCAACGGTGCGAAGACCACGGCGATGCCGGCTGCCCAGAGCAGGGAGTACGCGACCGGTCCGGCGGCGGCGTGACCACCGAGCAGCCCCCGCAGCGCGTCGGCCAGGATCGTCACCGGGTTGACCTCCACCCACGCCTGCAGCCAGCCGGGCATCGTCTCGGCCGGGACGAAGGCGTTGCTGGTGAAGCTGAGCGGAAAGATCACCATGAAGCCGAAGATCTGCACCTTCTCCGGCTCGCTGACCAACACCCCGACCAGCACCGAGATCCACGAGGCGGCCAGGGTGAACGCCAGGATCAACGCGAACGCACCGAGCAGCCCGAGCAACCCACCGCCGACGCGGAACCCGAGGATCATCCCGACCCCCAGCAGCAGCGTCACCGACCAGGCCTGCTTGACGGTGTCGGCAAGGATCCGCCCGGCCAGCGGTGCCCACCGTGCGATCGGCAGCGACCGTAGCCGGTCGAACACGCCCTTGGTCAGGTCGGTGTTCAGGCCGAACCCGGTCGTCATCGTGGCGAACAGGGCGTTCTGCACGATGATGCCGGGCAGGGCGAAGGTCAGATAGTCCCCCGGGGAACCGGCGATCGCGCCACCGAACACGTACGTGAACAGCAGGACGAACATCAACGGCTGGATGCTGAGGTCCAGCAGCTCCATCGGGTTGTGCTTGATCTGCACCAGGCTGCGCCAGGCCAGGGTGCCGGTGTGGCGTAGCCCGGCGACCGGGCCGACCCACTGTGACCCGGCGGGACGTCGCGGACCGGCGGTGGTCGCGGTGGTCGCGGTGGCGGTCATCGGATCTGCTCCATCGTGGCGTCGGGTCGTGGCCCGGACCCGGTCGGGGAGGTCCGGTCGGTCGGCTGCTGGCCGGTGGTGGTCTCGGGACCGGTGCCGCCCGGCTCGGCCCGGTGACCGGTCAGCGACAGGAACACCTCGTCGAGGCTCGAACCCCGCAACGCCAGCTCGCCCACCTTGACCCCGGCCTCGTCGAGGCGGCGCACCACGGCGGGCAACAGCTCGGAATCGGCGGTGCTGACCGTCACCGTCGTCTGCGACAGCGCCGGCTCGTTACCGGACAGCTCCCGGAGCGTGGCCAGCACCGTCGGCAAGGTGGTCGGGTCCGTCGGACGCACCGCCAGCACCTGTGCCCCGGTCTTGGCCTTCAGCTCCTCCGGGGTGCCGCTGGCGATGACCCGGCCGTGGTCGACCACGGCCAGCTCGTCGGCGAGCTGGTCGGCCTCCTCCAGATACTGGGTGGTGAGCAGCACCGTCACACCGGAGGCGACCAGGCCACGGACCAGCTCCCACAGCTCGTTGCGGCTGCGCGGATCCAGACCGGTGGTCGGCTCGTCGAGGAACAGCACCTGCGGCCGACCCACCAGGCTGGCGGCCAGGTCGAGCCGGCGGCGCATGCCGCCCGAGTACGTCTTCGCCGCGCGGGACCCGGCGTCGGTGAGGTGGAACTCGGTCAGCAGCTCACGGGCCCGGGACCGGGCGTCGGCCCGGGACAGCCCGAGCAGCCGACCGATCATGATCAGGTTCTCCGTACCGGTCAGCGTCTCGTCGACCGAGGCGTACTGACCGGTCAGGCCGATCACCTGGCGGACCTGGTGGGCCTGGCGCACCACGTCGAACCCCTGGACCCGGGCCTGCCCGGCGTCCGGCTGCAGCAGGGTGGCCAGCACCCGTACCGCGGTGGTCTTGCCGGCACCGTTCGGCCCGAGCAGCCCGAACACGGTGCCGGTCCGTACCGCCAGGTCCACCCCGGCCAGGGCGGTCGTCGGACCGAACCGCTTGACCAGCCCTTCCGCCCAGATCGCGTGCGACATCCCCGCTCCCGTCATTGGTCTCCGCACACAATGAACGACGGGTATGACATTCCGCCACGCATTTGCCGACCCGGACGGGTCGGCAACCCGTCAGGCGAGGTTCGACGAGCGGGGGTACGCGTCGGCCGGGTCGGTCAGCACGTTGACCAGATAGGGCACGCCGGCGGCGAACGCCCGGCGCAGCGCCGGCCCGATCCCGTCGGCCCGGTCCACCGTCTCCCCCGCCCCGCCGAGAGCGCTGACGATCTCGTCGTAGCGCAGTCCGGGCTGCAGGTCGGCGGCGACGTCGTAGCCGTACATGGCCCGCATCGGGTGCTTCTCCAACCCCCAGATGCCGTTGTTGCCGACGACGATCACCACCGGCAACTTCTGCCGTACCAGCGATTCGACGTCCATCAGTGAGAAGCCGGCGGCGCCGTCGCCCATCAGCACGCACACCTGCCGGTCCGGATAGGTCAGCCGGGCACCCATGGCGTACCCCATGCCGGTACCGAGGCAGCCGTACGGGCCCGGGTCGAGCCAGCTGCCGGGCACGGACGGTTCCAGATAGCGACCGGCGTACGAGACGAAGTCGCCGCCGTCGCCGATGGTGACGGCGTCCGGTTCGAGCACCGCGCGCAGCTCGCCGTAGATCCGCCCCGGCCGGATCGGGTCGCTGTCCGCGGCGAGTTCGGCGGCGTCGCGGGCCTTGGCCTTGTCCTCGGCGGCGCGCAGGTCGGTCAGCCAACCGGAGTGGTCGGCCCGGTCGCCGCCGTGGTCGGCCAACGCCGACAGGATCAGCCGCAGGTCACCGGCGGGTGACACCGCCGGCTGTACGTGGGTCGCCCGCTGGCTGGGCGCGTCGACGATGTGCACGACCTGGGCGGCGCCGAAGTCGCCGAAGCCCAACCGGAAGTCCAGCGGGGTGCCGATCACCGCGACGACGTCGGCACCGCCGAGCGCGACCCGCCGTGCCTTGGCGAACGCGAGCGGGTGGCCTGGCGGCAGCGCTCCCCGGCCCATGCCGTTGGTGAAGACGGGCACCTGCAGCGCCTCGGCCGCCTCCCGCAGCGCGGCGACGGCGTCGGCGGCGTACACGTCGGATCCGGCGACGATCACCGGGCGGTGCGCGGCGGCGAGCAGCCGGGCCGCAGCGGCGACGTCGTCCGGGTCCGGTTCGATCACCGGCACCGGCGCGGCGACCGGGGCCGGCAGGTCCGCGGTCGAGAAGATCACTTCGAGGGGGAGGTCGAGGAAGGCCGGCCCCCGGTGCGGGGTGAGCGCGGCGGTCAGCGCCGCGGCGACCGCCGCCGGGATCTCCTCGGTCGAGGTGACGGTGGCGGCGTGCTTGGTGACCGGGGCGACCAGCGGTACGTGGTCGATCTCCTGCAGGCTGCCCGATCCCCAGCGGAACGCCGGCGCGCGACCACCGAGCACCAGCACCGGAGCGGCGTTGAAGAAGGCACTGGTCAACCCGGAGATGCCGTTGGTGACGCCCGGCCCGGCGGTGAGTGCGGCCAGCCCGGGACGCCGCTGCAGCTTGGCGATCGCCTCGGCGGCGAAGACGGCGGTCTGCTCGTGCCGGACGTCGTAGATCGGGAATCCGGCGGTGTGTGCGGCGTCGTAGAGCGGGAACAGGTGACCACCGGAGAGGGTGAACAGCTCCTGTACGCCGTACGCCCGCACCGCGGCCAGGGTGAGTGCCCCGCCGTGCCCGTCGATCCGTTCCACCATCGCCGATGCCTCCCGTCGATCGGGCCGGGCCGATCGACCCGGCCCGTGCAGGTTACCGCCCGGTACACAAGGCCGGCAGGCCGGCAGCGCCGTAGGCCGGCAGCGCCGGGCCGACATCCTTCACCGGCAGCGGGCCGGGGCTCAGCGGCCGGTGAAGTCCGGCTTGCGTTTGGCGACGAACGCGGCCATGCCCTCGGCCCGGTCCTCGGTGGCGAACAGGCCGGCGAAGAGCTGGCTCTCCCAGGCCAGGCCGGAGCCGAGATCCATCTCCAGGCCACCGTCGATGGCCAGTTTGGCCGCCTTCACCGCCTGGGCCGGGCCGGTGACGAAGGGACGGACCAGGTCGAGCGCCGTGGCGTACACCTGGTCGGCCGGGACGACCCGGTCGGCCAGCCCGATCCGCTCGGCCTCGGCGGCGTCGACCATCCGGCCGGTGAGGATGATGTCCTTGGCCCGGGCCGGACCGACCAGTCGGGCCAGCCGCTGGGTGCCGCCGGCACCGGGGATGACGCCGAGTTTGATCTCCGGCTGGCCGAGCTTGGCGTCGTCGGCGACCACCCGCCAGTCACAGGCCAGCGCCAGCTCACACCCCCCGCCGAGGGCGTAGCCGGTGATCGCCGCGACCACCGGCTTGGGGATCCGGGCGATCGCGTCGAACGCGCTGGACAACCGGGCGGCCCGCGCCGACATCGCCACGTACGACATCTCGGCCATTTCCTTGATGTCGGCACCGGCGGCGAAGACCTTGTCGCCGCCGTACACCACGACCGCCCGGACCCGCTCGTCGTCGGTGACGGTCCGCGCGGCGTCGCGCAACTGCTCCTGTACGGCCGCGTTCAGCGCGTTCATCGGCGGACGGGCGAGCCGGATGGTGGCGACGCCCTCCTCGACCCCGACCTCGACCAGCATCGGACCGGACACGTCAGACCTCCCGTCGTCGCGTTGTGGGACAGCCTACGACGATCACCGGAGAGTGGGTAACGTGATCCACAAGCGTGAGGAGGTAGCCGGGGTGTTCACCTACTACGATGACAAATCCGTACGGATCACCTCCGTCGAGTTCCGGTCCGACCAGCAGCGGTACCCGCTGACCGAGGTGGACCGGATCTGGCAGCGGCGCGGTGCCCGCCACTGGCGGGCGTACGCCGGTCGGGGCATGGTCGGCATCGCCTTCGTCGCCCCGGTGGTCACCGCGATCCTGGGGCTGGTCACCGCGCTGAGCATCAACGCCTCGCCGACCGTCACCATCGCACTCGTCGGCGGCTCCATCCTGGTCGGACTGATCGTCGTCCCGCTGGCCGACCTGCTGCTCGGGCTGCTCGACGACTCCTACGACCGGGGCGCGCACCAGCTCGAACTCTGGGCGCAGGTACGTCAGACGCCGGTGCTGCTGGTGTCCAGCCGCGACGCGCTACGGATCGGGCGCATCCACCGGGCGCTGCGCCGAGCCGTCGAGGCCGCGTTGGAGGCCGAGGCGGACGGCTCCGCGCCCGCCCGGGCGGTAGCAGCGAAACGACCGACCCGCCAGTTGACCGCCGGACAGCCGCAGCGGCAGACACGGCAGGCACAGCCACAGGCACAGCGGCAGCCGCGTCGCCGTACCTAGACCGGCTGCGACCGGGACGATTCGCCTCCGCTGGCGAGCGGATGGTGGCCGATGGGCCGCACAATGGTGGGATGCCCTTCCCGCTGCCCACGCCGGCGAGCCTCTACGCACTGACCAGGTCCACGGTCGGACAGGTGACCGATGCCGTCACCGGGACTGTGAGCGGCACCGTGAGCGCGGCGGCCGGAGTGGCCGGTCGGGCCACCAGCCAGGCCGGCCAGGCGGCAGCACAGGTCGGGCAGCTGGCCGCCGGGTACGCGGCGGTGCCGGGCCGGGCGTTCGCCGTACTGGACGAGATCGAGGCGCTGGTGCAGCGGGTCGGCACGGTGGTCGACCGGGTCGAGGTGCTGCTGGAACGCAGTGAGCGGGTGGTTGAGGAGACCGAGGAGGCGACCCTCCGGGTGGAGTCGATCGCGACGGCGGCCACGACGGCGGTGCAGGCGGCGACCCGGGTCGCGGCGGCGGCGGAGACGCTGCTCACCGACGCCGACCGGGTCGCGGTCGGGGCGAGCCGGGTCGTCGGGCGCAGTGAGCAGATCGCCGACCGGTCGGCCGAACTGCTCGGCGAGTTCGAGCCGGCGTTGCGGCGCGGTGCGCCGATGGCCCGGCACTTCGTGGAGCAGCTCAGCGAGGACGAGGTGGAGGCGGCGGTACGGCTGGTCGACGAGCTGCCCCGGCTGACCCGGCACATCACCGCCGACGTCCTGCCCATCCTGGCGACCCTGGACCGGGTCGGGCCGGACATTCACAGCCTGCTGGAGGTGACCCGGGATCTGAAGCTGGCCGTCGCCGGCATCCCGGGGTTGAAGATGCTGCGCCGGCGGGGCGCGGACCGGCTCAGCGAGGAGGAGGAGCCGCCGGCGACGAGTTGACCGCCGCGCCTACCCTGCCCGGTTTGACTTCCTCCCCGCCCTGAAGGACGGGGATTCCCTTGGTCACCCTCGGGGTTTCCTGTTTCACCGACGACCGCCCCGTCCGAGAGGAGGACTCCCGGTGAGGTCTTACACCGCCTCCACAGGCAATCACGGAGAGCCCCTCCGCGAGAATGTTGCGGGCCGCGTTCACGTCCCGGTCATGGGCCTGCCCGCACCGGCAGGTCCACGACCGGACGGTCAACGGCATCCGCTCGGCCAGTTCGCCGCAGGCGGAGCATCGTCGGGTCGACGGGAACCAGCGGTCGACTACCACCAGATTGCGGCCGTACCAGTCGGCCTTGTAGGCCAGCATGGTGCGGAACTGCCGCCAGGCCGCGTCGGAGATGGCGCGGGCCAGACTGTGGTTGGCCATCATGTTGCGGACGGTCAGGTCCTCGATCACGATCGTTTGGGTGTCACGAACGAGCCGAGTGGTCAACTTGTGCAGATGGTCGCGGCGGCGGTCGGCGATCCGGGCATCAACCCGGGCCACCGCCAGTCGGGCTCTGGCCCGGTTCGCCGAACCTCGGGCCTTGCGGGCGAGGTTCCGCTGGGCGCGGGCCAGCCGATCGCGGTCGCGGCGTTCGTGCCTCGGGTTGGCGATCTTCTCCCCGGTCGACAGGGTGAACAGGCTGTCGAGGCCGGCGTCGACCCCCATCCTGCCCGACGCGGCCGGGGCTGGCTCGATCCGGTCGTCGCAGAGCAGGGAGACGAACCAACGGCGTGCCGCGTCCTGCGACACCGTCACCGTCGACGGCACCGCACCCTGCGGGAGTGGCCGGGACCAGACGATGTCCAACGGATCAGACATCTTCGCCAGGGTCAGCCGACCGTCGCGCCAGCGGAACGCGCTGGTCGTGTACTCCGCCGACCGCCGCGACCGCTTCTTCGACTTGAACGTCGGATACCGGGCCCGTTTCGCCCAGAAGTTGGTGAACGCGGTCTGCAGGTGCCGCAGCGCCTGCTGCAGAGGGACGCAGGAGACGTCGTTGAGGAACGCGAACTCGTCGGTCTTCTTCCACCCGGTCAGCATCGCCGACGACTGGTTATAGGTGATCCGTTCCTGGCGTTGGGTCCACGCCTCGCTGCGGGCGGCCAGGGCCTTGTTGTAGACCAGCCGGACACAACCGAACGTCCGGGCGAGCTCGACCGCCTGCTCCGGGGTGGGGTAGAAGCGGTACCTGAACGCCCGCTTCACGGTCCTGGACACAGTCCACAGTCTAACAATCCCGTCATGAGCCCAGGGGATGGCGTGTAGGCGGACGCCGATCCGCCCCGGCGGCGGATCGGCTATCCCTGCCCTGCTCCCTAGGGGTTCCGTTTCCTCTCTGACCTGAAGGCCGAAGTATCCACGGAAGGACTCTGATGACTGGATCGAGCATCGGGCGCGGCACTACGATCGGCGGTGTGCTGGCCGCGCTGGTCGCGACGGCGGCGTTCGGTGGCTGCGGGGTGGTGGGCACCGGTGCGGGTCGCGCCGCCGACCGTACTGTGGACCGGGCCGCCGGTGACCCCGGCGGCGGGGACCGGGACGTGCGCACCTTGAGCGCCGCCGAGGTCGAGGCCAACGCCAAGGTACGGCTGCCGCCGGGCACGGTGCTGTTGTCGACGTCGTTCGCCAGCGCCCTGGACTGGCACCTGACGGCGATGTTCCGCATCCCCGGCGACGAGCTGCCCGGGTTCCTGGACGACAGCCGGTTCCCCGCTCCCGAGCCGGGGTTGCGGGCGGTGCGGACCGCCGATCACCCCGGCGGCGACACCTGGCGGCCGGACGACGCGGTGTCGGTGTCCGGCATCGACCAACGCGACGAGCCGGTGGACGGGGTGTTCCGGACGGTGCTGCTCGATCTCGACGCGCCGGACGAGGTGACGGTCTACCTGGTGGCGTTCACGACCTGACCCGTCTCACCGGACGTCAGGGGCCACCCGCCGCAGCGGGACGACCCGACGCCGCCCCGACCGCCGACGCGTCAGGCGCTGACCAGGCCGGGCCGACGTAGGTCCTCGACGTCGACCACCTCGCGCCCCAGCGGCCAGAACGCGGCCGGCACCAACTTGAAGTTGGCGATGCCGAACGGGATCCCGATGATCGTCAGGCAGAGGGTGATCCCGGTGACGATGTGGGTGAGCGCCAACCACCAGCCGGCGAGCAGCACCCAGAGGATGTTCGCCAGCCCGGAGCCGATCCCGGCGCCGGGCTTGGCCACCAGCGTCCGACCGAACGGCCAGAGGGAGTAGTAGGCCAACCGCAGCGAGGCCACCCCGAACGGGATCGTGACGACCAGCACGAAGCAGATCAGCGCGGCCAGCCCGTACGCGACGCCGAGCACGATGCCGCCGCCGAAGAACAACCAGAGCAGGTTGAGAATGACTCGCATGACTCGATGATCCCGTACCCGCGCCACCCGCCGCCGGCCAATGGCTGCGACACCGGCGCGGGCGCTGCGGCGGGCGCTTCCGCTGGCGCGGGCGCTCAGCCGGCCAGGGCGTCGATCTCGGCCCGCTGCGGCAGCGACACCGAGGCCCCCAACCGCCGTACGCAGGCCGCCCCGGCCGCCGACGCCCACCGTACGGCCGACACGAGGTCCCGGCCCTCGCCCCAGGCGACGGCCAGCGCACCGGTGAACGCGTCACCGGCGGCGGTGGAGTCCACCGTCTCGACGGCGAACGCCGGCACGTGCTCATGGGTACCGTCCCGGTCGACGTACCAGGCACCCTGCGCACCGAGGGTGAGCACCGCACGGCGTACCGCGGTCAACAGTGCCGCCGGGTCCTCCTGACCGGCACCGGCGATCGCCCGGGCCTCCGCGTCGTTGACCACCAGCAGGTCGACGGTGTCCAGCAGTTCGGCGGGCAGCGGCCGGGCCGGCGCCGCGTTCAGGATCACCCGGGCACCCGCCTGCCGGGCGGCCGTGGTGGCGGCCAGTACGGTCTCCAGCGGGATCTCCAACTGCGCGACCAGGACGTCGGCCGCGCGGACCGCCGCCAGCTCCGGTTCGGTCAGCCCGTGGAACGCGGCGTTGGCTCCCGGAGTGACGACGATGGCGTTCTCGCCGGCCGCGTTCACCATGACCACCGCGACCCCCGACGCGCCGTACACCACGCGCAGTTGCCCGGTGTCCACGCCGGAGCGTGCCAGTCGGCCGGTGAGGGTGACCCCGAAGGCGTCCGAACCGACCGCGCCGAGGAAGACACAGTCGCCGCCGGCCCGCGCGGCGGCGATCGCCTGGTTGGCACCCTTACCACCGGGGACCATGACGAAGTCGCTGCCGAGCAGGGTCTCCCCCGGTTGCGGCAGTCTCGGCGCGGTGGCCACCAGGTCCATGTTCGCGCTGCCCACCACCGCGATCCGGGGACGCGGCACGGGAGCCGGCCGGGCACCGGCGTCGGGTGCCGGCACGGGTTCGGATTCCACCGGCTCAGGCGGCCCGGGCGGTGTAGCGCGCACCGACCCGGTCCAGGACCAACGGCAGACCGAACGTCTTGGACAGGTGCTCACCGGTGAGCGTCGCGGCAAGTTCCCCGGCGGCGACCACCGCGCCCTGGCGTAGCAGCAGCGCGTGGGTGAAGCCGGGCGGGATCTCCTCCACGTGGTGGGTGACCAGCACCAGCGCCGGGGCGTGCGGGTCGCGGGCGAGGCCGCCGAGGCGGCCGACGAGGTCCTCGCGGGCACCGAGGTCGAGGCCGGCGGCCGGCTCGTCGAGCAGCAGCAGCTCCGGGTCGGTCATCAGGGCGCGGGCGATCTGCACCCGCTTGCGTTCCCCTTCGGACAGGGTGCCGTACTCGCGGGCGGCGAATCCGCCGACGCCGAACTGGTCGAGCAGGTCCCGGGCCCGGTCGGCGTCGAGGGCGTCGTAGCTCTCCCGCCACCGGCCGACCACCGACCAGGCGGCGGTGAGCACCACGTCGAGAACCCGCTCGGTCGCGGGGATCCGCTCGGCGAGCGCCGCCGTGGTCAGTCCGATGCGGGTACGCAGCTCGGCCAGGTCGGTGCGGCCCAGCTGCTCGTCGAGGACACGTACGGTCCCGGTGGTCGGATGCATCCGGCCGGCGGCCAGGCTGAGCAGGGTGGTCTTGCCGGCACCGTTCGGGCCGAGGACCACCCACCGCTGCTCCGGGCGTACCTGCAGGGTGACGTCCTGCAGCAGGGCCGTGCCGGAGCGGGTCACGCCCACGGAGTCGAACTCGATCACCAGGTCGTCTGCAACGGTAGGCACCGGACCATCCAACCACGCCGACTGGCGGACCGGCACCGGGCCGCGTCGGCGGTGGCGCGGGCCACCACCCGGCCCGGTCGGTCCGGCGGGACCCGCAGGACGGAGGTCGGTTCAGGCCACGGTGGAGGCGAAGACCTCGTCGCGGACGGCGTCCAACGCGATTCGCAGCGCGCCCTGCAGGACCGGCTCGTCGACCACCTCGGTGACCACCACTCGGGGGGCGACCAGGGTGATCGCGGCGACCTCGTGCTGCACCCGTTCGGCGAGCGCGCTGCCGCCGGCCCGGCCGACCTCACCGGTGAGCACGACCAACGGTGGGTCGAGCACGACGCAGCTGCTGGCGACACCGAGGGCGAGCCGGCGGGCCAGCTCGTCGAGGAACGGGCCGCCCCGGGTGCCGGCGGCGATCGCGGCCTGGACGGCCTCGCCGGCGCTGGCCGCCCGGAAGCCGTGCTCGCGGGCCACCGCCCGGACCGCGTCCGCCCCGGCCACCTGCTGGAACGCCGGCTTCGCGCGACGCGACACGTCGCGGGGAATGGGTGCGCCCGGCACCGGCAGGTAGCCGATCTCGCCGGCGGCACCGGTGCTGCCGTGGTGCAGCCGGCCGCCGAGCATGATCGCCAGGCCGACGCCGACACCTGCCCAGACCAGCACGAAGTCCGGTACGTCGCGGGCGGCTCCGGCGTGGGCCTCGGCGACGGCGGCGAGGTTGACGTCGTTTTGGAACACGACGGTGGTGTCCAGGTCCTCGCGCAGGGCGGCGAGCAGGCCGCGGTGCCAGCGGGGCAGGTTGTACGCGAAGGTGATGTCGCCGGTGCCCGGGTCGACCAGGCCGGGGGTGCCCAGCACCACCCGCCGGACGCTGGCGAGCGGGGTGTCGGCGCTGCTGGCCGCCTGGACCACCGCGCGGTGCACCACGCCGACCGGGTCGTCGGTGTCCTTGGTGGAGTGTTCGACGGTTCCGGTGACCGCGCCGGTGATGTCGGCGCAGGCGGCGACCACCCGGTCCGGGCCCACGTCGACGCCGATCACGTGTGCGCTGCCCGGTTGTACGGCGTACAGCTGGGCGTTGGGTCCTCGCCCGCCGGCCTGCTCGCCGACCCGGGTCACCAGCCCGCGCCCCTCGAGTCGTTCGACCAGTTGCGACGCGGTGACCTTGGACAGGCCGGTCAGCTCGCCGAGCTGCGCGCGGGTGAGCGGCCCCCGGGCGATGAGCAGTTCCAGCGCGGCCCGGTCGTTGAGTGCGCGTAGCAGGCGGGGTGTGCCGGGCAGGCGCGGAGAACCCATGTGTCGTCCTCTAGTTTTTAGGAAAGTTAACTATTATCTTGGTTAACCTAGCGGAAGTAGCCGTAGCGTAGTCGGCGTCGACACCCTCAGCGGTCGGTCGACCCGGCAGACGCGGGCAACGACAGTGCCTGCCCGGTGCGACACTCGGACCGCGCGGACCTCACGGAGGGGGACACGATGTCGAACGACCCAGGGGCGCGCGGACCGGTGGCGGCCGATCCCGGACTACGCCGCCTGGCGCTGCGCACCCTGCTCGCCGCCTTCGACGGCACCACTGTTCCACAGTGGGCGGTGGAGCTGGTCGGCGACGGACTCGCCGGGCACACGCTCTTCGGTGGCAATGTCACCGACCCCGACCAGGTCCGGATCGGCACCGCCGCACTGCGGGCCGCCCGCGCCGACGTCCTCGTCGCCATCGACGAGGAGGGCGGCGACGTCACCCGGCTGGCCCACGCGACCGGCAGCCCCTACCCCGGCAACGCCGCCCTGGGTGCGGTCGACGACCCGGCGCTGACCCGGCAGGTGTACCGGGCGATCGGCGACGAACTCGCCGGCTGCGGAGTCAACCTCAACCTCGCGCCGACCGTCGACGTCAACACCGCCGACGACAACCCGATCATCGGCACCCGGTCCTTCGGCGCCGACCCGACGCTGGTCGCCACGCACGCGGCCGCCGCCGTCGCCGGGCTCGCCGACGCCGGCATCGCCGGCTGCGCCAAGCACTTCCCCGGGCACGGGGCCACGGTCACCGACTCGCATCTCGAACTGCCCACTGTCGACGTACCGATGGCGGTGCTGCGGGCCCGGGACCTGCCGCCGTTCGCGGCGGTGATCGCCGCCGGCGTCGCCGCGATCATGACCGCGCACATCCGGGTCCCCGTGCTGACCGGCCAGGCACCGGCCACCTTCAGCCGCGCCGCCCTGACCGGCCTGCTCCGCGAGGAGTACGGGTACCAGGGGGTGATCGTCACCGACGCCCTGGAGATGCGCGGCGCCACCTCGGCCACCGGCGGCATCGTGCCCGCGGCGGTCGCCGCCCTGACCGCCGGTGCCGACCTGCTCTGCGTCGGTGCCCGCGTCGACCGGCAGCTGGTCGAACGGATCGCCGCCGGCATCGCCGCCGCCGTCACCGACGGTGTCCTGCCGGTGGCGCGGGTGGAGCAGGCCGCAGCCCGGGTCGCCGCGCTCGCCAGCGCCGTGCGGCCGGCGCCCTCCGACGCCGGTGCGGCCACCGATCTGGGGTACGCCGCCGCCCGGCGGGCCGTGAAGGTCGAAGGGGTGCTCGATGGGCTGGCGTCGGCGCTGGTGGTGCAGCTCACCGCCGGCTCGACGATCGCCGAGGGTCGGGTGCCCTGGGGGCTCGGCCCGCACCTCGACGGCACGACGCAACTGCGGGTGGTCGCGACCGGAACGACCGCCGACGAGGTCGCGGTGATTGCCGGATGCCGGCCGGTGGTGCTGGTCGGCCGGCATCTGCACCGGGTCCCCGGCGCGCCGGAGCTGATCGAGGCGCTCGCCGCCCGCTGCCCGGTCTCGGTGGTGGAGATGGGCTGGCCGTCGGCCTGGCGGCCGGCCGGTGTGCGGGCCTTCGTCACCACGTACGGCGCGAGCCACGCCAACGGCCGGGCCGCCGCCGAAGCCCTCGGACTGGCCGCCTGAGCCGCTGCTCCCGCTCTCCCCCGTGTTCGACGATCTTGCGCTTATCGACGGACAAAGCGGAAAAATATTCTCGATAAGCGCAAGATCGTCGGAGGAAGAGGCGGGATGGTGGGTCAGTAGCGGTAGTGCTCCGGCTTGTAGGGGCCGGCCACGTCGACGCCGATGTAGTCGGCCTGGGCCTTGCTGAGCACGGTGAGCTTGGCACCGAACGCGTCCAGGTGCAGTCGGGCCACCTTCTCGTCCAGGTGCTTCGGCAGTACGTAGACCTTCTTCTCGTACTCGCCAACCTTGGTGAACAGTTCGATCTGGGCGATCACCTGGTTGGAGAAGGAGGTCGACATCACGAAGCTCGGGTGACCGGTGGCGTTGCCCAGGTTGAGCAGCCTCCCCTCGGAGAGCACGATCACCGCGTGGCCGTCCGGGAACCGCCAGACGTCGACCTGCGGCTTGATGTTGACCTTCTCGATCCCCGGTACCTTGGCCAGCCCGGCCATGTCGATCTCGTTGTCGAAGTGGCCGACGTTGCCGACGATCGCGTTGTGCTTCATCTTCGCCATGTGCTCGGCCAGGATGATGTCCTTGTTGCCGGTCGTGGTGATGAAGATGTCGCCGCGCTCGACGACGTCGTCCAGGGTGACCACGTCGAGACCGTCCATCGCCGCCTGCAGCGCGCAGATCGGGTCGATCTCGGTCACCACGACCCTGGCCCCCTGGCCGCGCAGCGACTCCACCGCGCCCTTGCCGACGTCGCCGTAGCCGCAGATCACCGCGAGCTTGCCGGCGATCATCACGTCGGTGGCCCGGTTGATCCCGTCGACCAGCGAGTGCCGGATGCCGTACTTGTTGTCGAACTTGCTCTTGGTCACCGAGTCGTTGACGTTGATCGCCGGGAAGAGCAGGTTGCCCTCACGGGCCAGCTCGTAGAGGCGGTTGACACCGGTGGTCGTCTCCTCGGAGACCCCGATGATCGGCTCGGCCATCTCGGTGTACTTGGTCGGGTTCGTCGCCAGCGAACGCCGCAGCGTGTCCAGGATGATGCCGTACTCGTGCGAGTCGGTCGGTGCCGTCGACGGCACCGCCCCGGCGGCCTCGAACTGCTTGCCCAGGTGGATGAGCAGGGTCACGTCACCGCCGTCGTCGACGATCGAGTCCGGCCCGCTGCCGTCCGGCCAGGTGAGCATCTGCTCGGTGCACCACCAGTACTCCTCGAGCGTCTCGCCCTTCCACGCGTACACCGCGACACCCTGCGGGTCGTCGATGGTGCCGTTCGGGCCGACGACGACCGCCGCGGCGGCGTGGTCCTGGGTGGAGAAGATGTTGCAGGAGACCCAGCGCACGTCGGCGCCGAGGGCGGTCAGGGTCTCGATCAGTACGGCGGTCTGCACGGTCATGTGCAGCGAACCGGCGATCTTCTTGCCCTTGAACGGCTGCTGGGCGGCGTACTCGCGGCGCAGCGCCATCAGGCCGGGCATTTCGTGCTCGGCGAGCTCGATCTCCTTGCGACCGAACGTCGCCAGGGACAGGTCGGCGACCTTGAAGTCGCTGACCTGTCCGGCGCTGTCGGCGGTCAGAGTGACGGTCACTACAGCTCCTCGGGTTTCAACGGATGCGTCCGTCCTGCCGGGTACGGCGCGCACGACACCTCTCCACCATACGGCCAGCCGATGGTGTTTCCGACCCGAGGCGGTCGAGGAGGGCTCAGTCGCGGGCGATCGCGAAGCCGACCGTCGGGCCGGCCCCGCCGCCGTACGCGAGCTGGATGAGCAGCGCGGCGACCGGCTCCAGATAACGGGCACTGGTCAGCGGGCCGGCGTCGACGGCGTCGAACCCCAGCTGGGTGCCGAGCTCCTGGACCGTCTTCTTCGCCACCAGGTCGTCGCCGGCCACCGGGACGGACTGCCGTACGCCACCGAGCACCGGCCGGGCGTGGTTGGGGGCGAGCACCGTGTTGAAGGCTTTCACCACGTTGGCCTCCGGGATCATCGCCGCGACCTGCTCGGCGGCGGAGGTGTCGTGCCCGATCCGCAGTGACATGTGGTCCGGTCCGAGCGGATTCGTCACGTCGATCACCGTGGTCCCGGTCAGCGCGTCGGCGACCGGGCCGGTCAGGGTGTCGGCGATCCCGGTGTACGGCACCGCCAGCACGACCAGTTCGGCGGCGGCGGCCTGGGCCGGCTCGCCGGCGGTCACCCCGGTGCCCGTCGTGGCGTCGGCCAGCCGGGGTGAATCCGGGCTGGACGCGGAGATCGTCACCTGGTGGCCCACCTCGGTCAGTCGGCGGGCCAGCGCGGATCCGACGTTGCCAGCCCCGATGATGCCGATGTCCATCAGTCTCTCCCTCCGGCGGTTGCCTTGTCGGTGAGGTACCCCGTGGGCTTGGCCGAAAACGGCTGGCCGGGACGATCCCAAATAGGTTGTGGCACTACCTAGATAGCGCTGCTATCTTCACCCGGTGGACCAGGACCGGCGCGGCCAGTGGCTACGGGGCGTGCTGGAGCTGTGCGTCCTGGCCGCGCTGCGCCAGCGGGAGTCGTACGGCTACGAGCTGGCCCAGTCGCTGCAGGCCGCCGGGATCGGCCCGATCAAGGGCGGCACTCTCTACCCCGTCCTGCTGCGGCTGCAGCGCACCGGGCTGGTGAGCGCCCAGTGGCGCGAGGGCACCAGCGGCCCGGCCCGCAAGTACTACCGGCTCACCCCGGCCGGCGCGCAGACCCTGCGCCACGCCGCTGCCGACTGGCGGGCCTTCGCCACCGGCGTCGACACGATCCTGCAGGAGGTGACCGACTCGTGAACCACCAGTCCTGGCTCGCCGCCCTCACCGGTGAACTGCACCGGCACGGCGTCGACCGCGAGGTGGCCGGGCACGTCGTCGCTGAGGCGGCGGCGCACCTGTACGACAGCGGCGAAGCCCCGCTGGCGGTCTTCGGCACTCCGGCCGACTACGCCGGCGCCGTGGTCCGCAGCGTCGGTGGCCCGGCACACCTGCCGCGCCGCACCGGCCCCGGCCCGGTCCGGCTCGACGTCCGCGACGTCCGCAAGCGGTACCGCCGGCAGCAGGTCCTCGACCGGGTCCGGCTGACCGTGCGCGCCGGCGAGGTCGCCGCCGTGGTCGGGGCCAACGGCAGTGGCAAGAGCACCCTGCTGCGCATCTGCGCCGGCCTGGTCAGCCCGGACAGCGGGTCGGTGCACGTCCACGGCACGGTCGGCTACTGCCCGCAGGACGGTGGCACCGCCGACTTCCTGTACCCCGACGAGCACTTCGCGCTGGTCGGTGCCGGTCGCGGCCTCGACCGCGCCCGGTCCCGCGCCGAGGGCCGGACGCAGGCGGCGGTCCTCGACTGGGACGCCTCCGCCGCTGTCGCGGCCCGACAGTTGTCCGGCGGCACCCGGCAGAAGCTCAACCTGGTGCTGGCCGGGCTCGGCGATCCCGACCTGCTCCTGCTGGACGAGCCGTACCAGGGCTTCGACCGGGGCACCTACCTGGACTTCTGGCACCAGGTGTGGCGCTGGCGCGACGACGGCAGGGCAGTGGTGGTCGTCACCCACCTGCTGAACCAGCTCGACCGGGTCGACCTGGTGCTCGACCTCAGCCACCGGGAGGCGACGCGATGACAAGAATGCTGACCGTGGCCGAGATGACGCTGCGGGAGACGGCGCGGCGGCGCGGCGTACTGGTGATCCTGCTGCTCTTCCCGCTCTGTTTCTACCTGGCCCGGCGCGGCGACCACGCCGGACAGTCGATCCGGTTCGTCTGTCTCGGGCTGGGCTGGGCGCTGAGCACGGCCGCGCTGTTCGCCGGCAACGCGAACCGTGGTCTGGAGACCCGGCTGCGGTTGACCGGCTACCGGCCGGTGCACCTGTGGTCGGGCCGGATGGCCGCGCTGTGGGTGGTCGGCGTGCTGCTGTCGGTGCCGTACTTCCTGCTGGTGCTGATCGACCAGCCGCAGGTCCGACACGGTGCGATCGCCCTGATCATGCTGATCATGGTGCTGGTCGCGGTGCCGTTCGGGCTGGCCGTCAGCGCGGTGCTGCCCCGCGAACTGGAGGGCACGCTGGTCCTGCTGACCATCGTGGGCCTGCAGATGGTGATGGACCCGTCCAGCCCCGCCGCCCGGGCCCTGCCGTTCTGGTTCAGCCGGGAGATCGCGACCTACGCGATCGACCACACCGACAGCGGATACCTCGACCGGGGTCTGCTGCACGGCGTGGTCGTCGCCATGGTCCTGGTCGCGCTGGTCGCGCTCGCCACCGGCGTACGGCTGCGCCGCCGCCCCCACCTGCGCTTCGGCTGAACCGACCGTCCTTACCGGGGCGACGCCGCGCGGGGCGAGCGGCCGACGTCGCGCGCGGGGGGGCGGTCAGCGGCCGACCGGGTGGACCAGCTCCGGAGAGGCGGTGTCCAGCGGCACCGCCGACGGCGGCACCAGACCCAGCTGCACCCCCTGGCGCGACAGCAGCGACTCCAGCATCCAGTCGGCCGCCACCCGCACCCGGTTGCCCGGGATCGACGCCAGGTGGTAGCCCCGGGTCACCACCTTGGCCAACGGGCCGGAGATCGGCACGTGCAGCGGGTTCGCCGCCGCCTGGGCACCACCGAGGTCGACCACGAAGCCGAGGTCCTTGTGCCGGTACGGGCGGAACGACCCGTGTCCGTACGAGGCGGCCACGTTCTGCGCGGCCAGCCGACCCTGCCGTACGGCGTGCTGTGCGGTCATCGGGGTGACCTCGCCCGGTGCGCTCGGGTCCGGTACGGCGGCCGCGTCACCGCAGGCGTACACCTCCGGATGCCGTGGTACGGCGAGGAACTCGTCGACCACCAGCCGCCCCTTGACCGTGTCCAGCCCGAGCGCGTCCACCACCGGGTCCGGCCGTACCCCGACACACCAGATCAGTGACCGGGTCGGAATGAACTCGCCGTCGGACAGATGCACCCCGTCGCCGGTCGCCTCCCGCACCGAGGTGCCGAACCGGGTCTCGACGCCCCGGCTGTCGAGCACCCGCTGGGCGGTGACCGACATCCGTTGGTCGAGTTCCGGCAGCACCCGGTCGGCGAGGTCGAGCAGCAGCCAGCGCACCTGCTGTCCGGCGAGCCGCGGATGGCGACGCACCAGCAGGTCGGTCGCGGTCACGCAGTGCGCGGCGACCTCCGTACCGGTGTAGCCGGCCCCGACCACGACGAAGGTACACCGGGCGGCCCGCTCGGCCGGGTCGTCGGACAGGTCGGCCAGCTCGATCTGCCGGGTCAGGTGGTCGCGCAGGTAGAGCGCCTCGGGCAGGGTACGGAACCCCTTCGCGTGCTCGTTGGCCCCGGGGATCGGCAGCAGCTTGTTGACGCTGCCGACGGAGACGATCAGCCGGTCGTAGCGCAGATCGGCCCGACGGCCGTCCCCGTCGAGGTAGCAGATCCGCCGGCCCGGCAGGTCGATGTCGTCGACCTCGCCGAGCACGACCCGGACCCCGGGCAGGGTGTCCGGCAGCGACACGGTCACCCGACGCGGTTCCAGCACCCCGGCGGCGACCTCGGGCAGCAGCGGTACGTACAGGAAGTAGTCGGTGGGGTTGACCAGGACGATCTCCGCCGCGCCACGGGCCAGCCGGGACAGGGTGCGGGCCGCCTGGTAGCCGGCGAATCCGGCGCCCACGATGACGATTCGCGGTCGACTCATCTGCTGAACTCCGATCGGTTGCGAGGCCTGCGGTGCCCCGGGCGTCGACGGCGGGTGCCGTGGAACGTCCGGAAGAGGGTGTCCCTGCCGTCTACCGGACCCGGGCGCCGGGGAGACCGGGCAGACGTGCGAGGACACCCACCAGAGGGTTCCGGCACCACTCGTCGATGAGCGGTCAGTTGTTGGGCTCGTCGGTGCTGATGTCGGCGAGCACCGAGTCCGGTTCCCACTCGACGGCGAGGTCACCCATGGAGACCACACCCACCAGGCGGCCGTCGTCGACGACCGGCAGTCGCCGTACCGAGTAGGTCCGCATCAGTTCGGCGGCGGCGACCGCGTCGTCGTACGGTGAGACCACCACGACGTCCTCGGTGATGATCTGGTCGAGCGGGGTGCTCGCCGGGTCCATTTCGGACGCTACTGCCCGGACGGTGATGTCCCGGTCGGTCACGATCCCCTGGATCTCACTACCGTTGGTGACGATGATGTCGCCGATGTCCGCGTCACGCATCTGTCGCGCCGCCGCGGTCAGCATGTCGCTGGCGTCCATGGTGAACGGCCGGGCTGTCATGAACTCTCCGACGGTCGTCATCATGTGCTCCTCTCGGTGTCGGCGCCATGCTCGGGGTACCCGCAGTGGTAGCGGGAAAACCCCGGCCCGCCCGGCCGGACGCAGGCGGGCAGCGGGGCGGGTAGCGGGGCGGGTGCGTGCGCGGGACCGGCCGGGTGCGGGCTGATCGGCTAGGCTCGCAGGCAGGTACGGCTGCCGGCACCTGGGGTGCCCGGCACGGGCAGGCCGAGTAGGGAGCAGGACGTGTGGGCACGCCGGAGCAGCTGGCGCATGCCCTATTTGTCAGCTTTGCGGCGCCCGCCGTTGGCCGACCGGTCACTCTGGCAACGCACCGAGCGCTGGCGCGGCATGCCGGCGGCGCTGGCCCTGATCGCCGTGATCACCGTGATCGACGTGGTCACCCAGACCTCGGCGGTCGTCCTCGGGTTCCTCTCCCTCGCCCCACTGCTCGCCGCCGCCGTGGAGAAGACCCGCCGTACTGCCCTGGTCACGGTCGTCGCCTGCCTGGTCGCGCTGATCGCCGGGCTGCCCAGCGGCATGTTCGGCAGTCTGGACCACCTGTTGCGCAGCAGCGTCGTCTTCGCCGTCGGCATCGTGTCGATCTACGTGGCCCGGTCCCGCAACCTGCGGGAGGCCCGACTGCGCCGGATGACCGAGATCGCCGAGGTCGCGCAACGCGCGGTACTGCGTTCCCCACCGCCGGTGCTCGACGACGTCGCGCTGGTCGCCCGGTACCTGTCGGCCTCCGAGGCGGCCAATGTCGGCGGTGACCTGTACGCCACCGTCGCCAGCCCGTACGGCGTCCGCCTGATCATCGGCGACGCCTGCGGCAAAGGGCTGCAGGCGGTCCAGATGGCGGCGACCGTGATGGGGGCGTTCCGCCAGTCCGCCTTCGTCCAGCCGGAGCTGACCGCCGTCGCCGCCGACCTGGATCAGGCGGTGCACCGGGACGCGGTCAGCACCGGGCAGCCGGCCCAGTTCGTCACCGCCGCACTGGTGCAACTGCACGGCGACACCGTCACCGTGATCAACTGCGGCCACCCGGCTCCGGCGCTGCGGACCGCCGAGGGCACGCTGGAGATTCTCGAACCGGCGGACCGGCACCCACCGTTGGGGCTGCGCCGCGACGCGCCCGACCCCGCACCGGTGATCCGCGTCTGGCATCCCGGCGACCGGCTGCTGCTCTACACCGACGGGCTGATCGAGGCGCGCAACGGCGGCGGCGAGTTCCTCTCCTCCACCCGGGTCACCGCCTGCCTGGACCTGCCCGACCGTTCCGAGGCGTTGGACCGGATCGTCGCTGAGCTGCAACGGCATGCCGGCGGTCAGATCAGCGACGACGCCGCCCTGCTGCTCGTCGAGCGGCAGGGCGGCGCGGGGTCGCACCAGCAGCGATGACGCGGCTGGCTCAGGCGGTGCCGGCGATGAGCAGTTCGGCGATCTGCACCGCGTTGAGCGCCGCGCCCTTGCGCAGATTGTCGTTGGAACAGAACAGCGCCAGGCCGTGCTCGACGGTCTCGTCGACCCGGATCCGGCCCACGTAGGTCGGGTCCTGCCCGGCGGCCAGCAGCGGCGTCGGCACGTCGGCCAGCGCCACGCCGGGCGCACCGGTGAGCAGCTCGACCGCCCGGCGCGGGCTGATCGGCCGGGCGAACCGGGCGTTGATCTGCAACGAGTGACCGGTGAAGACCGGCACCCGGACGCAGGTGCCGGAGACCTTCAACTGCGGGATGCCGAGGATCTTGCGACTCTCGTTGCGCAGCTTCTGCTCCTCGTCGGTCTCGGCGGAGCCGTCGTCGACCAGCGCGCCGGCCAGCGGCAGCACGTTGAAGGCGATCGGCGCGGCGAACGACCGGGGTGCCGGGAACTCCACGGCGGCACCGTCGAACGCCAGCCCGGCCGCGCCCTCGGCGACCTTGCGGACCTGCTCGTCCAGCTCGGCGACGCCGGCCAGGCCGGCACCGGAGACCGCCTGGTACGTGGACACGACCAGGCTGACCAGGTCGGCCTCGACGTGCAGCGGCCGCAGCACCGGCATCGCGGCCATCGTGGTGCAGTTCGGGTTGGCGATGATGCCCTTCGGCCGGTCGGCCGCCGCCTGCGGGTTGACCTCGGCGACCACCAGCGGTACGTCCGGATCCATCCGCCAGGCCGACGAGTTGTCGACCACCACCGCGCCGGCCTCGGCTACCCGGGGCGCCAGCTCCTTCGACGTACCCTTGCCGGCCGAGAAGAGCGCGATGTCCAGCCCGCGGTAGTCGGCGCTGGCCGCGTCCTCGACGACCACCTCGCCGCCACGCCACGGCAGCGTCCGCCCGGCCGACCGCGCCGAGGCGAACAGCCGCAGCTCGTCGACGGGCACCTGCCGCTGCTCCAGCACCTGTCGCATGACGCCACCGACCTGTCCGGTGGCACCGACGATCCCGATCCTCATGTCGCAACCCCGATCCTCATGTCGCGAAGGTTACCGACGGGCCGGGGTGCGACGGAACCGAGTTGGTCCCACATCACCTCCGGCCCATCGGTGACCACCGATCGGACGGGTCAGCCGTAGCGGCGGGTGAGCTGCGGTTGACGCCACATCGGCCACAGCAGCGGACCGCCGTCGGGCAGGTGGAACGGCGCCGCCGCAGTGACCCGGTAGCCGAGCCGGGCGTACAGGTCACGGGCACCTCGGGTGCTCGCCACCACGTAGGCGGCGCTGCCGGCGGTGTCGAAGATCGCGTGCCGGTGGGTCAGCAACGCCGTACCGAGGCCGTAGCCCTGCCGGTCCGGCGCGACCCCGAGGTACGCCAGGTAGTGGTGCTCCCCCACCGGGTGCCGCTCGGCAAGCGCGTTGTCCAGCAGCCGGAACCGGTAGGCGTACTCACCGCAGGCGTCGTCGAGCAGCTGCTCGTACTCGACCGGGTTGGGCAGGATCAGGCTGCACGGGCGCCAGACTGCGACCGCCTGGTAGTCCTCGGTCAGGTAGATGCTGCCCTGCCGCAGTCCGTAGTCGATCAACGCTGGGCAGAACCGCTGGAACACCTGCCGACGTGCGACGGGATCCGGGATCAGCCAGGTGGCCTCGGGGGTGTCCAGGAATGCCTCCACCAGTGTCTTGGCCACTCGCGGGGTGTCGGTGTAGGTCGCGTAACGGATCATCACCGACGTGTGGAGCTGGGGCATCAGCGCTCGCCTCTCTGCGGCACATTTGCGGACACCCGGGTACAACGGACGACACACCGTCAGGGGTTCGAATGTATTTGTCCGCCTACTTTCGGCGAGGCGGTAGCCGTTACGTCACCGTCCGACCGGATGCCAGGTCGGACGGCGACGTTCTCCTCGGCGGCGACTCAGCTGGTGCAGGGTACGCAGTACCGGGCGTGCGGCAGGATCTCCAACCGCTCCCGGGGGATGTCGCCACCGCACCTGTCGCAGCGACCGTAGCGGCCGTCGGCGATCCGGCCCAGCGCCTCCACGGCCTGGTCGTAGCCGCGCCGGGCGGCCACGATCAATGCGGCGCGGGTGTGCGCCTCCTGCGGGTCGCCGGTGTCGGCGGTGAGTTCGGTCAACTGGGCCCGGTGCAGGTCCAGTTGATCAGCCAATTGCACTCGTGCCTGCTCGATCCATTCACTGTTCCTGCCCTGCAGTTCGGTGCTCATGATGTGCTCCTCGAAAAGAAAAAGGGCCGAAGCTGATGCGCTTCGCCCCTGGCGGCCGTTCGGGTGGATGGAATCCGGCCGCCGGGGGACCCCGGTCGGCGGGATTCGGCCGCCCCGGCCGCCCCTCGGCGGTTGCCACGGCGGTCGATCCGGCGGCGCGCACGCCGATGGGAGCCGTGACAGTCACGGCTCCGTCGCGCTGCGCAGACCCAGCCATCCGGCAACCATAGGCCGGCCCTACCGGAAAGCCAACCCGGTTACCCGTCACCAGACTTGACGGGGCAATTCGCCCAGAACTCCGCAGTTGCGCGACCCCACTAGTCTGAGATACAACTAGTTGACAAGCGATCTACAGCCGGATGTGGACTAGTCAGGGAAGGGAAGTGCGTGATGGGCGGCGCGACCGATCCGGCGGCGAACTGGATCCGGGCCGGACTCGGGCTGGCGATCATGGCGGCCCTCACCGAGGGCGACCGGCACGGCTACGCACTGGCACAGCGGCTGGCCGAGTTCGGGCTCGGCCCGATCCGGGGCGGCGCACTGTATCCGGTGCTCAACCGACTGGAGGCCGAGGAGGCGGTGCGCTCCGACTGGCTGCCGGGCGAGGGCGGCCCGGGGCGGAAGGTCTACGCGATCACCGAGGCCGGCCGACGACGACTGGCGGACGAACGGACCCGGTGGGGCGAGTTCACCGACGCGTTCGACCGGCTGCTCACGGCGACCGGCGACGGCGACGGCGACGACCAGCGGCACCTGAAGCAGGACAGTGAACTGGGGAGGATTTCCGATGACGAAGACCACTGAACCGTTCGAGCGGTGGGAGATACCTGCCCGGCTGGCGCTGAGCGACCAGGGCGTCGGGCACCACCTGGCGAACCCGATCATCGCCGACGTGCAGGCGCACTGCGCGTACACCGGGCAGAGCCCGTACGACGCGTTCGGCTCCCCTGAGGAGTTCGCCATGGTCGCGGCGGCCGAGCAGCCGGCGCACCTGCGTGAGAATCCGGACCGGCACGGCCTGACCGCAGCCGACTACCTCTCCGGCGGTCTGCTGAGCCTGGGGCTGATCGGGCTCGGCGGATCGCTGTTCTACGCCGTGCTGGAACAGACGCTCACTTTCCCGGCCAACCCGGCGGCGTTGACCGGGACGGCCTTCGTCGGCCTGGCGGTGTTCGTCGTCCGTGGCGTACCGGGCGCGCTGCGCGCCGTCGGCCGGCCACGGCTGGCGACCGCGTCGTTCGCCCTCGTCGTGCTGCTGGCCGGGCTCGCCGTCACGGCGTTCTTCACGCTGCCCCGTGGGCCGGCGCTCCCGGTTCCGGTTCTCGCGGTCGCCGCCGCGTCGCTGCTGGTGCTGCTGTGGCAGCTACGTGGGCCGGGCAAGCCGAAACAGCCGATCGAGCACACCCCACCCACCCCACGCACGGCGGAACACGACACCGACGAGGCGGACGCCGACGCCTGGTTCCGCCGGCTGACCGGCCTGCTGGTCGGCCGCTACGACCTCACCCCGCAGCGGGCCGGCGAGCTCGCCCGGCAGGCCCGCAACCACCTTGTCACGGCTGGGGGCACCGCCCCGGACAGCGAGTTCGGTCCGGTCGAGGAGTACGCCCGGGAGATCGCCGAGTACGAACCGCAGCGACGCGTACCGTTCTGGCGGACCGCGCCGGCCGGCCTGATCGGCAGCCTCGCCGGGCTCAGCCTCTCGGTCAGCGCGTTGCTGTCCTGGACCGCCGAGGGCCACTACTGGGCGGCGTACGGGGTCGCCCTGCCGGTCGGCCCTCGGCTCGGTCTGGTACGCCGGTGTCTACCTGCTCCGCACGCTGCGCCTGCTGCGCTGAAGCTGACCACCACGTGGACGCGACGATGGCCGGTACCGTTGCGCACCGGCCATCGTTCATCGACGGGCAAGGCTGGGCATCGACGCTCGCCTTTGTCGACACTCTTTTACCCATCAGCCGTGGCGCACCGCCGATACACTTGATGACAGAGGGCGCCACAAATCGGAATAATAAGCCACCAACAGGACCTCGGAATGATTTCGGGAGTCCCGCATGGACAGCACACCACCTCAGCGGCGACGGACTCGCCTGGCCAGGGCGGCGATGGTTTCCGCCATCCCGCTCACCAGCGCGGCTGTCGGAATAACGACAAACCTCGTCACCGCCGCCTGGAATTGGGCTCTGGCTGGCGCGCTGCTCGCCTTCGTCATCGGCAGCATCATCGCGACCGTACTGGTCGACTGGGGGGAGGCCGGACCGGACACATCACGTCGGGAGCAATCCGACCGGCAGCAGGACACCCGGCCTGTCACGACAGAACAACCGCCGACCACCGTAGCCGGCGTCAATACTCTCCCCCGCGACCTCGGCGTCTTCACGGGTCGACACGAGGAGGTGCGACTCCTCGTCGAGGCCGCCACCAGCCGAGCCGAATCCGCCCTTGCGATCCATGCGGTCGACGGGATGGGCGGCGTCGGCAAGACCACCCTCGCCGTGCACGTCGCACATCTACTCGCCACCGAATATCCGGATGCGCAACTGTACGTGAATCTACGCGGCTATCTCAGCGACCAGGCTCCGATGCGACCCGGCGAAGCACTCGAGGTGCTCCTTGTCGCACTCGGCCTACCATTGGATCGGATCCCACCCAGCCCAGATGCCAGATCCGCGTTGTGGCGAGCCCAGATCTCACGTCGACGCGCCGTGGTCGTCATCGACAACGCATCGGACGCGGAGCAGGTCCGTCCGCTGCTGCCCGGCTCCGGCGGATGCCTGGTGATCATCACCAGTCGTCGGCGACTCACCCTGCCGGACGTACGCCCACTGTCGTTGGCCGCGATGCCGGCCCGGGAAGCAGCCACGCTGTTCATCTCGACTGTCGGGGCGATTCGCACGGCGGACCAGTTGCCGATGGTAGACGCCGTGGTGAGCCGATGCGGGCATCTCCCGTTGGCCATCGAGGTCGCAGCGGCGTGGCTGGCACATCGTCCATCGAAGAAGATCGACGACCTGCTCGCCGCGTTGGACACACCGCTCGACGCCGTGACCGCCACCCTGGAGCTGTCGGTCCGCAGCCTGCCGACAGCCGCCAGACAGGTGTTCCTGCATCTCGGGCAGCACCCGGGACCGATCATCACGGCTGCGGTGGCCGCCGCCCTCACCGGCCTCGACGTCACTTCCGCCAGCCGAGCGATCGACGTCCTGTACGAACACAACCTGCTACAGGAGATCTCCCGCAGCCGTTACCAGTTCCACGACCTCGTACGTGAGTTCGCCCGGCAAGCTGCCGTCGAACTGGACAGTAGCGGCGTGGAGCGCCTGCTCCGCAGCTATCTCGAAGCGGCGGCAGCAGCCGACAGGCTGCTCGGCCCGGGCGTACCGGGCACCCCGGAGCCCGCCGACGAGGAGTGGACAAAGCCACCCACCGACACCGCCGCTCGCGCGTGGTTCGAGGCGGAGCTGCCCAACCTGCTGGCCTGCGCGCGTCACGCCATCGAGCATCGCGTCGTTCCGCACGCGTGGATGCTGCCGTCGGTGATGTCCCGATATTTCCGAGAGCGCGGCTACGCCCTTCAAGCGAGGCCGTTGCTGATCGGCGCGCTGCGGATCGCGACCACCGCCGGCGATCCTCTGGCGCAGGCCAACTGCCACCTCGGACTCGGCACGCTTGATCAGATCGCCGGCAACCACACCGCCGCCCGGAGCCACTTCAACGAGGCGAACGCCCACTACGAGCAGGTCGACAGCGCGCTCGGCAGCGCGAACGCATCGATGGAGCTGGGCGTGCTCGACCAGATTTCCGGCGACTACGCCGCCGCTCAGCGCAGATTCGAGAAGGCAATGCAGGGCTACCAACAGCTCGGCAACGTACTGGGTCAAGCCTATGCGCATGCAGAACTTGCCGCAGTGGCGAAGCTGCTGAACGCATACGCGGAGGCTAGGAGACACGTCAACTCGGCACTGACGTACTACGACCAGGCCGGAAGCCAGGCCGGGCAGGCCGAGGCGTACTCGAGCCTGGGCGGGATCGATCGACTGACCGGCGACTGGGATGCCGCACGGGTGCACCTCAGTCGAGCGCTGCACCTGCACACCGCTCTGGGCCACGGCCGGGGACAGGCCTATGCGCAGGTCCAGCTCGGCGCGTTGCACAGGGCGACAGGAGAGCACACCGCGGCACGCAAACTGCTCTACGACGCGCTGACCAGCTACCACGATGCCGGCGACCGGATGGGGATGGCGTTCGCCTACAGCCAGCTCGGCATGCTCGACCGTGTGATCGGCGAGCATCCGGCCGCGCGCGGTCACTTCGAACAGGCGTTGAGCTTGTACCGTGGTGTCGGTAGCCTCGCCGGCGAAGCCAACACCCTGACCAGCCTGGGCATTCTCGAACGGTTGATGGGCGACTACACCGCCGCGTTGAGCAACCTCGATCGCGCACTCGCCCTCTACACCACGTTGCACGACCGTGCCGGGCAAGCTGACGCGCACACCGAACTCGCCGCCACCTACCGGGAGAGCGGGGACGCCGCATCGGCCCACGCCGAGCTCTCCCTCGCCCTGCCGCTGTGGATCGCGGTCGACAACACCGCCGCCGCAGACCGGGCAAGGACCGCTCTGGCAGCGTTACAGGAATCAACCTGACGGTGTCACCGTCATCAAGCGGATTCGTCGAGCAGCTCCCCCAGGCCGGAGGCGGCCAGCTCGTCGCGGATCTGCGCCGCGTCGCCCTCCACCACCAGGGTCAGCCCCTGGGCGTGCAGGTGGGTCGCGGCGGCGGCGGAGACCTGCTCGACGGTCGCCGACAGCAGCTGTTCCCGCAGCGTCGCGTGATAGTCGTCCGGCAGCCCGTGCACCACCAGGGTCGCCAGGGCACTGGCGATCGCCCCCGGGGTCTGCAACTCGACGGAGAGCTGCCCGGCCCGCCAGGACCGGGCCACCGCCAGCTCCTCCTCGGTCACCCCGTCGGCCTGGGTCCGGGAGACCTCGCCGACCGCGTCGACCAGGGCCGGCGCGGTCACCCCGGTCTGCACACTGGAGCTGACCGAGAACCGGCCGAACCGGCGGGACATGCCGAAGTCCGACCGGATGCCGTACGTGTAGCCGCGCACCTCACGGATCAGGTGGTTCAGCCGCGACGTGAACGCACCACCGAGGACGGTGCTGGCCAGGCTCATCGGCACGTAGTCCGGATGGGCGCGGTGCGGAGCCGGGTGCCCGAGCCGCAGGGTGGACTGCACCGCCCCGGGCCGGTCCACCAGGATGATCCGCCGGCTGTCGCGCAGCACGACCGGCAGCGCCGGCTCGACCTGCGGCGACGCGCCGCTGGCACCGCCGAAGGCTGTCGCACCCAGTGCGTCCAGGTCGATCAGGTCCAGGTCACCGGCGACGAGCAGGGTGCCGGGCCGGGTGAACCAGGCACGGTGGAAGTCGACCACGTCGGCCACGGTCACCGCGGCCACCGAAGCAGGGTCGCCGCCCATCGGCCGGCCGTGCCGCTGGTCGGCACCGAACAGGTCGGCACGCAACGCGGCGTCGGCCCGGGGGCCGGGGTTGGCCCAGTACATCCGCAGCGCGGTGGCCTCGTCGTCGCGGACCCGCTCGACGTCGGCCGGGTCCAACGCCGGGGTGCGGACCGCTTCGGCGAGCAGCTCGACGGCAGCGCCCAGCCGGTCGGCGGGCACCTGCACACCGACCCGGAACGCGTCCCAGTCGGCGGAGTAGAACAACTCGGTGCCGAGCCCTTCCAGGGCCAGCGCGTACGCCCCGGAGTCCCGCCTCGCGGTGCCCTCCTCCAGGGCCTTGCCGAGCACCCCGGCGAGACCTTCCCGGCCGGCCGGCTCCCGGCCGGCGCCGGCGTCGAGCAGCAGAATCGCCACCGCGAGCCGGTGGCCGGGCAGGTGCGCGGCCACGACCTCGCCGCCGCCGACCGCGCGGCGGGCCACCTCCGGGAAGCGGTACGGCCGGGCGGCGCCCGGTTCGGGACGCTGCGCGATGATGGTCACTTGTCGCCCTCCGGCAGGTAGCTGAGCTGAACCCGGTGCTGCGGCCGCAGCAGCCGCGCGGCTTCGTCGTTGACCGCCTCGGCGCTGACCGACAGCCAGCCGGGCAGCCGCTCACCGGCGCGGGCCGGGTCGCCGAACTGGGTGGCGTAGCGGCCGAGGATGTCGGCCCGACCTTCGCAGGTGGCGACCTGCCGCCACCAGGCGGTCGCCAGCAGCGCCTTGGCCCGGTCCACCTCCGCGTCGGTGACACCGTCGCGGGCCACCTCGTCGAGCACCTCGATCAGCCCGTCGGCGAGCCGTTCGGCGCTCACCTGCGGCTGGGCGGTCGCGGTGATGATCAGTGGGGCGGGGGCGTGGGCGAGGTCGACCCCGTACGCACCGAGGTAGTCCGGCTGGGCGATCCGCGCGCCGTCGGCGAGCCGCTGGTAGAGCCGGCTGCCCCGGCCGCTGCCCAGCACGGTGCTCAGCACCGTGGTCACGTCGTAGGCGGGGGTGCCGAACGGATGGGTGCGGTAGGCGACGTACTGCCGGATGCCGGGCACCTCGGCGGTGACGGTCTCGACGACCGGGCCGGTCAGCGGTGCCGGGGCCCGCCCGTCGGGTGCCGGTGGGATGTCGTCGCGGGCGGGAATGCCGCCGAAGTACTTGTCGGCGAGGCTGAACACCTCGTCGGCGTCGGTGTCACCCACGACGGTCAGCACCGCGTTGTTCGGGGCGTAGTACATCTCGTGGAACGCCTGGAAGGTGGCCAGGTCGGCGGCGTTCAGGTCGTCCATGGAGCCGATCGTGGCGTGATGGTACGGGTGCCCCGGCGGGTAGAGCAGCGGCAGCAGCCGCAGCCAGGCGTCGCCGTACGGCACGTTGTCGTAGCGCTGCCGCCGCTCGTTCTTGACCACCTCGCGCTGGTTGTCCAGGGTCTCCTGGGTCAGCGCCGGCACCAGCCCGCCCATCCGGTCCGCTTCCAGCCACAGGGCGAGCGCCAGGTGTTCGGCCGGTACGGTCTCGAAGTAGTTGGTCCGGTCGGGATTGGTGGTCGCGTTGAGCGAGCCACCGGCACCCTGCACCAGTTTCATGTGTTCGGTCTTGGCGACGTTGACCGAGCCCTCGAACATCAGATGCTCGAACAGGTGGGCGAAACCGGTCCGGCCAGCCGGCTCGTGGCGGGAGCCGACGTCGTACCAGAGATTGACCGCGACCACCGGCACGCTGGAGTCGGTGCTCACCACGACCCGGAGGCCGTTGTCCAGCCGGGTGGTCTCGATCGGCCAGGGGTACCCGTTCGGCGACATGTGCCCGACGTTAGCCGATCCGGACGCTGGGCGAGCGCACCGGCCCGCCCGGCCCGGTCAGCCCGGCGGTTCCTCGCGCCGGTCGGAGTCGTGCAGGATCGCGGCGGCCTGACCGACGGGGTCGTCGCTGCCGGCGGACTCCTCCTCCGGGAGCAGGTGTCCGGCGCGGGACTCGATCCGGTCCGACTCGATCCGGTCCGACTCGGGCGGGGGTGCCGTGACGTCGGTGCCGTCCGTGCCGGGCGGTGGTGGGCCGGTGAACGTGTCTTCGGTGTCGGGGCTCATGGCCCTCGCAGTTACCCCGTCGGCCCACCGGTCATGCCTGTACCCGGTGGGCCGGTGGGCCGGCGTCCTGGTGGACAGGTACCACACCAGCGCGTTATTCCTCTGAGGAATATTTATACCTCTGAGGAATATCGTCCGGGCCGATGCCCCGATGAGGTCCCATCACGCACAGTGACATCGCCGGGCGGGGGTCATCGGCGGAACGGGCCCCGCACCTCGTAGGTGATGCCGCCGGAGGACAGCCCCGAGGTGCCGCGCTGCGACGAGAAGTACAGCCGGGTGCCGTCCGGGGAGAACGCCGGCCCGCAGATCTCCGACGCCGACTGCCCACTGATCCGCGCGAACGGCGCGACCCGGCCGTCCGGCGTGATCAGGCAGATCTCCATGTTGCCGCCGTCCTCGGCCACGTACAGGTCGCCGCCGGGCGTACCGGTGATGTTGTCGACGCCGGTCAGCGGTGCCGTGCCGGTCACCAGCGAGTCGTCGTAGGCCAGGTCGATCCGCTGGGCGACGGCGTCGTACGCCCAGACCCGGTTGTCGCCCTTGGTCGTGAACCAGCAGGTGCCGTCGGCGTAGTGGCAGCCCTCGCCACCGTTGAACCGCTTCGCGCCGGAGACCTGGTTTCGGGTGGCCGTCGGTGCGCCGTCCGGGTCGGGCACCCGCGACCAGCTCACCGGGCCGCTGGTGGCGGTGCCGGCGACGAGCACCTCCAGGGTGCCGGCGGACAGGTCGCCCCAGGTGTCCGGCCGGAACCGGTAGAAGCAACCGTTGGACTCGTCCTCGGTGAGGTAGACCACCCGACGGTCCGGGTCGACGGCGGCGGCCTCGTGGTTGAACCGGCCCATCGCGTCGTGCCGCACGGCGGCGGTGCCGCCCAGCGGGTACGTCTCGTAGACGTACCCGCGGCTGACCTCCTCGCAGGACAGCCAGGTCCCCCAGGGGGTCGCGCCACCGGCGCAGTTGCGGTTGGTGCCGGCCAGGATCCGGTACGCCGAGACGACGTCGCCGTCGGCGTCGAACCGGATCGCCGAGGCACCGCCGGTGCGGGAGATCTCCGAGTTGGAGACGTACACCCAGCCGGAGCCGGCGGGGAAGCAGGCGCCACCGTCCGGGGCGTCGTGCCAGACGTACGAGGTGGCGCCGACCCGCTGCCGGGAGCGGGCCACGACCCGGCTGCTGAAGCCGCCGGGAAGCGCGATGCCGTTGGCGTCCGGGCTGCCCAGGGCGCCGTACGGGCTGGCCCCGGGCTGCGCGGGGGCGGCGAACGCCCCCGTCCACAGGCTGCCGGAGAACGCGGCGGCGCCGGCGCCGACCACGGCGGTACGCAGTACCGTACGACGATCCATCTCGACCTCCATCGACGTGGGTGACAATCGACGAAGGTAGGCCGCGACGATGGCCGCAGACATCGACGAAGGTTAACGGCGAACGAGGTCCGGTCGAAGTCCGGTGGTGTCGTCCGGCACGAAATCCGGTACAGTGTGCGTCGTGGTGCACACGTATCGATGGTTTAGGCAGCCGGCCCTGATGCCGGTGACGCGGCCTTGACCTGACGTCACCCCACCAGAGCCGGCCAAGGGCAGAGGGCATCGGGCCCCTGCCCTTTTGCATGCCAACGAACAGCCGGCTCGGGCTGGGGGCGCCGGCTCCCCAGGCGGCTGGCGAAAGGAAGAGCACCGCATGATGACCTCCGGACGGATCACCGATCAGCGCATCGACCGAGTCGTCCCACTGACCACCCCCGCCCTGCTGCACCACGAACTGCCGCTGGACGATCAGCTCACCGCCCGGGTGCTGGCCGGTCGACAAGCCGTGGCCGGAGTGCTCGACGGCCAGGACGACCGGCTGCTGGTCGTGGTCGGGCCCTGCTCGGTGCACGACCCGGCCGCCGCGCTGGAGTACGCCCAACTGCTCGCCACCGCCGCGCAGCGGCACGCCGAGGACCTGTTGATCGTCATGCGGGTCTACTTCGAGAAGCCCCGCTCCACCGTCGGCTGGAAGGGCCTGATCAACGACCCCGGCCTGGACGGCTCCGGGGACGTCAACTCGGGGCTGCGGATCGCCCGGTCGCTGCTGCTGGAGGTGCTGCGGACCGGTCTGCCGGTGGGGTGCGAGTTCCTCGACCCGATCACGCCGCAGTACATCGCCGACACCGTCGCCTGGGGTGCCATCGGCGCCCGTACGGTGGAGAGCCAGGTGCACCGGCAGCTCTCCTCCGGTCTGTCGATGCCGATCGGCATGAAGAACCGTCCCGACGGCAGCGTGGCCACGGCCGTGGACGCGATCCGGGCCGCAGCCGTACCGCACGTCTTCCCCGGCATCGACATGTCCGGGACCCCGGCGATCCTGCACACCCGGGGCAACGCCGACTGTCATCTGGTGCTGCGGGGCGGGGCCGGCGAGCCGAACTACGACGCCGCGTCGGTGGCCGCCGCGCTGGACCTGCTGCGGGCCAGTGACCTCCCGCAGCGGCTGGTCATCGACGCCAGCCACGGCAACAGCGGCAAGGACCACCGTCGGCAGCCGCTGGTGGTCGAGGACATCGCCGGTCAGCTCGGCGGCGGCCAGCGGGGCATCGTCGGGGTGATGCTGGAGTCGTTCCTGGTGCCCGGCCGGCAGGATCTGGACCCGACCGGGGAGCTGGTCCACGGCCAGTCGATCACCGACGCCTGCATGGGGTGGGAGCAGACCGCCGAGGTGCTGCAGCGGCTCGCCGCAGCGGTCGGTGACCGGCGGGCGGCGCTCGCCACCGCCTCACGGTGACCAGGACCGGGACCGCCACCGCCTCGCGCTGACCTGCACCGGGATCCGGCCGGCCCCCGGCCGGATCCCGGTGACCGCCGTCAGCGGGTGGCCCGCCCCGGCGCGTCGGTCGGCCGGTGCCCGGCCGCCCGGGCGGCGATCCAGACGAAGAAGACGGCCAGCGCCACCTGGATCGCGTGCCGCAGCCAGTCGACCCCGGCGGTCTCGCCGATGCCGAGCCAGGTCGCGATCACGCCGCCGAGCAGCGCGGCGGCGATGCCGACCCCGATGGTCAGCCAGATCGAGATGTTCTGCCGGCCCGGCAGCAGCAGCCGGCCGAGTGCGCCGATGACGGCGCCGGCAATGAGCGCCCACAGGATGGTGCCGATCATGATTCCACCTCCGGGGCCGAGCCTAGGTGCCAGGTCGGGCCGGCCGAGGGAGAACGGGCAAGCCTGCGCCACGGCTCTCCGGCCGAACGTTTCCCGTCCGGGTGTGTGCCGGGTCACCCTCACCCGTCCGCGTTGTTTGCCACCGGACGCCCGGGGTAGCACGCCGGGGTGACCGATGAGAGTTCGCGGGTCGGGCTGTACGAGTTGCTCGACGACATCTATCTCGGCAAGGAGCGGGTGAGTCGGGGTGAGATCGCCCGCCGGGCGGTCGCCGCCGAGCTACCTGCCCACCTGCTCACCAGGATCAACGCCATGCCCGAGGGCGAGTACGCCCAGGACGAGGCGGAAGAGGTCCTGCACTCCTCGACGGAAGGCAGCTGATCGCGATGACCGACGACGACGACCGGAGCACGTCACGCCCCGCTCTGGGCCAGAGCCCGGACGGCAGCCCACCGCCGGACGATCCCGACTTCGCCGGCGAACACGACGACACGGCGGTCGCCAACGACATCATCGAGGGCACCGACACCCGCGAACCGGAGTCACCGCGAGGCTGGTCCGGGATGGAGAAACCGGGCGTCACCGTCGACTGACGGACCGGGTGGTGGTCAGTGGTGGGTGTCGGCGTGCCGCGCCGCCGCGTACGCCATCTGGAGAAAATCGGATCCGGCCACCGCGGTGAAGCAGGTCGCCACCAGGCGGGTCGCCCGTGGGGCGAAGACCAGTCCGATGGTCAGCCCGGTCGCGACCCACACGGCCAGGCAGAACGGGCAGCTGACCATCTCACCGAACACGTGTCGGGAGCCGCTGCCGTCGTCGCGGACCTCCTCGGCCACCTCGCCAGCGCCGGTCGGCCCGTCGTAGCGGGTGAACGGGGCCCGCAACGGGCTGGTCACCGCGTCCTTGCTGACCAGTCGGCTCAGCTTGTGGGTGGCGACGCTGATCAGCACGACGTCACCGAGCCCCACCCGGGGCGGTAGTTGCCGTCCGGTGAGCAGCACGGCCGCACCGGCCCCGGCCACCACCGACGCGTACACGGTCAACGCCCGGGCGTACCCGCCGAGCGGACGGTCGCCGCCTGGCGCGTACGCCCGTAGCAGCGCGGCACCTCGGCCGCGTACCCGGTCACCCACCGCCATGTCGCACACTCCCCCGCTCGCTCGATGCCGCTCGCTCGATGCCGCTCGCTCGATGCCGCTCGCTCGATGCCCGCCCGCTCGGTCCTGGACAGGCACAGGTGGTCCACCTCAGCCCGCGTTGAGGTTGTCGGTGACGGCGCGGGCCAGCCCGGTCAACGTCTCGTCGGCGATCCGGGTGAGATCCTCGTGGGGCAGCTCGGCGTCCAGTTCCAGCCGCAGCATCGCCCCGCCGGCCTGCACCGGGTAGACCCGCAGCACCGCCGACCACGGCGCGTCCGGGGCGGTCCAGCGGGCCTGCAGCGGGCCGTCGCCGGCCGGTTGCGCGCTGGCCCGTTTCAGCATTTCAGGCAACCAGGCGGTACGGCGGTCCGGGTCGGTCGCGGTGCCGTAGGCCACCTCGGGGGGAGCGGAGACGCCCCGTTCGGCGTACGCCGGCACGGCTCACCGCCCGTCACGTAGCCGGGCCGGATCGATCTCCCGCCCCGGGTTGCGGGTGAGGTACTCGGTCTCCAGATCGGCGGTCCGCCGCAGGTGGTTCGCCAGCGCCGCGTCGGTGCCGTGCCGCAAGGTGTCCAGCCGGGTGCGGTGCAGGCTGCCCATCTCCCGGATCAGGTCGCCGTCGGTCAGTTCGACCGCGTCGATGCCGGGGTCGACCTCCGGGGCGGCGTCGTCGACGCCGAGGCAGCCGTCGTCAGCCTGGTCGCCGTCCCAGCCGGTCATCTCGGGCGGGTGGCCGGTGCGGGGTGGGAACGGGGTGCCGGCTGATGCCGGCGAGTAGTCGCCGTAGCGCGCTGGTCCGGTCATCTCCGGCCTCCGGGGAGTCGACGAGGCGTCATCGTCGGGGAATTCCCCGCAGACCGGCAGGCAAACCCGGCCGGTACCCTTTCGGACATGCGGCAGCTCTGGACCCCCGCGTGGATCCTGCGCCACCTCGCGATGCTGGTCGTGGTGGCGGGCTTCCTCGCGCTGGGCTGGTGGCAGATCAGCCGGGCCGCCGCCGGCAACACCCTGAGCTGGGCGTACGCGGTGGAGTGGCCGGTGTTCGCGGCGTTCGTCGTGTTCGTCTGGGCCCGCGAGGTACGGCAGGTGCTGCGCCGGGCCGCTCCGGCGGCCGACCGGCCGGAACCGGCGCCGGTGCCCGCCCCGACAGCCCCGGTGTCGGCCCCCGCCCCGGTCCCGGCGGTCCCGGCCCCGGCGATCAGACGGCCGGTGCGGATCCGGTCGACCGGCTCTGCGCCCGTGACGGAGCCCGACGATCCGCAGCTGGCCGCCTACAACGACTACCTGGCCTGGCTGAACGCCAATCCGCACGCCCGGGCCAGTGACTATCCCGGCTGACCGTCGGGGCGACAGGTGACGACCGGGCGCCAGCCTGGTGAGAAAGGACGACCGTGTCTGGTGCACTCATCCGCTACCGGCTGATCGCGTACGTGGTCGGTGTGGTGCTGATCCTGCTGATGGTCGTCGGGATGCCGATGAAGTACCTGTTCCACGACGCCGTGGTCGTGGAGACGATCGGCCCGGCGCACGGCTTCCTCTACATGGTGTACCTGGTGGCCGCCTTCGACCTGGCCCGGCGGGCGAACTGGTCACTCGGGCGGATCGTGGCGATCATGCTCGCCGGTACGGTGCCGTTCGTGTCGTTCTGGGCGGAGCGGGTGGTGTCCCGCTGGGCGCAGCAGGTGATCAAGGCCGAGCCGCAGACCGTGACGACGGGCTGAGCCGGGTCCGTCGTCGGCTGCCGGGTCCGTCGGGCGGGTCCAGGTGTGCCGACCGGGTGCGGTGCCGGGCGACGCGAGCGCCGGCCCGACACCGGGTGATCATCCGGCCGTACGACCGGCCCGGTCGTGGTCGAGGCCGGCCACGAAGGCCGTCCACGCCGACGCCGAGAATCGCAGGTGCACGTCGGGGTCGGTGGAGTTACGGACCCCGACCGCCGGGCCGAACGTCGCCACCTCGACACAGGTCGTCGCCTCGCAGCGGCGGCTCTTGCGCCAGGCAGGACCGGCAGTGCTGATCACAGTCACCCAGACTCCTCTATACGGATATTTTGGGGCATTTGCCTTCTAAGACCTCAGGCAATTCGCGCGGACACTATCAGTCGTGGATCTTGCTCCCACCGGGGGCGACCGGGCCGCCCGAAGTCCGGAACGCCGTACCCCGGTTGGTAAGGGCCAGCCGTCCATAGCAGACCGGACGGCACCGGTGTAGCGTCAAGAGACGGCAACCAGCCAGGTGGCATTCTGCTAGGCACTCCCCCGGAGCGATCCATGCCAGCCCGACACCAGGGTCCGACCATCGGGCGCCGCCGACTCCGCGCGGCGCTGCGCCGGGCACGCGAGGCGGCCGAGCTGACCCAGGAGTACGTCGTCACCCAGATGGACTGGTCGCTGTCCAAGCTCATCCGGATCGAGTCCGGCTCGGTCAGCATCTCGACCAACGACGTCAAGGCCCTGCTCGACCTCTACGGGGTCCGCGACCAGCAGCAGGTCCAGGAACTGGTCGAACTGGCCCGGGCAGCCCGGCGACGGGCCTGGTGGAGCGGGTACAAGGACCGGGTGCCGGCGGCCTACGCCGCCTACATCGGGCTGGAGGCCGAGGCTTCGGCGCTGCAGTACTTCCAGCCGATCAGCTTCCCCGGCCTGCTGCAGACCGAGGAGTACGCGCGGGCGGTGATCCCCGCCGACGGCCCGCACCACGTACCGGCCGAGGAGATCGAGGGTCGGGTCCAGATCCGGATGGCCCGCCAGCACGCGGTGCTGGACGGTGCCGACCCGCCCCGCATCGAGGTGATCCTCGACGAGGCCGCGCTCCGTCGGATGACCGGCGGTCGGCGCATTCTGCGCGAGCAGCTGCGCCACGTGGCGAAGATGTGCGCCGCCCCGCACGTCTCGGTCCGGGTGCTGCCCTTCGCCGCGGGCAGCAACACCGTCCTCGGCCCGTTCGTCATCCTGCACTTCGCCGATCAGGCCGACGCCGACGTGGTCTACGTGGAGAGCGCGCTGGTCGAGGAGGTCATCGACCGGGCCGGCGAGGTCCGGTCGTACCAGCATGTCTTCGATCGGCTCCGCGCGGAGGCGCTGTCCACCGACGAATCGGTGGCGATGCTGCTCGACCTCGCCCGGCAGTTGGACGAGGACATTGCGGGCTGACCGGCGGCGGGGGCCGCCGGCCGGCTCACCGCTGGTCGGGCACCCAGGGCTCGATCGTCACCGGCTCGGACAGGCCGGCCAGCCGCGACATCTCCCGGGCCCGCATCAACGCCCGGCTCACCTGCCCGTACTGGCGTTCCTCGTCGGTGCTGAACAGCAGGACCAGCAGGCCCTCGTGTCGGCCCCAGAGCTCGTAGGACCGTGGCCGTACCTTGTCGCCGAGCCAGCCGAGGCCGACCGGGACGAACGCCGCCACCAGCATCGCGAAATAGGCAGCAGCGCTGACCTCGGCGAGCCCCTGGGTGAAGCCGATGGTCACCGCGATCGCCGAGAGGATGACGACGGTCACTGCCACCAACCGCCCGGTCAGCCGGTCCCGGGCGCCACGGGCGGTACGCAGTTCGGTGAGGTCCCGGATCGCGAACCGACGCCCGGCGACGACGAACCAGTCGGCGGTGACGCAGATGCCGGGCTGGCGGTAGAAGGTCGGCCCAGCGGCGGCGGGTCGGGTGACCGGGGCGCCGGGTGCCGCGCCACGGGCGGGCGATCGGCGCCCGGGTGTCCGGGGGATCAACGGTGTCGTGGTGCTGCTGCGGTCGCCCGGCCGGGCGGCCCGGCGAAGGGTCGGGGATCCGCGTAGTGGCGGGGTCCGGCGGGTGGCACGCATCGGCTGCCTCCGAAGGTCGGGTACGGCACTGACCTTGCGCGTCCATTGTGCAAACGGCGAGCTACTCGATGGAAGATACGCATTCTGCCACCTAGCTGATTGACGTACGGCAGGACGCTTCCTGGACTCCGATACGACACTTTTGTTCTTATTTACCCTAGTGGATGCCCACCAGCAACCGCGTAGAGCGACTTATCGAGCATTTCGCCCAGTCGATCGAAACCTGGCGCCCGGTCACCGTGCGACCACCTCGCGAAGCCACCCGATTCGCCATTGCATGACGCAGCGCCACTGTGCACTACATTCTGTGACTATCGGCGCCACTCCACCATGGTCGATGCCACGGATCACGACGAGCGAGGGTTTCCGCGAGCAACCGTTGCGGCTAGGTTAGATCCGCTGGTCCGGTTACCAGTCACCGACCCCGGTGACGCCGGCCCGGTGCCGCCGAATCACCATCCGGCAATCACTGAAAGTAGTTGTTCGGTGATCGCATGGTGGTGACCCGGGGACCCACCGAGCACGTCTGGGGTGAATCCGCGTGTCACACGCGGTAGGGCGACACCTTCCCGCCCGAATCCGTCAGCTAACCCGGTAGGCGGCGTGGGAAGAAGGGTTCTGCGTTCTTGTCAACAGCGCGGATTCTGCTGCGTACCCTCGTGCTGGCCGGCGTGACCGCCGGGCTGGTGGTTCCGGCCGTCGCCGTCTCCGCCCAGCCCTCGGTCAGCGAACTCACGCAGCAGATCAACAAGGAATCCGAGGAACTGGCCAAGGTCGTCGAGTCGTACAACCGGCTCACCGAGGAGTCCAAGACCACCCGGGCGGCGGTCGAGGAGCTCGACACCAAGCTGGGTCCACTGCAGGACGAACTCGCCCGGGCCGAGGTCGAGGTCGGGCAGATCGCCATCACCGCCTACAAGTCCGGCGGGCTGAGCACCGCCAGCGCGCTGCTCGACAGCGGCTCGTCGGACGGTTTCCTGGACCGGCTGGGCACCCTCGACCACCTCGCGCGGGACCGTCAGCAGCGGCTCAGCAACTTCACCAGCACCCAGGCGACGTACCTGGCTGAGCAGGAGAAGCTGCAGGCGACGCTCGCCAAGCAGGAAGCCCAGGCCAAGGAGCTCGCCGACCGCAAGAAGTCCATCGAAGCCGACATCGACAAGCTGATGGACAAGCGGGAGGAGGCCTACGGTGCGGCGACCGAGTCCGGCTCGTCGTACACCGGGACGATCCCGTCGGTCGCCGGCGCCGCCGGCGTCGCGGTCGAGTTCGCGTACGGCGCCATCGGCAAGCCGTACGTGTGGGCGTCCAGCGGGCCGAACGGCTACGACTGCTCCGGTCTGACCCTGGCTGCCTGGCGGGCCGCAGGCAAGAGCCTGCCGCACAACGCCGCCATGCAGTGGGACCGGGTCGCCAAGATCAACCGTGGCGACCTGGCACCGGGCGACCTGGTGTTCTACCGGAACCTCGCACACGTCGCCCTGTACGTCGGCGACGGCAAGGTCATCCACGCACCGACGTTCGGCCAGCCCGTCCAACTGGCCAGCGTGGACATGATGGCACCGTACGGGTACGGCCGGGTGCGCTGACCGACCGGCACCGACACGAGGGCCCGGCATCCGTTTACGGATGCCGGGCCCTCGTCGTCACAGGGGACCGTGGTCGTGGCAGCGGCCGACCGGTCAGGCCGCCTGCAGCCCCTCGGCCCGGGCCAGCTCACGCAGCCGGCCGAGGGCCTGGATCTCCAGCTGGCGGATGCGCTCGCGGGACAGCGAGAACCGCGAGGCGACCTCGGTGAGCGAATGCTCCCGGCCGTCCTCCAGCCCGTAGCGGGCCCGCATGATGCCGGCGGACCGGTCGTCGAGGTGGTTCAGCAGGCCCTCGATGCGCTGGCGCTCCAACCCGGTCAGCACGATGTCCTCCGGCGACGGCGCGTCGCTGTCGGCCACCAGGTCACCGAGGTTGGTGTCGCCGTCGTCGCCGACCGGGGTGTCCAGCGAGACGGTGTCCTGCGACCAGCGGACCAGCTCGTGCACCCGCTCGACCGGCACTCCGAGCGATGCCGCGATCTGCTCCGGCTCCGGATCCGAGCCGAGCTCCCGGGTGAGTTGGCGGGCGACGTTGCGCATCCGGTTGACGTCCTCGACCAGGTGCACCGGCAGCCGGACGGTCCGCTCCTGCTGCGCGATGGCCCGACTGATCGCCTGCCGGATCCACCAGGTGGCGTAGGTGGAGAACTTGAAGCCGCGCTCGTAGTCGAACTTCTCGACCGCCCGGACCAGACCGGTGTTGCCCTCCTGGATCAGATCCAGCATCGGCATCCCGGACCGGACGTAGCGGCGGGCGATCGACACCACCAGCCGCAGGTTGGCCCGGATGAACAGGTCCTTGGCCCGCTCACCCTCGATGACCAGCCGCTCCAGCTCCTCGCGGCTGACCCCGGCCCGCGGGGTGCCCTCCTCGAGCAGGTGCTCGGCGTACAGCCCGGCCTCGATCGCCTTGGACAGCTCGACTTCCCGGGCCGCGTCGAGCAGCGGCGTACGGGAGATCTCATGCAGGTAGACGCCAACGAGGTCCCGCTCCTCGGCCACCTCGTCGGTCCGCAAAGCCATCGTCTTCTCCACGTTGCTCACGGTCCCCTCGTTAACCCCACTTGCCCTGGCACCTGCGATGCGCATCTCCATCAGCCTCTCCCCCGTCACGTCGCCACCGACCGGCGTACCCGGATGTGCGGGTCCCGCCGAACGATGCCGACACCTGCACAACAGATAAGACGCGTCAGGGATTCCGTCTCGTGAGTCGAAGCTGACACGATTGCCTGAGTAATTGCTGTGAGCAGGATTGATGTTTCCTGCCAGGCACCTCGGTCGCGCCATCGCGACGGGTCTGCCCATGGTGCGTTTCGCGGAGGTCCGCGGCCTTTCGCGGGCCCGCACGAGAGCATGACGCCGGACGCGGCGCCGGCATTCCCGTCACCGCGTCCCCTGCGATCCTTGTCACTGCCAGACCGTCACGTCCCACGCCCGGATGTACGGGCTGAGCAGGGTGTGCGGTTCATCACCGCCCGAGGCGGCCACCATGGTCGGCCGGTAGCCGGTCGACCAGGTGCTGACGCAGCCGCGCGGCGACCTGGGCCGCGCTGCCCCGCGCGTCGATCACCACGAACTCGGCGGCCTCGGGCAACGACCGGTAGGCCGCCGCGCTGCGCACCAGATGCTCCAGCGACTCGCTGTCGGTGCCCCGCGCCTCGATCCGGTGCCGGGCCTCGGCCGGCGGCAGCCAGAGCAGGAAGGTCAGATCCGGCCGGGGAAAGATCCGGTACGCCAGCCGGGCCAGCCGCTCCCAGGCAGCGGCGGCACCGTGGCGGCGGATGCTGACGTACTGGCAGACGGCGTACCGGTCCATCACGGCGACGCCGCCGGGCGAACGCAGGACCGACCGGGCGATCGCCAGCCACCGCAGCAACGCTTCACAGAACATCAGCCCGTTGCGTCCGACCAGCCGCCGGGCGTCCGGCCGGCCCAGTCGCACCGCCAGCCGGTCCAGCCACCGGCGACCGCCGGCGTTGCGCCGGTAGTGGGCGGGCAGGCCGGCGGCGGTGAGCGCGTCGGCGAGCAGCCGCGCCTGGGTGGTCTTGCCGACGCCGTCGATGCCCACCAGGGCGATCCGGCGGACCCGGCGGGTCGGGGCGGTCGGAGTGATCGGGGCGCTGATCGCCGGCGCAGCCGGCGGTGCCACAAGTGAATCCAGTGTGGATCTCTCAGGGACGGGGGACGGATGCGCCGGAGTCTCAGTGACGAGCACCTTTCCAACGGTAGCGAGTCTCCGCACCTTCGCGTCGGCGACGCGAAGGTGTGAAGCCGTCACGCCCCGGGTACCGGTGGAACCCGTCACCATCACCACCCATCGGAGAGACAGATGGCTCAACAGGGAGACGACGGTCTGCTGCACACCCTCAAGCGGGTGGCGGCCGTACTGAAGCAGTCGGAGATCCCCTTCGTTCTGGGTGGCAGCTTCGCCGTCTACGCGCACGGCGGGCACTCCAGCGATCACGACGTGGACTTCCTGATCCGCGAGTCGGACGTGGAGGCGGCGCTGGCCGCCCTGGTCGCGGCCGGGTTCACCGCCGAACGGCCGCCGGAGGACTGGCTGGTCAAGGTCTTCGACGACGGCCGGATGGTGGACCTGATCCACCGGCCGATCGAGACTCCGGTCACCGACGCGACCTTCGCCGAGAGCATGGTCCGGCCGGTCGACGCGATCCACCTGCCGGTCCTGTCCGCCACCATGCTGATGGTGCACAAACTGCTCAGTTTCTCGCAGCACTACTGCGATTTCACCCGTGCGCTGCCGTTGGCCCGCTCGTTGCGGGAGCAGATCGACTGGGAACGGGTACGTAAGGAAACCGCGCACTCGCCGTACGCCGAGTCCTTCCTGGTGCTGCTGGACCGGCTGGCCGTGGTGCCGGACAACCAGCAGGAGGTGGGCGATGACCAGGACAGACGGGCAGGCAGCAGGCCGGTCTGAGCCACAGCGGCTCGACGAGTACACCGAGTCGGCGGTCCAGCGGCTGCTCAGCGAGCACACCGGGATCGCCGAGCAGGGCGTGACGGTCACCCGCCGCGACCACACGTTGGTGCTGCGCGGCGAGGTCGAGAGCGGGCACCGTCGGGACGAGATCGTCCGGCTTGTGTCGCAACGATTCCCCGGTGTGGCGCTGACCACCGACATCGCGGTGACCCGGGCCTCGGCTCCGAGCGAGGCGGAGGATCTGTCATGATCCGGATCGCCGCGGTGGGTGACGTGCACATGGACACCGACGTCGTCGGCCGGTTCCGTCCGGCCCTGGCCCAGCTGCCCGACCAGGCTGACGTACTGCTGCTCGCCGGGGATCTGACCCGGCACGGCACCGAGTCGGAGGCGCGCTGCGTGGCGCAGGAGTTCGGCGACCTCGCGGTTCCGGTCGTCGCGGTGCTCGGCAACCACGACCACCACTGTGACGAGGTTCCACAGCTGGTGAAGGTGCTCACCGACGCCGGGATCACCGTGCTGGAAGGTGACGGGGTCGTCCTGGACAGTCCCGGTGGCCGGCTCGGGGTGGCCGGGGTCAAGGGTTTCGGCGGCGGCTTCGCCGGCCGCTGCGCCAGCCGGTTCGGCGAACCGGAGATGAAGGCCTTCGTCTCCACCACCGCCGAGTCCGCGGACCGGTTGCGGTCGGCGCTGGTGGAGCTGGACTGTGACGTACGGGTGGCGCTGACGCACTACGCCCCGGTGCCCGAGACCCTCGCCGGTGAGCCGCTGGAGATCTACCCGTTCCTCGGCTCGTACCTGCTGGCGGAGGCGATCGACGCGGCGCCGACCGATCTTGCGGTGCACGGGCATGCCCACTTCGGCAGCGAACGCGGCACCACCCCGGGCGGGGTACGGGTCCGTAATGTCGCCCACCCGGTCATCAAACAGGCATACAGCGTGTTCGTGCTGCACCCGGCGGAGCCGGTCGCAGACCGGTCGGACCGCTGAAGGTTTCCCGAGCCAGGCGGAAGGGTACTCAGCAACCATGGAGCTACTTCTCTGGATTCTCGCAGTCGTACTGGTAGTCGCTGGCGTTCTCGCCCTGTTCCGCCGGCAGCTGCTCTGGGGCATCGTCCTGATCGTCGTCGGTCTGCTGGTCGGACCTGGCGGCGTCAGCCTGTTCGCTTGACGTGCCCCGGGCCACCACACCCCCGTATTCACCTGACCCCCCGTATCCGCCGGGGCCACCGGAGCTGGTCCGATCCTCCCTGACAGGACCGGCGACGGTGGCCCCGGCACCTTTTGGATGACCCGTGCCCGTCTGCGCTCTGGAGTAGCTGTGTCTGACTCTGCGGTTCTTCGCCGCCCGTGGTGGGGACTGGCCGTGTTCGCCGCCGCCGTCGCCGTGGCCGCCGCGTTCGGTGCCCTGGCCGCCAGCGACGCCGGCAGCCGGTACGCCGACCTCGCGCAACCTTCCTGGGCCCCGCCGTCCTGGCTGTTCAGCCCGGTCTGGACAGTTTTGTACGTACTGATCGCGGTGGCCGGTTTCCTGGTCTGGCGGCGGGTCGGCATCGGGCCGGCGATCGGCCTGTGGGTGGCGCAGCTGGTGCTCAACGCCGCCTGGACCCCGTTGTTCTTCGGCGCCGGCCAGTACGGCCTGGCGTTCGCCGAGATCGTGCTGCTCTGGCTGGCCATCGGTGCGACGGTGCTGCTGTTTCGGCGGGTGTCCCGGCTGGCGGCGGCGTTGCTGCTGCCGTACTGGGCCTGGGTCACCTTCGCGGCGGCCCTGAACCTGGCGATCTGGCGGCTGAACAGCTGACCGACCTGCCCCACGCCCTGGCTGATGCATCAGTCAGGGCGCTGCCGCGTGTCGTGCGTCACCACGCAGCCGCCGACGGAGGTTTCCGAATTGTTACTGCCTCGTGGCTGCCCAGGACTGGACGCGCTTCCATTGCAAGCGCTTACATGTGAGGACGCCCAGACAGCAAACGACCGGCGGCCGGACCGTGGCAGATCACGGAGCCCGCCGGGCTAGGAAGGGAGAGGACGCCCATGGCGGTCTTCACCAGACCACGTCAGGCCTTCGCGCTCGCCAGCGTGCTCGGCCTGGCACTCGCCTCGACGGCGTGCGTTTCCGAAGGTGGCAGCAGCGCGGACCCGGACTCCGAGGAATGCGCCCCATACAGTGACTACCAGGGCAACGAGGGCGAGGTGACCATCTACGCCTCGATCCGCGACGCCGAAGCGGACCTGCTCGAGCAGTCGTGGAGTCAGTTCGCCGACTGCACCGGCATCGACATCCGCTACGAGGGCAGCGGCGAGTTCGAGGCCCAGTTGCAGGTGCGGGTCGACGGCGGCAACCCGCCGGACATCGCCTTCATCCCGCAGCCCGGCCTGCTCGGCCGTTTCGCCGAGTCCGGCCAGTTGCAGGCCGCCTCAGACGAGACCAAGGCGATGGCCGAGGCCAACTACAGCGAGGACTGGCTGGCGTACGGCACCGTCGACGGCACCTTCTACGGTGCCCCGCTCGGTTCCAACGTCAAGTCCTTCGTCTGGTACTCGCCGAGCATGTTCGCCGACAACGGCTGGACCGTGCCGGAGAGCTGGGACGACCTGATCGCGCTCAGCGACCAGATCGCCGCCAGCGGCACCAAGCCGTGGTGCGTCGGGGTCGAGTCCGGTGACGCCACCGGCTGGCCGGCCACCGACTGGATCGAGGACATCATGCTCCGGACCCAGACGCCGGAGGTCTACGACCAGTGGACCACCCACGAGATCCCGTTCAACGACCCGCGGGTCGCCGAGGCGTTCGAGCAGGCCGGCTCGATCCTCAAGAACGACGAGTACGTCAACGGCGGCTTCGGTGGCGTCGACAGCATCACCGCGACCGCGTTCCAGGAGGCGGGCACCCCGATCCTGGCCGGCGACTGCGCCCTGCACCGCCAGGCCAGCTTCTACGCCAACCAGTGGCCGGAAGGCACCGAGGTGGCCGAGGACGGCGACGTCTTCGCGTTCTACTTCCCGACCAACGACCCGAGCGCCGGCCAGCCGGTCCTCGGCGGTGGCGAGTTCACCGTGGCGTTCGCCGACCGGCCCGAGGTCCAGGCCGTGCAGACCTACCTGGCTTCGCCGGAGTACGCCAACAGCCGGGCGTCGCTGGGCAACTGGGTGTCGGCCAACACCGGGCTGGACATCGCCAACGTGGAGAACCCGATCGACCGGCTCTCCGTGGAGATCCTGCAGGACGAGAACACCACGTTCCGCTTCGACGGGTCGGACCTGATGCCGGCCGCCGTCGGCGCCGGTACGTTCTGGCGCGGCATGGTGGACTGGCTCAGTGGTCAGGACACCCCCACGACCCTCGACTACATCGAAGGCTCCTGGCCGACCAGCTGACACCACGCGGCCGGCCCACCCCGGGGTACCGGGGTGGGCCGGCCGCACCGTCACGGGGGATCAGTCGACGCACCGTTGGGAGGGCGGATGTACTTCGACTTCGAGGAGCAGTTCCCGAAGCTGGTGATGCTGCTGTACGGCCTGATCGCCTTCGCGGTGATCGTCGGTGGCCTGCTGCTGTTGCTCGACGTGGTGCCGAGCCGGTTGGCCCGGCGCCGCGAGCAGCGGATGCTCGCCATGGCAGGCGCCGGTGGCACGGTGCCGATGCGCCGCAGCGGGCGCGGCAGCGAAGGGCTGTTCGGGCTCTTCTTCCTGCTCCCTGCCCTGCTGCTGCTGGGGATCGGGCTGGTGATCCCGGCCCTGCGGACCACCGTGCTGTCGTTCATGGACGGACGCAGCCAGAACTGGGTCGGCCTGGACAACTACCAGTGGATGTTCTCCCAGGACGAGATCCTCCAGGTGCTCACCAACACCCTGATCTGGGTGTTCCTGGTGCCGACCGTGGCCACCACGGTCGGTCTGATCTACGCGGTCCTGGTGGACAAGGCTCGGTTCGAGTCGATGGCCAAGTCGCTGGTGTTCATGCCGATGGCGATCTCGTTCGTCGGCGCCAGCATCATCTGGCGGTTCGTCTACGCCTACCGGGGCGGCGAGCAGGAACAGTACGGCCTGCTCAACTACGTGGTCACGCTGTTCGGCTTCGAGCCGCAGCGCTGGCTGCAGCTCAACGCCCCGCTCAACACCCTGCTGCTCATCGTGGTGATGATCTGGATCCAGGCCGGCTTCGCGATGGTGGTGCTCTCCGCCGCGATCAAGGCCATCCCGGGTGACATCATCGAGGCCGCCCGGCTCGACGGGGTGAACGCCTGGCAGATGTTCTGGCAGGTGACCATGCCGAGCATCCGGCCGGCGCTGATCGTCGTGGTGGTGACCATCTCGATCGCCACGCTGAAGGTCTTCGACATCGTGCGGACCATGACCAACGGCAACTACGACACCGGCGTGATCGCCAACGAGATGTACAACCAGGCGTTCCGCTACGGCCAGAACGGCTACGGATCGGCGCTGGCGGTCTTCCTGTTCGTCCTGGTCATCCCGATCGTCATCTACCAGATCCGTAACCTGCGCAAGCAGCGGGAGGTGTAGACCAATGACCACCACCACGCCCCCCGTGGCCGCCCCGGCGACCAGCGGGGACGAGCAGCCCCGGACCCGCACCGGCCGGGTCCGCAAACGGCTCAACACCCCCTTCGCGACGATCGCCGCGATCGTCATCGCGGTGATCTGGACCATCCCGACGTTCGGGCTGTTCGTCTCGTCGTTCCGACCGGCGGAGGAGATCCGGACCACCGGCTGGTGGACCTTCTTCAGCGACCCGCAGGTGACCCTGCAGAACTACCAGGACGTGCTGTTCGGCCGCTCCTCGTCGTCCGGGCAGTTGTCCAGCTACTTCATCAACTCGCTGGTCATCACCATCCCGTCGGTGCTGTTCCCGCTGGCTTTCGCCGCGCTGGCGGCGTACGCCCTGGCCTGGATCAACTTCCGCGGCCGGGACCTGATCTACATCGGCATCTTCGCGTTGCAGATCGTGCCGTTGCAGATGGCGCTGGTGCCGTTGCTGCGGTTCTTCTCCCAGGGCACCACGATCGCCGGCATCACGATCACCCCGGCGTGGGGGCTGGACAGCTACGAGCGGTACGTCCAGGTGTGGTTCGCGCACACCTGTTTCGCGCTGCCGCTGGGCATCTTCCTGCTGCACAACTTCGTCTCGCAGCTGCCGAAGGACCTGATGGAGGCGGCCCGGGTCGACGGGGCCACCCACCCGAAGATCTTCCGGACCATCGTGCTGCCGCTGATCACGCCCGCGCTGGCCGCGTTCGGCATCTTCCAGTTCCTCTGGGTCTGGAACGACCTGCTGGTGGCGTTGATCTTCGCCGGTGGGGAGAGCCGGGTCGCGCCGCTGACGGTACGGCTGGCCGAACTCGCCGGCACCCGGGGCGACGAATGGCAACGGCTGACCTCCGGCGCGTTCGTCTCGATCATCGTGCCGTTGATCGTGTTCCTGTCCCTGCAGCGGTACTTCGTCCGAGGGCTGCTCGCCGGCAGCGTCAAGGGCTGACCACGAGGCAACGCCGGCCGCGTGACGCGCGGAGGGCGAGGTGCTGATCCGATGACCAGAATCGACGACGTCGCCCGGCTCGCCGGGGTGTCCACGGCGACCGTCTCGCGGGCCCTGCGGGGCCTGCCGACGGTCACCGAGGCGACCCGGCTGCGGGTCCTCGACGCCGCCGCGCGGCTCGGATACATCGCCTCGCCCAGCGCGTCGCGGCTGGCCGGCGGCAAGACCCGGGCGGTCGCGGTCGTCGTCCCCCGGATCACCCGGTGGTTCTTCAGCACCGTCGTCGAGGCCGCCGAGGACACGTTGCAGCAGGCCGGCTACGACCTGCTGCTGTACAACCTCGGCGGCCGGGAGAACGCCCGGCAACGGATGCTGCACACCACCAACCTGCACCAGCGGGTCGACGCGTTGATGCTGGTCGCCACCCCGCTGCACCGGTCCGACTTCGCCGCCATCAGCGCGCTGAAGATGCCGGGCGTGACGGTCAGCTCCGGCACCGGCGTGCCGGGCTGGCCGAGCGTACGCATCGACGACGTGGCCGCCGCCCGTACCGCCACCAACCACCTGCTCGGGCTCGGACATCGCCGGATCGCGCACATCTCCGGCAGCTCCACCGACGAGCTGGCCTTCACCACCCACCTGGACCGCCGCCGCGGCTACCAGGAGGCGCTGACCGCCGCCGGCCTGACCCCGGACCCGGCGCTGGACGTGGAGAGCGACTTCACCCTCGGCGGCGGCGGCCGGGCCACCGCCGAACTGCTGCGCCGCGACCCGCTGCCGACCGCGATCTTCGCCGCCTGCGACGAGATGGCGCTCGGCGCGATCGCCGCGCTGCGCCAGGCCGGCCTGCGGGTACCGGCCGACGTCAGCGTCATCGGCGTGGACGACCACGACGTGGCCCGGGTCGTCGGGTTGACCACCGTCGCCCAACCCGCCGCCGAGCAGGGCCGGCTGGCCGCCCGTACGCTGCTCGGGCCGCTCACCGGCGCCGCCGCCCGGGAACCGGCCGAGGCCAGCGTGATCCTGCCCACCCGGCTGGTCCTGCGGGAATCGACCGCGCCGCCCCGGGAAACCGTCAGACCGAACTGAACCGACGCTGAGCTGAGGAGTACCACCGGTGAACACGCCACTGACCCGTGCCCGCGACGAGGGTGCCGACACCGAATGGTGGCGGGACGCGGTCATCTACCAGATCTACCCGCGTTCGTTCGCCGACTCCGACGGCGACGGCCTCGGTGACCTGCCCGGCGTCGTCGCCCGCCTGGACCACCTGGCCTCCCTCGGTGTCGACGCCGTCTGGCTGTCGCCGTTCTACCCGTCGCCGCAGGCCGACGCCGGCTACGACGTCGCCGACTACCGCGACGTGGACCCGATCTTCGGCCGGCTCGCCGACGCCGACCAGCTGATCGCGCAGGCCCACCAGCGGGGCATCCGGGTCATCGTCGACCTGGTGCCCAACCACACCTCGTCGGCGCACGCCTGGTTCGTCGAGGCGCTCGCCGCCGCGCCGAACAGCCCGGCCCGCGACCGGTACGTCTTCCGCGACGGCCGGGGGCCGGGCGGCGACGAGCCGCCGAACAGTTGGCGGTCGGTCTTCGGCGGGCCGGCCTGGACCCGCACCAGCGACCCCGACGGCACCCCCGGCCAGTGGTACCTGCACCTGTTCGACGCCGGCCAGCCCGACCTGAACTGGGACAACCCGCAGGTCCGCGACGAGTTCGTCGACATCCTGCGGTTCTGGCTGGACCGGGGCGTCGACGGGTTCCGGGTCGACGTCGCGCACGGCCTGGTCAAACAGGCCGACCTGGCCGACTGGCACTACCCGGCGGAGACCACCACCGGCGACCACGTCGCGCAGGCCCGACCCCCGATGTGGGACCAGGACGGCGTACACGAGATCTACCGGCAGTGGCGGGCCGTCCTCGACGCCCACCCCGGTCAGCAGATCCTGGTCGCCGAGGCGTGGGTGCAGCCGGCAGAGCGGCTCGCCGCGTACGTCCGCCCCGACGAGATGCACCAGGCGTTCAACTTCGAATACCTGGAGGCGGCGTGGAGCGCCGCCGCGCAGCGTACGGTGATCGACCGGTCGTTGGCCGCCGCCGACGCGGTCGGCGCGCCCACCACCTGGGTGTTGTCCAACCACGACGTGCTGCGCCACGCGACCCGGCTGGCGCTGCCGGTCGGCACCCCCCGGCCGAACGGCATCGGCGCCGACGACCCGCAGCCGGACGGCGCGCTGGGGCTGCGCCGGGCCCGTGCCGCGACCCTGCTGATGCTGGCCCTGCCCGGCTCGGCCTACCTCTACCAGGGTGAGGAACTGGGCCTGCCGGAGCACACCACGCTGCCCGACGAGGCCCGGCAGGACCCGACGTGGCGACGCACCGGCCACACCGAACGCGGCCGCGACGGCTGCCGGGTGCCGATCCCGTGGGAGGCCGACAGCCCGTCGTACGGCTTCGGCCCGACCGACGCCAGCTGGTTGCCGCAGCCGCCGGTCTGGGCCGAGTACGCCGTCGACCGGCAACGCGACGTGCCCGGCTCGACGTTCGAGATGTACCGCACGGCGCTGCGGCTGCGCCGTGACCACGGCCTCGGCCGCGGTCCGCTGCGCTGGTTGGACTCCCCCGACGACGTGCTCGCCTTCGCAGTTGGCGAGGTGATCGTGGTGACGAACTTCAGCGACGCGCCGGTGCCGCTGCCGCCGGGGGTCGAGCTGCTGCACGCCAGCGGACCGCTGACCGACGACGGTCAGCTGCCCACCGACGTCACCGTCTGGGCTCGGCAGCCCGCTCGCTGAGCAGCGTGTGCACGTCGTCGATGTCGCGCGGGGCGGTCCGCGACGCCAGCCAGTACATGATCCCGGTCGGGATGAAGAACAGCTGGAACACGGCGAGCCCGACCGCGTAGTTCATCGGCGGCGGCACCGCACCACCGATGGCCCGCAGGGCGACCGGCAGCAGCGCGTTGCCGGTCGCCCGACCGACCCCGTTGACCAGGTTGCCGAGGCTGTAGACGGTGCCCCGGTGCTCCGGCGGGTTGACGTCGGCGATCAACGCGAACCAGTTCGGCGAGTTCGCCGAGGTCAACGCCAGGGCGAGCAGGGCGGTCAGGAAACTCAGCCCGATCGTCGGCTCGGTGAACACGCCGCGCAGCACGGCGGCGGTCACCGCGCCCGCGCCGGCACCGTCGGGCACGTCGATGCGCATCGGGACGAAGAACAACACCAGGTAGAACGGCACCGCCGCGAGGATGCCGACGGCCGCGACCAGGGCCCGACCCCGAGGGGTACGCCGTTGCAGCCGGTCGCCGACGAGCCCACCGATGATCGACAACGCCCCGCCGAGCTGGAACAACGTGGCGAAGACGCTGCCGACGATGATCGCCGTACCGGCGGTGTAGCCCTGCTCCTCGGCGCGGGCCCGGAACAACGCCGGCAGCCAGACCAGCGAGCCGAACGCCACCTGGGCGGTGAGGCCCTGCGCCACCAGCCAGACGTTGGTCCGCCGCCGGGCGATCGTCGGCAGGTCGGCCCGGCTGATCCGGTGCTCGTACTCGCCGCCGGCGGCGAACCGCCCGGCCAGCTCCGGCTGGCTCTGCCCGCGCCGCACGTCGACGGTGAACAGGTAGGCGAGGGTGGCGACCAGCCCGGCGGCGGCGAGCACCAGGAACGGCCGCCGCCAGTCGGCGTGCCCGAGCAGCCCACCGAGCAGGGTGCCGGCGAGGGTGCCGACGCCCTGCGACAGCCCCCAGAAGCTCATCACCAGCCCGCGCCGGGCCGGGGTGATCAGGTCACTGACCACGGAGAAGCCGACCGAGGCGACCGCGCCCAGGCCGACGGCGGCGACCAGCTGCGCGGCGAAGAACACCGGGTAGCTGCCGGCAAGGGCGGTACCGGCCGCGCCGAGGCCCCAGATCACCGTACCGGCCATCAGCAGCGGTTTGCGGTTGCCGTGGTCGCCGACGTACGCCCAGCCGACCGCGGCGATCGCGCTGACCAGGAACGTCGCGGCGGTGACCGCGCCGATCGCCCCTTCCGGTACGGCGTACGTGTCGGCGATGCTGCCGTACAGCGGCGGGACCAGACCGATCGCCACGTTGTCCAGCGAGGCGAGCACGATGAACACGACGACGCTGTAGATGCGGTGCGCCCGCCCACCGGTCAGCGTCATGCCGACGAGTATGGGCCAGCGCGCCGTCGATCGGTGCGCGGGCCACCGTCAGCCGAGGAGAATGCTCAACATGCCAGCGGACTACCGCTCCGACGGAGACCGCAAGCCGTACGTCGTGCCGGCCACCCTCACCACGTTGACCGGCCCGACCGAGGGCGTGGTCACCCTCCCCCACCATCTGGACTGGTCCGGCAACGCCGAGTACGACCTGAGCCGGCCCGCTCGCCTCGCCAGCATGTACAAGGTGGTGCTCGCTGAGGCCGCTACGGTCGACGACCTGAACACCTGGCTCAACGCCGACCTGCTCCGGCGACTCTGGCCCGACCTCTGGCTGCCACCCCAACTGCGACGACTCTGGGAGGGCACCTTCCCCGAACTCCGCTGCCACGACGAGCCGCTGGGAGGGGCTCGCGTTCAGTTTCCGCTGGGCGCGAACCAGCTGGCGGTGTTACCGACGGTGTTGGAATGCTTTCGGGATGGGAGCCCGGAAAGCCCTGCCGTCGTTCGTCCGGTCGTCGCCCTACTGGCCGGTGGTCAGGCACCGGGTTCTGCGGCGGCTGCTTCCAGGGTTCGCTCTGTCGTACGTTGGCGAGGGTATGAGCCTGCTCGCGGTCAGTTGGCTCGCGATCCAGTTGGCGCCTGAGCGCAGTGCCGGGGTCTGGGTGGCGGTGGCGGTTGCCGCCTACACGCTGCCGGGTGCGCTCGGCACCGTGTTGTTCGGCCGGCTGCTGAACGGTCGCAGTGGTGCCCAACTGGCGGCGTGGGACGCTGTCCTGCGGGCGGTGGTACTGGCGGTGATCCCAGTGGTGTATCTCGCCGGCGTACTCGACATCGCGCTGTACGCCCTGCTGTTGGGGCTTTCTTCGCTGTTGCGGTCCTGGGGGTCGGCGGGCCGGTTCACCCTCATCGCCGAACTGCTGCCGCAGGAACACCGCCTGGCGGGCAATGCGCTCATCGGCCTGTTCGCCGAGGCGTCGATGCTGGTCGGTCCGGCATTGGCGGCGATCCTCATCGGTGTCGGCGGTCCCGTCCTCGTCATCGCCGTCACCGCCGCGACCTTCGCCGTCCTCGCGATCACCTACCTGATCGCCGTGCCGAGGACCGCCCGTGCCCCGATCGAGCAGCGGCAGGCGTCGAGCCTGGCCGGCTTCACCGCGATTTGGCGCGACCGCACCCTGTTGGGCCTGTCCGCCCTGACCTTCGGATTCTTCTTCCTCTACGGGCCGGTGCAGGTGGCGCTCCCGATCCACGCCGTACAGGCACTCGGCGGCTCGGCCGGAGCCCTCGCCGCGTTCTGGACGGTGTTCGGGGTCGGAGCGATCGTCGGCGGCTTCGCCGCCGGCTACCTCGGCCGCTGGCCACTGTGGCCGACCACCATCGCCATCGTGCTCGGCTGGGGGGCGGCGCTGCTGCCACTCGGCGTCGGCGCGCCCACCGGCATTGCCCTTGCCGCGTTCGCGGTCGGCGGACTGATCTGGGCGCCGTTCCCCGCCACCACGATGGCCCTGCTGCAACAGTCGACCGACGGCACCATGAGAGCACCCGTACTCGCCGCGTACGCCGCCATCGTGACCTTGTCCGTGCCGCTCGGGACCATGGCCGGAGGGCCGTTGATCACTGGCATCGGTGCCCAACCCACCATCGTCGCCTCGGCCGTGCTGACTCTGGCCTTCGGCGCGGCGGCGGCAGGTATCGCGATGTTCAGGGCGTACCGATCGAAGCGCAGCAGCCAGCATGACCGCGACCAGCCAGGCGAACCCGTACAAGGTGCTGACAGCTCGGTCCCGATGGTCACAGTCACAAATGCGGCGCACCAGGATCAGCCCTGATCCACCGAGCCTGGACCTTGATACCGATCACCGTCGGCTGTTCCGCATCACCTCGACGATGTCAGAAGTCGATGGACCAGCAGATCGGTTACTGATCTTCAACCTCTGGACGATCTCGGTGTTCGTCGAACTTTCGGTGATCTTGATCGGTTGGCGGGCATTATCGGCCAGCGGCGACTTGCCGACAGCCGCCACCCGCTCACTGATCGCTTCGGCAGAATCATCGGACATGCCTCGGACATACAGCGTTCCCACGAGAGATGGCCAGCGCATTGCAAGCTAGCCGTGGTCGCCGCCGGACCGGGTCATACCGCGAAGAAGTCGACGCCGGTCACACGGACCGGCGTCGCTTCTCAGTGAAGGGCAGCTCCCGAGAGAGCTGCAAGCTTCTTCGGGTTCGGCGCACTCGCGCTGCTGTGGGCGCCTCAATGAAGGGAACTTCCGAGGAAGCTGCGACTGGGTCCGAATTCTACCCTGTCGACCTGCGGTGGACAGGTCCGCCGCGAAGGGTCCGCGCTCACGGGCGTCACGACGGAGCCTTCGCGGGGGCGGACGGAGTAGCCCCGGGACCGTGGCGACTGGGGCGGGGTCCCGGGGCTCTGTGTACTCCGGCTACGGAAAGCGGAAGTGGGTTCGCGGAAGCTCAGGCGTACGTCTTGGCCAGCTCGACGAAGCTCGACCAGGACGACGGGGCGAAGGCCAACATACCGCCGTCGCGGTCCTTGGTGTCCCGGACGTAGACGCGGCCCGGCAGGTTGTCGGCCACCTCGACACAGTTGCCGCTGTCGGACCTGGTGCTCTTGCGCCAACGCGCCTCGGTCAGCTCCATGTCTCGATCGCCTCCATGATCATCTCGTGGGACTGCTGGCCGGGCAGAGCGTACCCCCGGATAGCTTCCCAGTCCTCTTCCAGCGCCTCGGTGACATCCTTGAGGCTTATTCAGCAGGGCCTCGATAGCCCACAGTGGACCCCCTGATAAATGAGACGGCCCGCCCTCCCATAGGATGGAGTTACCACACAACAACCAAAGAAAAGCGGACCGCCGAACATGTATCATACCACCGGCTTCACGACCGATCAGATCCGCGACCTCTGCGTGCTGGTCCGCGCCGAATGCCGGAACCTGGGCATGGAACCGTGGCCACCGATCCTCGGCCTCTACCGCGCCCTCGTGGTCACGTTGACCTACATGCGGCGCAACCGCGTCCAAGCGGAGATCGCCGAGGCGCACGGCGTCTCCCAGTCGACGATCTCACGGGCGGTCACCGCCATCACCCCGGTCCTCGACCGCGTGCTGGCGGGGTTCGTGCCGACCGCCGACGAGCTCGACCCGACCGTCCAGTACATCGTCGACGGCACCCTGTTCCCCTGCTGGTCATGGCGCACGGACCGCTGTCTGTACTCCGGCAAGCACAAGACCACGGGCATGAGCGTCCAGGTCGCCTGCACCCTCGACGGCGCGCTCGTCTGGGTCTCCGATCCCGTCACCGGCAACCACCACGACTCGTACGCGATCAACGACACCGGTGTTCTCGTCAGCCTGAATCCTGCAGGCTGGATCGGCGACAAGGGATACGTCGGCAACGGCATGATCACCCCGTACAAGAAGCCCAAGGGCGGCGAGCTCACAGAGTGGCAGAAGGAATACAACAGGCAGGTCAACAAGATCCGCTGGGTCGTCGAACAGGTCATCGCGAATCTGAAGATCTGGAGAATCCTGCACACCGACTACCGCAGACCGCTCGCGACCTTCACAGAAACGATCTCCTGTGCCATCGGGCTGCACTTCTACAGGATCGCCTGTGAATAGACCTCCTTGGCCTCGATCAACCGCCCTTCCTGGTGGCCTTCGAGGAAACCGACCGTCCGGCCGTCCACGGTCGCGAGCACCATCGGCCCGAGCATCCCGGGATAGCCTCCGGTGGTGAACGGCACGATGTGCACCTGCACGTTCTGCCGTTGGTTGGCGTCGGCGATCGCCTTCAACTGGTCGCGCATCACCTCCGGCCCGCCCACCGACCGGCGTAACACCATTTCGTCGAGCACCACCACCAGTCGGCAGGCGTTCGTGGCCCGGGTGACGATTTCCTGCCGGTCCAGTCGGGCGGCCAGGGCCGGCTCAAGCTCCTCCGGCTTGGTGTTGAGCGCCTGCAACAGAGCGCGTGCGTATGCCTCGGTCTGCAACAGGCCGGGCATCATCATCGGTTGGAAGATCCGCAGCAGTCTCGCGCGGCCCTCGTACTCGACGAACGGTCGATACCACACCGGCGTCCACTCGCCACGGATGAACTCCCGATAGAACTTCATGAACGCGGTGCCGTACACCCGGTCCACCGCCCCGAGGTAGTCCGGCAGTGCCGGCCGCTCGCCCCGCTCCACCGCCCCGACGTGCGACGCCGAGAAGTGCAGGCGCTCACCCCAGGACTCCTGGGTGAGCCCCAGCATCTCCCGGACACGACGAAGGTCCTCTACCAGATACTCGCTCGCAGACATAGCCTTTCACGTCCCCCAATTCATCACGGCGCACCACTGACCGGTGCCGGACATTCCCCGGAGTCACCCGCGTTGATCAATTGCCACCTGGTCGCTCCCGGGCTTTTCTTATCTTCTGTGGTGGGGGGCTGATAGTCCAGGGTGGAAGTCGGCGAACACCACAGTCGACTCCACTCGGAGGAAAAATGTCGATCAGGAATGACGGCATTGGCGGGACTCCCCGCCTCGCCCGGTACATCACGTTCACAGCAGCGGACGATGCGGCGGCACCCACACCGGGTCGGCCGCCGCTGCCGAAGCGGACCCCCGGGGAGACCAGCCCGGGTCCGGGCCGGGTGGATGGATCGGCCCGGTCGCCCGAGCTGTCCCGGGCGATCCACGACGCGAACTCGACCGCCCGCACCCACCTGCCGAACCGGACCACCGGCGAATGCCACCGGTGCGGCGGCATCCCCGGGCCGTGCCGGCCGTTCTCCCGGGCGATCACCATTCTGGACCGATGGGACCCACCGAACGCGCGGCGGATTCGCGCCGTACTCCATCTTTCCGGGCTGATGCCGGCCGGGTATGTCCACGACGGCAAGGACGAATCCGCCGAGTCGTACGGAGCGTTGGACGATGTCTGATTCAGCCCCACTGGTGTGCCCCGGGGATCTGGTGGCGCTGCGCCAATGTGACCACCTGGACGGCAAGCGCCCGGTCCGGCTCCGGGTGGCGGAGGTCTGGCCCTCCCCGAGTGGCGCTCGTGGGTGGCTCTCTACGGCCGGGAGATCAACACCGAGGACGGCGACCGCGACGGCAAGGCGGTCGGTGTCCAGGCGTACAAGGACGCGCTGCGCCGGCGGGGCACCGTTACCAAGGTGGACCAAGAAACGCCGCCCGGTCCGCACTGAACGCCCCCGGGGCGCAGCGTTCCCCACCGCTCCCCGCAAGCCGGTCCCGGGCCGGACCTTCGGATTCCCCCGAGATCCGAGGTCCGGGCCCGGGACCGGTCTCCGGACCCGAAGGGGTCCGGCAACCCCTGCCCGGGATTCCGGACGGGAGATCCGGGAAGCTGCGCTCCGGGGGTCGACACCTCCGGCAAAAGGGGGCTCCTCGCCGTCTTAGCTAGGCCGCAGCGACCCGGTTCAGTACGTGGTCGCGCGCTTCGGCGTGCCGGTCACGGATGGCGGACACCGCGTCGGCGTCCGCTTCGTTGCGCGCTCAGCCAAGGCAGCCTGAAGTACAACTGGAGTTCTAATCGCGACGACGCCTGCACGTGACCGAGAACAACACCGTCCCCGAATCCCAAGCGTCGACTTCGGGATCGTCGGACCTTCGCACGGTTACACGCGAACAGGAAACGAGCCCAACGCGCCCTTGACCCTCCAGTACGATACGTAGTTGGGGAATCGGCAATAGCATTGTCTCCTCGAACCCGACCTCTTCATCCTCCCTCGCCAGTCGAAGAACAAGATCCGGATAGCTCCTTCGAAGCTTGACAAACTCAACTGCGTCGAATTGGACACTCAATGCTTCACGACCTCCGCTACCAAAACTCCTTAACAACAGTTGTGAATGCCCGACCCCATACCGCCATAGCCGGAAATTGCACCCACTCCTCCAAGGCAGAATGACCCCATTTACATCACCCTCCGAACGGATTTTCATCAGGCCGCCCATTCCGATACCAGGTAACTCGACTCCACGCTTCTGGACTTTGACTCAACTGATACATCTCCCATCTAGTGAATCCGCGGCCACCCACGTCAGCCGGGTCAACGTTCTTACCCGAAGCAGCATACGAGACAGGGTCATCGATTCCATCCAAATTGACATGGATCCGCGTCTTGCCATCTGAAATAAAACCGAGCAGCTGCTCATGCCAGGAACCCGACCCTACCCACTCTTTATATGTCTGCGCACCACGCTCCATACCGAAGATATCCAAGGCCATATCATCACCGTCGACCGTTTGCTTACCCAACGCAATTTCACCACAATTGTGCACGAGGACCGAGGCATTGCCGGCGAGCACATAATACGCGTGGATGCCGGCCACAGTCAGATTATAGGCTAGATCAGTGATGGGCGCGGACTGCACGCCTACAACGCCGAGGAGTTCGTCTGCTGCGGTGAGGAGATAGTCACCCGAGTGAAGGGCATCCGCCCGTTGCCACTGGCGATCCGTCTCGTTCCAGTACGGGTGATCCTCGGTAGTACTGATCGTCCCGCCGTCGACGACAAGTTCGACGAGGTGATCCTCATGCACCCAGGTGTCTGTGACGGTACGGATTCCCCGTTCACCAGTCTCTGGGTCATACGCGATGACCTCATCGCCGGCGACGACCTCGCCAATCGGCTTGGTGCTGCCATCCGCCATCAGCACCTCGGTGTCGCCACTGAAGCTACATGCCTTGCCGGCACGCCCCACTCCGGCGGCCAGCCCGTAGACATCGTCAACGGCTTTGAGCTTACCTACCGGAATGAAAGCTGACGCGGTCCAGAGACAACCCGACCAGCTCCCCTCAGCGCAACGTTGCGCATCGGCAATTCCGGTTACCTCTAGAAGGAACTGTCGATAACCTTCCCAGATCTGCTGTTCCTGGGCATCACAGACTTCTCGGTTGTAATGGCAATACCATCTCTTGAGACCCTTGTCCCGATCCGGGATGGGCACCTCGGCGTATGGCGTACCCCAGTAGTTCTCCACCCAGTCAATCGGGTGGATCACCGGCTCCTTGGGGTTCGGACCCCCCGGTCGCGCAAGGCTGCAAGACTCCCGACCACATGCGGCGACAATCGAGGGCCGGCCATTCGGATACTTTGCCGCCTGTGTTGTGTAGTGCGGAACGTAGCCTGCGCAGGATCCGGTGCAGGCATCCTTCCTGCCGCCTCCCTCGCCGACGGTGTGAAGTAGGCCGGTGGGGTCGCTGTAAGTTATCGGGTTGTTGTTGGAGTAGGCGTATCCGTGCCATTGCTGGGGGTCGGTCAGGTCCTGCACTGGGTCCAGGCTGATAAATCTACCGAGCGCTACATCATACTGCCGCGCCCCGATATGAGTCAGCCCGGTCGGGTCAACGTCGCCGCCGACAAATCCCTTCAAGTTCGGCCACATGGTCGGCAGCGATGCTCCCCGTTCGCCGCCGTACGGGGTCTGTCGGCGGCGTGTGACGTCCTGGTTGGCGTTCGCGCTGATCGCTACCGACTGAGTGCCCTGGTGATCGGTGGCCAGCCAGGTGAGCCCGCCGCCGGTCGATCGCATCGCGAAGACGCCCTCGACGTAGGTGTAGTAGCGGGTTGCCGAGGTGGTGGCAGTGGAGGTCGTGTATCGGATCTCCATGTTGGGCAGGTAGAGCGTCTTGCCGGTGCTGTCGCGCCGAATCAAGCGGCTGCCGGCGGCGTCGTAGACGAAGCTGTGGCTCTGCCCGCCGTCCGTCACTTCTTCCAGACGGCCCTCAGCATCCCAGGCCAGCGTCTGGTTGCCCGAAGTTGGGCTCGGCCTGGTGGACGTGTTTCCGGCGTCGTCGTAGTCGTACTCGCTGAGGCTGCTACCGCCGGGTTCGACGGTGGTGATCGACGACAGCGTGTGAGGCTGGCTTCCTCCCGGCGCAGGATAGGTGTATGTACGGGTGGTGTTCCCGCCGGCTGCGTGTGTGGTCTCGGTCAGTCGGTTCCCGACGTCGTCGAGCGTCCACGACAGCCAATAGGGAGCTGGACCACCGAGTCCTCCGAGGGTTGGCGCGGCGGCACAGTCGTCTACTCCGGGCGTCCATGCCTCGGTCAGGCGTCGCAGGCTGTCGTACGTGAAGCACTGGATGTCAGCGCTTCCGCCGGCCGGCGCATCAGCAATCTTGGTGATGTTGCCAGCGTCGTCGTAATCGTACTGGAGGTCCGCGACGTACTCTGGTGCTGTCTGCCTTCGGGTGATGAGTTTCTTCAGCCGGCGCGTGACGTCGTCATGGACGTAACCGCGCTCAACATATCCGGTGGTGCCGTGCTGATAGGTAACCAGCCCGACCTCGCCGAAGGTGGTGTAGCCGGTGGCTGCTACATAGAACTCATCGCCTGTCGTCTTCACATGGTCTGCCAGGCCGGTAACCGGGTCGTAGAAATAGTCGACCCGCTCCTGCCCTAGGGAACCGACGTCAGGATAACGCACGAACTGCAGGCTGCCGTCGGTTTTGTAGCCGCGGGTCACCGAGTAGGTACCACCCAGACCTGTCTCGCTGGACGGGATGATGTAGTCCTCGCCGGTCGACTGGTAGAGCGCCGAGTAGCCCCGCACCCGCGTCGTATACGCCTCTTCATCGATCCAGCGGGTGGCGGTATGCAGATGGCCTTTGGCTCCGGGGGCCGTGTCGTACGTCCAGGTCGATCTCTTGCTGGTGGCGCTGATCTCATCGTCGTAAGTGCCGACTTTCCGGCCGAGATCGTCGTACTCATACGCGAGGACCTCGCCGTTCCCGTCGGTGCTCTCGGTCAGATCACCATAGTCGTTGTACACGTAGGTCGACGTCCCTGAGTCGGGATCGACCGTGCCGACGTTGCGGCCAAGGATGTCGTACTCGAAGCTCCAACGATTTTCGGCGTGATCGGCGACTCCGGTCAGCTGGCCCTTGGCGTCGTATTCGTAGGTGGTCGTGATGTGGTCGGCAGCCAGTGTGGCGCCCTTGTGTTGACGCTGCTCGACGATATTCCCCCGTGCGTCGGTGATTACCGTCGTCGGCGTCCCGCCGGCCGGTGGAGTTGTGTAGACCCGGTCCCCGCCGTACGAGATGGTTGTCCGCCATTTCTCGGCTCCGGCGGAGCGTTGAATACTCGCGGTCGGCCGGCCAGCCCGGTCATAGTTCGTGACTGCCTGGCTACGTGTCTCCCACTCCAGGATCGTTCGAAGTGTGGTGCCTGGGGCGACCGCCGGATCGTGGTGCTCGTTGTTGACCGTGCGCGGCCGGCCAGCGGCATCGTAGATCGTCTCGGTGAAAACCGTTCCTGTCCCGGAAGCAGCTGGCCGTTGGGTCTGGCGGGATCGAAGTAATCCATCGTAGAGCTGGTACGTGGTTACGTAGTTGCCGTCAGCGTTGAGCTTCTTGGTGGTGACGGCGTTGACTCCGCCGCTGTTGCGGAGCAGATAGGCGTACTCGGTGTTCGGGTCGTGGCCGCTCGCCTTGTTTCGGTTCGGCAGCCACACCTTACGGAGCCGTCCCAGCGCGTCGTACTCAAGGTCGGTACGCCGATTGTTCACGTCGATCTTGGTGGTCGGCATCCCCCACGCCGGGTCCATGTCCTCGGTCGACGTCCAACCGAGGTGGTTCGTGGTGGTCACCCTCGTCACCGGTCCGCCGACAGGCGGGGTGTAATCCTTTGTTGTCTTGTTTTCTCTGACGTCCCAAGCCTCGGTGAGCCGACCGTAGGCGTCGTAGCTCATCCGTGACGTCGTCAGCCAGGTTGTGGTGCCGCCGCCCGTTGGCGACCAGTCTTTGAGCCCTTCAACCTTGGTGACATTCCCCTTGATTGGCTCCGCCCCGGGCGCCTGGTTGTCGAAGCTGGTTCTAATGTCATCGAGAATGTGCGTGCCGTTGGCAGGTGTCTGCCCACATGCCAACGCGAATGACTGTATCCGGGCGACCAGTCCGAGAAGGTTGACACCTTCGTTCCGGTTGAAGGTGGTCTTCTCGCATTGTTCGTCGCCCGGGACATCCGTGGCGCCGTCAGCAGATACTTTTCCTAGATCGTTGACCTGAGTGAGCATTCCGTAGTTGTCGTGGGTGTTGACGACCTTGGTAGTGAGCCAACCTCGCCCGCCGTCGAGGTAGGTCGAGCTGTACGCCGTTCCGGTGCCCGTGTAGCGGGCGTGAACGGTCGAATCTCCGATCGTCCGAGTTGCGGTCGCAGCCGACTGCCACGGGACGGTGACGGTCTTCGACACCGGCGCGGTGGTTACGCCGTTGTAGACCACCCGCTCACGCATGATCCCGGACCAGGCGTCCTCGTCGTTGACAGCAGCGCCTATCGAGGCGGTAACCTGAATGTTTCTGGTCCCGCCCGAGGGTGCCGAACGGTCACCGTGCATACCGCGCAGGTAGGTCGATTCGGTCAGCGTTTCCTGTCCGGGCGCACCGGTACGGACTCGAACCTTCCCGTAGCCTCGGTAGTCCGACCAGGTCCGGTACGCGTTCTTGGTGAGTCCGTCATCCTCCGTGTACCGCCATGCGGGTGTCCCGAGGTACTCGTAACTGGTCACCACATCGGTGCCACCGCCGGTCCAGTCCGCCTCGGTGACGCTGTCGACGACGTACTTGTGGAAGTAGTCCGTCTCCGTCCCTCCGCCCACCGCCTCGCTCAGTACCGGGTAGCACCGCAAGGTGTTGGTATGCGGAGAAGATGGCATCACACTCCCCGGTACGCACTGGGGAGGTGAGTAAGAAACGGATATCTTACCGCCGGTCTCGGTCCAAATCGTGCTGATACGATGCCAGTTCATCTCAGGCTTCGTGTCACCAATCGTGTCAACTCGATTAGGCAACTGCACCCAGTCAAAGTTGATCTCCGGCAAGGCGATTGCCGCCACTCCGGCATGCCCAGTATGCGTGATTGATTCAAGCCAGAGACCACGACGAGTACCGTCACCAGTAGACGGAAAATCGTGCACGAACGTCCACGAGTCAACGCTGCGGTATGCATTGGCCGTCGGATTCCACACCCTGGTCGTGACGCTTGCCAGCCGACTACTGGACCAGAAAGTCGGGGTGAAGTTGTCGGCACACGACGAGCCGGTGCATTCCTGATCCCATGGCGTGTCAGGCCATCGATCCTCATTCTTCGTGGAGCACGAGGAAAGACAGCGATCAGTCTGACCGAAAACCACCCTGGCCGGCGGACTCGTGGCCGTGTAAACCGTGTCCGTACCGCTGCGGTTGTCCGTTCCGTAGTCGATCCGACTCAACGTTCCACCGCGTATGTACGTCGCCGCCCCGCCAGTGTTGTTGATCCGTCCGTATTTGTTTGCCTGCGGCGTGTACCACAGCGACATCGTGTTGCCGTGCAGATCGACAACGTAGTCGAGATTCCATCGCCAGGCCTGGTCGCAGAAGGAGTTGGCAAAGGATGCCTGCCGACACGGTTCGCCCGAGTTGTTGCCTGCTACGGGAGCGGTCCAGACCGACTGTGTGGTCGGCTTGCCGGATGACCACCCGGCCAGTCGATTAAGTCCAAAGTAGTACTGGATGCCATCGGCGGTCGTTACCCGCCAATACTCGTTGTCATCGTCGGCGTTGTCAGTGTTGGTAAAACGCTCGATGCGCGAGCCGTCATCCTGCTTAGAGCGCCAGGTGCCACTCACACCGTCCCGTATCAGCTCGACCGACCTTCCACTGAGCGACAGAACGGCGTTGTCTGTCCCCCAGCAGAGGTCACCCGTCTTGGTGCTGTTGTTCGCGTTTCCACCCATGTCGTCACGGCATGGACGGTAGCTTCGTTCGACAAATCCTTGGACCAGCTCAAATCCCTCCCCGACCCAGGATGGCTGGTTATTGGTCGCCTCTCCTCGGCCGTCGACGGAAGCGGAGGAGTAAGCTAGCGCCAATTCAGGCGTCGGGCCACCTGGTGTCGGCGGAACCCGCATCGGATAGGCCCAGGTGAAGTCACCGCTTGGACCACCGGCAGACCAGGTTGACGACGGCTGCAGTGTGGAGGCACCGTAATCTCCGGCGCTGCTGGCAGAGCCCGCCATCAGAGCGACAAAGGCGCCTTCACCACTCGCACCGAGACGCTGGGCCACTGGGGCGAGGTCAACCTGTCCTGTCACCTGCTGGGTGCCAGCGTCGTTTCGGGAGGTAAGTTCACGTGCAGCGCATTCTCCGGCCTCCGGCCGAGTCAGTCCGCACTTTGGGAGTTCAACCAACCGCAGTCGAGACGCCCAGTCAGCACCGTATGCGCCGGCAAACGTGGAATAGTCGACCGAGATCTCGACGCGCTCGATTTCGGAGGTCGGATCGGTGGCCGCGAGGCTCAGCAGTACGCCTCGACGCCAATTTTCCGGCAACCGTGCACGGTCCAGGATCTCCACCGTGACCCCGCCTGGCGACCCTCCACGGGAACCAACTGCTGCGGGCAGACCGATCCGGATTGGAGAACTTCCGACCCTCGCCATCCTCGTTCTGGTGGACTCGCCGAGCAGACGCGCTTCCTGCGCGGTCATGGTCGCACCGGTCAGGTCGATCTCATGGGCACCCGGTGCCGGCCATACTACGGTCTTTGGTGCCGAGCTTCCTGCCGTTTGCGTAAGGTCCGAGGGACGGCTCCGGCTCTTTACCTCGATCGAGTCTGTCGGATCAGGTTGGCTGACCTTCAATCGGTCCGGCTGCACTGCAACTGCTGACACCGGGGGTACGGCCATCCCGAGTGTAGCTGTCATCAACACAGCGGCGGAGACAGCGATCGCCGACCGCCACCTGCGCCCGACGGCCCTGGTCGGCTTGAGCCGCTGCAAGGTCGAGGATGAGACACTGATCCGGCTGGACAACGACCTAGGCATAGCTACGACCTCCGTTGAAGCCGAGGGCACGGGAAGGGGCGGGCGACATCATGAGGTGGTATAGAGGTTGTTGACCTCGCGGGCGTTCATCACGCCCACGTAGACCGTGACCTGGTCGATGGTTCCGGGGAAGTATCCGCCGAGGTTGCCGTTCCACAGCTCGCGGGCGAGAGTGAGGGAGCCGGCCGCAGCCCAGGTCGGTGCGCTGAGGAAAACCGGACCTGCCGCCTGACCGTTCACATACAAGGTGACTGACTCTGTCCCGGCGTCGTAGACACCGACAAGGTGGAACCATTCGCCGGGGACCGGGACGACCGGTGAGGTCACTGCTGCCGACGTGGAGCTGTTGCTGACGTCGGCACCGTGCAACCAGAACGCCCACCGTTGCGCGGCAGCCTGGTAGCCGAGCGCAAAGGCGTCGACCTGAGTCCCCTCTTGGGCGACAACGGAGATGTTTCCGGCCGGCAGCGGGTCGGCCGGGTCGCCGTCGAGTTGCGCCCACGCTGAGACGGTGAACGACTGATCGGTGCGAACGACAGGGTTCTGCACCAGGGTGTAGGGATCAGTAGTCGAGGCGTAGCCGGATGCGCCGTCGAACCACGCCGCATCGCCGTCATCGTGGCCGTCCTCGGTGAAGGTCGCTGACGCGGGAACGGAATCCCATCCGGCCAGGTAGAGGTCTCGACCCCATCTTTCGTCATCGATTGCCTCACCACACCAGCAGTCGGCAGTCCAGGAGAAGTCCCACATGCCGACCCTGACCGGGGAGAGGATTCCGCGCATGGCAATCGTCCCTGCCTGTGGATCGGCGTTGGTGCCCTGCAGGTCGTCGGCGACGATGACCCGGTTCCATATCCGCAGATCGGTTACCTCGCCGCGCCAACTGTCAGTCAGCGCCCCGTACCACAGTGCCCGACCGACGACGACTGGACCGGTTGCCGTCCAGGGCACCGCAGAACGCGTTGTCTCCGCTGCAAGTTCACCGTTGACGTAGAGACGCATCACTCCAACCTGGGCGTCATGGACAGCAGCCAAATGCGTCCACTTTCCGATATCGGCAGCGGTTATCGGCGAACCGGAGTCAGCCCGATGATTACTACCAACAGATGGCGAGTTCCCCATCATGAACGACCAATACGGCGCGGGCGGGCTTCCGAGGTACCGGATTCCGAGGTAGAATCCGCTGAAGTCGGTATCGTCCTGGCTGACCGCCGTACGGTTTCCGCCGGTGAGCGCCGAGGCGCGCACCCATGCTGAGACACTGAACGACCCTGCAGTGTCCAGATCAGACACTGTCGCGGACGCGCTGCCATAAAGATTGTTGGGCGACTCGTCGATGCTATCGAAGAACGGGACGCTCTCGCCGATCAGCCTGGTGTCGGCCGGCCAGGTGACGTCACCGGACGCCATCAGGTCCGCGTCCCCGGCCGTATCGGTGAGACCGTGTCCGTTGACGGTGTTGAGCGGCCAGTGCCCGATCGGGGCAGCTGGCGAGCCCACCAGGAACTGGTACGGAGTCGTCGGGCTCGGTGTGCCGGCGGTGTCCTTGCTGTAGACGTACAGCATGTTGAGCCCGTGCTTGGGCGGCGTGAGCGTGACCGTCCGCGAGGACCCAGGTGACACCGTCACCTGGTTGCCGGGTGGATTGCTCCAGCCGTAGACGTAGGTCGTCACATCCGGTGCACCACCGGCGGTGAAGGTGAAGGAGCCGGACTGGCCCGGACCGCCGTGCGCGGTAGGCCCGGACGGGTAGTCCGACGATGTGATGCCCGGTGCCGGCGGTGCGCTGGCGTTGACCGTGAAGTGGCACGCGCCAGACCAGTCGGACCCGTCGTGGGCGTCGGTGGTGTAGACCCGCCAGACGAAGGTTTTCCCCTCTGCCCCCGCCCCGAGGTTCAGCGTGATCTCGCCGAAGTTGTTGGCCGGTCGGGACGGCCCGTTGGTCTGGGTCGCGGTCGGGCTGGTCACGTCCTTCCACTCGAACCGACCGGTCAGGGTGTCGGAACCGTCCGGGTCGACATACCGGGCCCGCAAGGTCGGGGACGTGGTGCCGACGACACCACCGCATGCCACCGACGAGGTGGTCAGCTCGGTCGGAATCCCCGGCCGTGAGTTGTAGCTGACGATCAGCCAGGTCTGGTCGACGTAGAACTTCTTCCAGCGGTCCTGCGTGGACTCGTACTGTCCCGAACTGTTGCACGCGCACAGTCCGACCGTGTAGCCGGTCCACTGCTGGTTCACCGCGTACTGCACGTCGGTGGTCAGGGTAGATCCGCCGAACTCGACGTCGACGTCCGGCTGGATGACGCCACACCCGCCGGCCTCGTTGGCGTTGGCCTCCTGCGCCGCCAACCACTTCGACGACGGCAGCGGTCGGGTGCCCCACGACATTCGGGGCGTCGCCGACACACCCGCCGTGCGGTACAGATGCACCCACGTCGCTGAACACGACCAGGAGTGGTCGAGCTTGGCGCGGACCTGCGCGGACAAGATCCGCTTGCCGCGGATCTGCCAGACGTTGAAGTCGAAGAACGACCGGTACAACGCCCCGTCGTAGGAGTTACGCCCCACCCACGCCCGGTTGCCGATGTCCCAGTTCGTGTTGATGTTGTTCGCGTACGCCCACCGGGTGCTCTTGTTGTCGAAAGCCGGATCGATGAACACCGGGTAGACAGTCTCGGCGCCGGCCAGCACCGACGGGTCCGGCACGACCTCCAGATCCCCGGTGGCCACATCCACCTCGATCGGCACCATCGGCGCAGCCGGTCCCGGCCCAGCGGCGGTCGATGGATCCGGCGTCACCGCCGATCCGGCCGCGTCACGGCCGGCCGTCACCTCACCGCCCACGGACGGATCGACCGACGAGTCCCACATCGACGCGGTCGGTGTGACACCGACGGTCCGCCCGTCCGGGTCTACAAGCCGCAGCCCGCCCTCGGTCAGTGGCTGCGGAGTGATGTCCCCACCGAACACGTACCGGATCCGCCCAAGGTCCGGGTGAACCGCAGCTTGAGCGGTCTTGACTTCCAACACATGCCGGTAGCCGGTCGGGGTGGCGATCACGTGCAGGTCCGTGTCGGGGAACACCGACCCGTAGACGGCGGTGTCGCCCTGCACTGTCGGCGCGGAGAGCGGCTCCGGCCACGACAGGGTGAACTCGTGTTCACCCATCCGGACGGCCACCAACGGGCCCGTACCGTCACCGCTGAACGAGACGTCGGCCGTGGTGGCCGCCGGGGCGAGCCGGCCGTCCGTTCGCTCCGTCAGCTCGGTCGACACCGGCGTCCACGAGTCGGCCCCGGTCCGAACCCGCTGCGGCACGACCGCCGATTCCAAGGTTCGCGAACCGTCGGGTTCCACGTAGACCTGCGAGTACTCGTCACGCAGGTCGAGGGCCTCGACCCGGACCGCGCAGGCCTCGGCGATCCGCTCGGCCGCCACGGACGTCGCCGCCTCACCCACACACTGCGGCTGCGGCTGCGGCGACTGAGCCTCTACCGGGGACGGCGGCAGCGCCGCACTGACAAGTCCCAGCACCACGGCGGTCGGGAACGCCAGCCAATATTGTCGGGGACGGCTCGGACGGGACGGCGGCACATGGACAGCATCCACTAGGGACCCCCGTGGCTATTGGGCATGTCCGTCCGACCCTAAAGATCCACCTCCACATCTGTAAAGACTCCATCACGATCTGCCACCACATACCGCCCACAACAGACAGCGGACGACACACAGTGACCGTCCTGGATCGACGGCGACGCCGTCAAGACAACAGAACCGTGAGACAGCGGAGTACAGCCGGGTCAGCCTGCGGAGATCCGGTTCAGGACGTGATCGCGCGCCTCGGCGTACCTGTCCCGGATGGCGGGCACCGGGTCGGCGGCGTACTCCTCGGTGTCGGCCGGGGTCCAGTCCGGTGCCTCGGCGGCACCGGACGCCAGCCAGGCGGCCTGCCGAGCGGCACCGTCGGCGACGTACTCCCCCGGCGGCGGCACCAGCACCGGGCAGCCGAACACCTCGGGCGCGATCCGGCGTACCGCCGCAGAGCGCGCCCCGCCGCCGACCAGGATGACCCGGTTGACGGTCGCGCCCTGCGCGACCAGGGCGTCCAGCCCGTCGGCGAGCGCGCAGAGCATGCCCTCGACGGCGGCCCGCGCCAGGTGCGCGGGGGTGCTGCTGGCCAGGGTGAGCCCGTGCAGCGACCCGCTGGCCGTCGGCCGGTCCGGGGTGCGTTCCCCTTCGAGGTACGGCACCAGCACCAGCCCGTCGGCGCCGGCCGGCGCGCTCAGCGCCAACTCGGCCAGCCGCTCGTGGTCGACGCCGAGCAGCTTCGCGGCGGCGTCGAGCACCCGGGCGGCGTTGAGCGTGGCGACCAGCGGCAGGAAGCGGCCGGTGGTGTCGGCGAAACCGGCGACGGTGCCGCTGGGGTCGGCGGCCGGGGTGTCGGCGACGCTGAACACCGTGCCGGAGGTGCCGATCGAGACGATCACGTCGCCGGGGCGGGCACCGACGCCGAGGGCGGCAGCGGCGTTGTCACCGGCACCGGGGCCGAGCGGTGCGCCGGAGCGCAACGCGCCGGCCGGGTCGGTGGGGCCGAGCACCGTCGGCACCAGCGGCGTCCGGCCGAAGGCATGCTCCAGCAGGTCGGGGCGGTACTGGCCGGTCGCCGCCGACCAGTAGCCGGTGCCGCTGGCGTCGCTGCGGTCGGTGCGCAGCGCGGCGAGGTCGCCGGTCGCGGCCAGCCGCCAGGTCAGCCAGTCGTGCGGCAGGCAGACCGCAGCCGTACGGTCGGCCGACGCCGGCTCGGTGCGGGCCAGCCAGCGCAGTTTGGTGATGGTGAAGCTGGCCACCGGCACCAGGCCGACCGCGTCGGCCCAGGCCTGCCGGCCGGCGGTGCCGCCGCCGAACTCGTCGATCAGTTCGGCGGCGGCACCGGCCGAGCGGGTGTCGTTCCACAGCAGGGCGGGACGGACCACGTCGCCGCCCTCGTCCAGACAGACCATGCCGTGCTGTTGGCCGGCGACGGCGGCGGCGGAGACGTCGTCCAGCCCGCCGGCGGCGTCGACGGCCTGTTGCAGCGCCGCCCACCAGGCGTCCGGGTGCACCTCGGTGCCGTCCGGATGCGCCGCCCGGCCCTCACGGACCAGTTTGCCGGTGTCCGCGTCGCGGATCACCACCTTGCACGACTGGGTCGACGAGTCGACGCCGGCGACGAGGGTCACGGCTGGTCCTCCATGAGGGGGTCGGGCGGGTTCGCGGTGGACGGTACGGGGCTAGCGGGCGCCGAGCAGGTGCTCGACCGCGAGCTGGTTGAGGCGGACGAAGTGGAAGCCCTGCTCGGCGACGGCCTCCGGGTCGAAGTCCTCGAAGCTGGACCGGTCGGCGAGCAGGTCGGTGTAGGTCTCGCCGGGGTTGAGGGTGGGCACCGCAAGGTCCGGGACCTTGCTGGCCGCGAGGGCCTCCTGCACCTCCGGGTCGGCCCGGAACGCCGCCGCCCGCTCCTTGAGCAGCAGGTACGTCCGCATGTTGGCGGCGGCCGACGCCCAGACGCCGGTGTAGTCCTCGGTGCGTGACGGCTTGTAGTCGAAGTGCCGGGGGCCGTCGTAGGCCGGGCCGCCGTCGGGGCCGCCGTTTTCCAGCAGGTCGACCAGGGAGAACGCGTTGAGCAGGTCTCCATGGCCGAAGACCAGGTCCTGGTCGAACTTGACGCCGCGCTGGCCGTTGAGGTCGATGTGGAACAGTTTGCCGTGCCACAGCGCCTGGGCGATGCCGTGGGTGAAGTTGAGCCCGGCCATCTGCTCGTGGCCGACCTCGGGGTTGAGGCCGACCATCTCCGGGCGGGCCAGGCTGGAGATGAAGGCGATCGCGTGCCCGACGGTCGGCAGCAGGATGTCGCCGCGCGGCTCGTTCGGCTTGGGCTCGATGGCGAAGCGCAGGTCGTAGCCGCGGTCGACGACGTACTGGCCGAGCAGGTCGACGGCCTCGCGGTAGCGGTCCAGCGCGGCCCGGATGTCCTTGGCGTGGTCGTACTCGGAGCCTTCCCGGCCGCCCCACATGACGAAGGTCTTCGCGCCCAGCTCGGCGGCGAGGTCGATGTTGCGCAGCACCTTGCGCAGCGCGAACCGCCGGATGGCGCGGTCGTTGCTGGTGAAGCCGCCGTCCTTGAAGATCGGGTGGCCGAACAGGTTGGTGGTGACCATCGGCACCACCAGGCCGGTCTCCTCCAGTGCCTTGCGGAACCGGGCGATGTGCTGGTCGCGGCTGGCCGTGTCGGAGCCGAACGGGATCAGGTCGTCGTCGTGGAAGGTGATCCCGTACGCGCCGAGGTTGGCGAGCTGGTGCACCGCCTCGACCGCGTCGAGCGGGCCCCGGCTGGCGTCGCCGAACTGGTCACGGGCCTGCCATCCGACGGTCCAGAGCCCGAAGGAGAATTTGTCGGCCGGTGTGGGCTGGACTGTCATGGTGACCTCCGCGTAACACGACAGATTTGTTTAGTGATTGAATTATTTTCCTGTGGTGTGGCATTGTCAAGGCCATGCGCACGCCAGAATCTCCGCTACGCCAGGCTGGCCTGCGCGAGCACCACCTCGGCCTGGTGGTCCGCCAGGTCGCCGCCGCCGGACGACCACCGTCGCGGGCCGAGATCGCCGCCACCACCGGGCTCACCCGGGCCACCGTCTCGGCGCTCGTCGACGAACTGATCGGCGGCCGGCTGCTGACCGAGGTCGACCCGGTGCCCCGCGTCGGTGCCGGCCGACCCGCCACCGGGCTGGCCCTCGCCGCACACGGACCCGCCGGCCTCGGCCTGGAGATCAACGTCGACTACCTGGCCGCCTGCGTCGTCGACCTGGTCGGCGCGGTCCGCCACCGCGCCGTACACCGCGCCGACCAGCGCCCGGAAACCCCCGAGGCGGTGCTGACCCGGCTGGCGACGCTCGCCGGCACCGTCCTGGCCGCTCCGGAGGTCGCCGAACTGCCGATCGCCGGTGCGGCGCTGGCCGTACCCGGCCTGGTGACCAGCGAGGGCGTCGTCCGGCTGGCCCCCAACCTCGGCTGGCAGGACGTCGCGGTGCCGGCCGCCCTGGCCTCCGCCGGCACCCCGCTGGCCGACCTGCCGTTGACCGTCGACAACGAGGCGAACCTCGCGGCCCTGGGTGAACTACACGCCCGCAGCGGCGAGCTGGCCACGTTCGTCTACGTATCCGGCGAGATCGGCATCGGTGCCGGCATCGTCGTCGACGGGCAGCTGTTCCGGGGCGCCCGTGGTTGGAGCGGCGAACTCGGTCACCTCGCGGTCCGCCCGGACGGCCCGACCTGCCGCTGCGGTGCGCGCGGCTGCCTGGAGCAGTACGCCGGCCAGGAGGCGATCCTGCGGGCCGCCGGGCTCGCCGACCAGGGGCTGACCGCCGCCGAGGCGCTGCGGCAGCTGGCCGGGCGCGCTGCGGACGGCCAACCGCAGGTACGCCGTGCGCTGGCCGCCGCCGCCGGGGCCCTCGGTGTGGTCCTCGCCGGAGTGGTCAACCTGCTGGACGTGCAGACGGTGCTGCTGGGCGGGATCTACGCGCCGCTGGCCCCCTGGCTGTCGCCGGTGGTCGAGGCGGAAATCGGTAGGCGGGTGCTCACGGCCGGCTGGTCTCCGGTGGCCGTACAGCCGTCGGTTCTCGGCCCTGAGGCCGCCGCGACCGGCGCGGCCGGAGCGGTGGTACGGGCGGTCCGTGACCACCCGGCCCCCTGGCTCGCCCTCCCCTGACCCATGATCGCGGCGATCTTGCAGTTATCGTTGGACAAACTGGACAAAAGTTCGCGATAAGCGCAAGATCGTCGCGAAGGCAGGCGGGTCGTCAGTAGGCGCCTCGGCCGTTGACGACGGCGCCGAAGGTCTTCCACAGGATGGTCAGGTCGCTCGCCAGGGACCAGTTCTCCACGTAGTAGAGGTCGAGGCGGATGCCGTCCTCCCACGACAGGTCGGAGCGCCCACTGACCTGCCACAGGCCGGTCATCCCCGGCTTCACCAGCAGCCGCCGGGCGACGTCGCCGTCGTAGCGGGCGACCTCCGACGGCAGCGGCGGCCGGGGACCCACCAGGCTCATGTGCCCGAACAGCACGTTGGCCAGCTGCGGCAGCTCGTCGAGGGAGAACTTGCGCAGGAACCGGCCCACCCGGGTGATCCGGGGGTCGTCGCGCATCTTGAACATCAACCCGTCGGTCTCGTTCTTCGCGACGAGCTCGGCGAGCAGGGCGTCGGCGTTGACGACCATGGTCCGGAACTTGTAGACGTGGAACTCCCGGCCGCCCTGACCGACCCGTACCTGCTTGAAGATCACCGGACCCCGGTTGTCGAGCTTGATCGCCAGGGCGATCAGCGTCAGCACCGGCAGCAGCACGGTCAACGCCAGCAGCGAAACCGACCGGTCGACGAAGCCCTTGACCAGCTTGCGGGTCCCCCGGAACTCCGGTGCCTCGACGTGGATCAGCGGCAGCCCGGCGACCGGCCGGGTGTGGATCCGGGGGCCGGCGACGTCGGTCAACGCCGGAGCCAGCACCAGGTCGATGCCGGTGCCCTCCAACTGCCAGCCGAGCCGGCGAAGCCGGGTCGCGGTCAGCTCACCGGAGGCGGTCACCGCGACGGTGTCGGCCCCGGTCGCGGCGGCGGCGTCCGGAATGTTGCGGAACGAACCGGCGACCGGTACGTCCCCGAGCCGCTGCGGCACCGGGGCCAGCAACGCGTCCGGGATGCAGGCACCGACCACCCGGTAACCGGCGTACGGCTCGCGGCGCAGGGTGTGCACCAGCTCCAGCACGTGCGGGGTGTCGCCCACCACCAGCACCTTGCGGAACCAGCCGGCCCCGACGGCCCGCCGCCGGTGCAGGTACTTACGGGCACCGAACCGCCCGGCCACCAGACCGACGGTGCCCACCGAGAAGGCCACCGCCAGGAAGCCGCGGCTGATGCCGACGTTGGCGACGTACCCGATGATCGCCACCGTGCCGGCGAGCCGCAGGCTGGCGGTGATGACCCGGCGGTACTCGTCGGCGCCGTAGCCGAGCACCCGGTCGTCGTAGCAGCGCAGCAGCTTCAGCGAGGCCAGCCACGCGATCAGCAGGCAGGGTGTGACCAGTACGTAGGACAGGGCCGCGCCGGTGGCCTCCTCGGTGCCGAAGCGGACCAGGTAGCCGGCCAGCACGGCCGTGCAGAGGATGCTCATGTCCAGGGCTGCGATCGCCCGGACGTAGGCACGCTGTCGTGCGTGCAGAACCGCAGTCGGTGCCTCCGGAACGGAGTCCGGTTGCACCACCGCAGCGTTGACCAGTGTCGCCGACGTCACTAGCCCTCCCCAGCTCGCTCGAGTCGACGCATCCCCCGGGCACCGTACTGGCCCGTCGTTGGTACCGGCGGTGCCAGGGCACCCCGATATCTTGGCCCACCCGAAGGTCGGGCCGAAGCTTGCGACAGATTAACGTCACTTGTCGTGATCAATTCACGATGAGAAGTACAATATGGAGCCGCTGTTGAACGGTAGAACATCGGGGCGAGTCGGCGGATCATCCGAAACCCCCAAATTCACCAACTCAGCGGACGGTTGTGGGCCGCAGCGCGATCGCCTTCAGCAGGATGTCGCCGATGTTCGCAGGGTCCTCGGTCACGAAGACGCCGCCACCGGTCACCTCGGTGATCGACTCCAACTCCTCCTGACTCACTCCGTCGCCGATGCCGACATAGATCATCTGGATCGGTCGCTGCGGGTCCGCCACCTCGGCCAACTCGGCAAGCAACTGATCCTGGGTCATACCTTCGTCGTCCTCGTTCCTACCATCCGTGAACATGACCACCGAGTTGACACGCCCGGCTGCCCACTCGTCCTGCACCGCCAGATAGGCGGCCAGTGTCGTGTCGTACAGACCGGTGTTTCCATTCCGTTTCGGCACCACCTCGGCCAGGGACGCCTCGAGGGCGGACCGGCGGCTACTCAAGGGGCTGATCGGCACCAGTTCGCGCCAGTCCTGCGCCCCCTCCAGCTCAGTGGAGAAGATCCATAGACCGAGCGCCCAGGAATCGTCGAAAAGGGCGAGTCCGCGCCGAGCCGCTTCCCGGGTGACGTCGGCGCGGGTGGCCCCGCCGGCGGTCGGCACCGGGTCCAGCATCGACCCGGAGACGTCGATCACCGCCAGCATCCGGGCCGGCAGGGTGACCGAGGTCCAGCTGGCCAGCACCCGGTCGATGACGACCGGGTCGAGCCCACCGGCCGCCGTACCACCGGTCTGCGGGGTGGCTGCGGCCGGCGCGGTGCCCGCCGGGCTGGGCGCACCCTGCGGGGCGCTGAACCCGGCTCCCCAGGTGCCGTCGGCGCTGCGCAGCCCTTGGTCACCGAGGCGGTCACGGAACGGGGCCTGGCCGAGTCGGGCGAAGAATCCGGCTGCGGCGGCGGAGGTGGCCGGGTCCGCGCCGGGCAGCACGGCGTACGGGTAGTCCAGCGAGGTCGGCGCGGGTTCCAGGTACAGCGCGGCCAGCGGGATCGGCGGCTGGGTCGCGTTGTACTCGATCACGTCCTCCTCGCTCAACGCGGCGGCGCTGAGCGACGAGGCGACCGACGCCGGATCCGCCGAGCGCGGGAACCGGGCCAGCAGGTCCTCGCGCAACGCCGACCGCCCGGTCGCCAGGGCGCGCAGCGCGGCGGTCGTCGCCTGCTGGGCGTTCTCGCCGGCCTCGCTGGCGGCCGCGCCGAGGGCGAGCAGGCCGGAGAGCCCGGCCGCGTCCCGGGTCGGGTCGACGATGCCGGTACGCAGGTCGGTACCGGTAGTGATCTGCTGCAGCAGGTCGGTCCAGGTGAGTTGCTGCTCGGGCCAGCCGAGGTTGGCCGCGACCGGTTCGGGCATGGCGACCACGACCGGGCTGCGGGCGACCGAGGCGTTGTTGTCCGGGGCGAACCCGGGTGCCAGCGAGCTCAGCCGGGCCAGCCAGGTCGACGAGTCCGGCACCCAGACGTGCGGGGCGACCGCCGTACCGCTGGCCTGGCCGACGCCGGCCAGGGCGACGCCGTGCTGCCCGGCGACGACGGCGGCCACGTCGACCGGGTCGGCCGCAGCGACCTGGACCGCGACGCAGGTGTCACCGACCGCGCCGGCGTCGGTGCGCCACTCCTCGGCGGCGGCCTGCAGGGCCGGGGCGATCTCCGGCGCGGCCGAGACCACCAGCGGCAGTTCCCCGGAGCACGACGGTGCCGACAGCCGTTGGTAGCCGAACCAGACGCCGGCGACAACGACGACGAGCGCCATCGCGGCTGCGACGGCGCCCGTTGCGCTGACATGACTTCGCATCCGGTGACGGCCTGGCACGGTCCCATACTCCGGATGCATCGGCGGATCTGGTAGGTACGTTCGGACGATAGTTACGGAGGAGAAACACTTGCGCGGGATTTCGTGACTTCGCGTAGTCGGACCGTTTCCGTATGTTTCGAGGAACTGTTCGACCCACCCCTACCTCGTCAAACACCCGATCGAGGCGGGGCAGGACGAGCCGGTGAGGACTACCAGGAAACGGGCAGCACGCAGGTCGGGGTGGGTGCCGGCACCGGCGCGCCGGATGCCTGTGGCACTCCTGACTCCGGGTCGATGACATAGACGCCAATCGAATCGGAACGTTCGTTCGCCACGTACAGGTGCGGGCCGACGAGGGCGAAGTGCCGGGGCCACCGGCCGCCCGTCGCCACCTCCGTCACGTACCGCGGCTGGTCCGGCGTGGCCAGCGAGAAGACGGCGACGGTGTCCGGACCCCGGTTGGCGACGTACAGGTGACGACCGTCCGCGTCGACGGCGATCTCGGACGGCTGGACCGGTCCGTCCGCCGCGCTCGCCGCGACCCGGCTGCGCTCCGTGAGTCGCCCGGTCTCGTCGACCTGGTACGCGGTGACCGAGGCGTCCAGTTCACCGACCAGGTAGAGGTGACCGGTGCCGGGGTGCCGGGCCAGGTGCCGGGGGCCGCTGCCCGGCGTCGCCGCCAGCGCCGGGTCCGGTTCGTCGAGCCGACCGGTCGCCGGGTCGAGCAGGTAGCGGTGCACCGCGTCGGTGCCCAGGTCGACGACGAACATCCCGGTGCCGGCCGGATCCGGACTGACCATGTGCGCGTGCGGGCCGTCCTGGCGGTCGGTGCGCGGGCCGGCCCCGACATGGGTCTGCAGATCGGTACGGGCCAGCAGCTCGCCCTTGTCGGTCACCGGGTGCGCCGCCACGCTGCCGCTGACGTAGTTGACGCTGACCAGGTGCGTCCCGGTGGCGACGAACGCCAGGTGGCACGGGCTCGCCCCGCCAGTGGACTCGCTGCCCAACGCCCGCAGCCCGCCGTCATCGTCGGCCGCCCAGGCCGACACCGTGCCGTCGTCGACCTCGCTGACCGCGTAGAGCACCGGCAGCTGCGGGTGCCGGGTCAGGAAGGACGGCGACGGACACTCGGCGACCAGCACCGGTTCGTCGAGCCGACCGGAGGCCGGGTCGCGGCGCGCCAGCATCACCCCGGCCCCGTTGCCGCCGCCGTCGGCCGTGTAACAGCCGAGATAGATCTTGTCCGCCGCCGGATTCGACTGCGCTGCGCTCACCGGGCACCCTCTCCGATCTGTCAAATGTCCCGAAAATCCTATAGGATCTTTGATCAATTCTGCTGGTGCGGTCCCACCGTCCAGCGGCCCCACGACCAAGGGAGCGCCCGTGCGGCCGGCCCGCCGTCTCACTCTCACCGACGACGTGTACGGCACGATCCGGGCCCAGGTGATGGACCACGTCGTCGCCCCAGGCGCCCGGATCAACATCGACGCCCTCGCCCGCGAGCTGCAGGTCTCCCCCACTCCGGTCCGCGAGGCACTGGCCCGGCTGGAAGCCGACGGGCTGGTGCGCAAGCGACCCCTGGTCGGTTACACCGCCGCTCCCCTGCTTACCCGCGACGAGTTCGACGAACTCGTCGACATGCGGCTGATCCTGGAAACCGCCGCCGCGCGGCGGGCCGCCACCCGCGCCACCCGCACCGAGGAGTCCGCCGTGCCTGCGGGCGACCCGGCCGTACCCGCAGCCGACCCGACCGCGACCGACCAGCTCCGCGCGGCCGCGACCCTGCCCGGACCGGTGCCCGACGCCCAGGGGTACGCGAGCATCGCCGCCTTCACCACCGCCGACGCCCGCTTCCATCAGCTGCTCGCCGAGCACTCCGGCAACCGGATGCTGCACGACGCGATCGTGCGCCTGCGCCCCCACCTGCACCTGTTCCGTCTGCACTTCCCGCCGACGCACTACCGCACCAGCGGCGCCGAGCACCACCGCATCGTCGACGCGATCGACGCCGGCGACCCCGACCGGGCCGAGGCCGCCGTCCGCGAGCACCTACTGGCCGCCCGCGAACGCCACCTGCCCTACTTCGGGCAGGGCTGACCAGTGCCGGCGCAGGGTCCACGCCGGCTCACCCTCGTGCTGGTCCAGCCCTCGGGTGAGGTCAGCCGGTCGGGACCGGCTGACCGCGCCGGTACGCCACGTGTTCGACCAGCGCGATCAGCACCGTCTTGCCGGAGCTGCGGTTGCGCGCGTCGCAGAGCACGATCGGCACGTCCGGGTCGAGGTCCAGGGCGCGGCGCACCGAGTCGGGGCTGAACTGCTGCGCCCCTTCGAAGCAGTTGACCCCGACGACGAACGGCGTGCCCCGCTGCTCGAAGTAGTCGACCGACGGGAAGCAGTCGGCCAACCGGCGGGTGTCGGCCAGCACCACGGCACCCAACGCGCCGAACGCCAGCTCGTCCCAGAGGAACCAGAACCGGTCCTGGCCCGGCGTGCCGAACAGGTAGACCTGCAGATCGTCGTTGATGGTGATCCGGCCGAAGTCCATCGCGACGGTGGTGGTGCGTTTGGCCTCGACCCCGGAGGTGTCGTCGGTGCCCAGGCTGGCGCTGGTCAGCACCTCCTCGGTCTGCAACGGCCGGATCTCGCTGACCGCGCCGACCAGGGTCGTCTTGCCGACGCCGAAGCCCCCCGCGATGAGGATCTTCAGCGCGAGCGGGATGCGCCGAGCGGGCTGGTTCCGGTCAGAGCGCACGGAGTCCATTGACCACCGCCTTGAGGATGTCGTCGTGGGGGTGAGTGGCCGAAGCCGGGGGTTCGTAGAGCGCGATCAGTCGGGCGGAGTGCAGGTCGTCGAGGAGGATGCGGACCACCCCGAGCGCGAGGTCGAGGTCGGCGGCCAGGTCGGCCACGGAGACCGGCTGCTGGGCGAGCCCGAGAATGCGCCGGTGCTCCGGCTGCAGCACGACGAACGTCTCGGTGCCCTCGGGCGCCGCAGAGACGACGAAGGCCAGCAGGTCGAAGGCCGGGCCGATGGGCCGCACCCGGCCGCCGGTCACCGTGTACGGGCGGACCACCGGGCCGGCGTCGGCATCCAGCCAGTCGTGCGGTCCGGTCGCCTCACCCCGCATCGGATTGCGCCGCGGGGGGACGGGCCGCGGCACTGAGGTTCTGCCCGACCCTGGTGACGAGCATTGCCATCTCGTACGCGATCAGGCCGATGTCCGCGTCGGCGGCGCTGAGCACCGCCAGGCAGGCACCGTGCCCGGCGGCCGTGACGAACAGGTACGCCGACTCCATCTCGATCACTGTCTGGCGGACCGGACCGGCGGCGAAGTGCCGGCTGGCGCCCTTGGCGAGGCTCTGGAAGCCGGCGGCCATCGCGGCCATGTGCTCGGCGTCCTCGCGGGTGAGCCCACGCGACGCACCCATCAGCAGCCCGTCGGCGGAGAGCACCACCGCCTGCTGGGCGCTGGACACCCGCGCCACGAGATCGTCGAGCAACCAGTCGAGGTTCATGGCATGCCGCGTGGTGTGCACTCCTACAGCTCCCTTTCGGACGTGTCCGCCACGGCCGACGGCGGTAGCAGCACCGCTCCGGGGGGTGGCGTCGCGGTGCCCCGTGCCGGGGCGGCCGGCGCGGTCGGGGACGGGTCACCGGCCACGCTGCCGGTCACGTCGGTGTCGGCCATCAGCCCGGCGGCCCGACGCCCCCGGGCGGTGCCGGCCTGCAGCGCCGACATCAACGCCCGGACCTCCCCGGGCGACCGTTGCGGGGCCTCCCGGTGCGGTTGGGCGGCGTCGTCGTCGGGCGGCTGACGAAGCTGTGGGGCGAGGCTGGACTGGCGGACCCGGCGGGGCAGCCCGTCCTCTGTGGTCGCCGGTGCGCCGCCGGTGCGGCGGGTCGGCAGGCTGACGGGCCGCTGCCGGGGCGGCACCTCGGGTTGTGTCGTCGGCACCCCGGGTACCGCCGGGACCGTCGGCGGGTGCGCCGGTGCCGCCGGGGAGACCGACCTGGTCGAGGGGTCCGGTGCCGTCGGGGAGACCGACCCGCCTGGGGAGTCCGGCAGCGCCGCCATCAGCGCGCCGAGGGTGGCCGACGGCGTCGGCCGGTCCGCAGCGTCCGGGTCGGGCCGGACAGCGGTCAACGCGGTCGGCGGCCGGCCCGAGGGCAGTGCCGGGACCTCGGACTCCGGCACCACCAGCTCCGCCGGGACGAGCGCCACGGCGGTGACCCCTCCGAACGGCGACGGCCGCAGACGCACCCCCACGCCGTGCTTGGCAGCGAGCTGCGCCACGACGAACAGGCCGAGCCGGGCGCTGTTGTGCGGGTCGAAGTCCGGCGGTTGTGCCAGCCGCTGGTTCGCCTCGGTCATGGCGTCGGCGGTCATGCCCAGTCCACGGTCCTCGACCTCGACGGCGTAACCGTTGGGCAGGTTCTGCCCGACCACCGTCACCAAGGTCTGCGGCGGTGAGAAGGAGGTCGCGTTCTCGATCAGCTCGGCCAGCAGGTGGATGACGTCGCCGACGGCCCGACCGGCCACCGCGGCCGGCTCGACGGTCGTGACGTGCACCCGGGCGTACTCCTCGACCTCGGAGACGGCACCACGGATGATGTCGATCATCGGCACCGGATTGCGCCAGCCCCGGCCGGGCGTGGCGCCGGCGAGGATCACCAGGTCCTCCGCGTGCCGGCGCATTCTGGTGGCCAGGTGGTCGACCCGGAACAGGTCCTCGAGCTCCTCCGGGTCGGTGCTGCGCCGCTCCATCCGGTCCAGCAGGGCGAGCTGCCGGTGCAGCAACGTCTGGCTGCGGCGGGCGATGTTCAGGAACGTCTCGTTGAGGCCCCGGCGCAGCGCCGCCTCCTCGACCGCGGACCGTACGGCGGTCCGCTGCACCTCGCTGAAGGCGTGACCGACCTGGCCGATCTCGTCGGTGCCGTACTCCAACGGTGGCGCCTCGGCGGCCACGTCGACGTCCTCCCCGCGACGCAGCCGGGCCACCACCGCGGGCAGCCGGTCGCCGGCCAGCTCCAGCGCGGTGGCCCGCAGCCCGGTGAGCCGGTGGATCAGGGAGCGGCCGACCCGCAGCGAGATGACCACTGCCGCGATCACCGCCGCGAGGCCGACCAGGCCGGCGGCGGCCAGCCGGGCCAGGATGGTGATGGCGGTGGGCATACTGCGTTCGGCGAGCGCATCGGCTGCCAGCAGCTCGAACTCGCGCAACTGCTGCTGGACGGATTCGTAGCTGTCGCTCCAGCGGGCCTCGTCGACCACTGTCGGGGTCGGCGCGGCACCGTCGTCCGGGGCTTCGCCCTCCGGGGTGCCGACGGGTGCGCCCTCGTCGGCGTCGTCACCCTCCGGCCCGGGCCGGTCGTTGATCAGTACGTCCTGCAGCTGGCGCAGCGCGGTGAAGTCTTCGCCGGCGGCCATCCGATGGTAGGTGGCACTGTCCGGTTCGGGCAGTTCGGCGACCGCGCGATCAAGCAGGAAACGATGGGTGGCGATGATCTGCACCAGTCGACGGTGGTCGTCGTCGCTGAGCCGCCCGGCCGCGAAGGCGCCGGCGAGAACCGCGTCCGCCCGGCCGAGAATCTCCCGGGCCTGGCCGATGTCGGTCAATGCCCGGGCCTGTCGGTTGATTTCGTTGTCCGGCAGGGAGGCCAGCGCACCGAACATCTGAAACGCGGTGTCCACGACGCCGTTGTAGAGGCCGAGGGCACCGGCCGCGTCCATTTCCCGGCGTTGCACGAAACCTCGACCGGTCGCCAGGATCTCCAGTTCAGCGAGTGTCTGCTCGATCCGGACCCGCAGGACGGACTGGTCGTCGGATGGTCCACCGTCGGTGGCGCGTCGCCGGAGGTCGGCGACCGCCGCGTCGGTGGCCTGCCATTGGGACCGCAGCGCTTCGAGGTCGCCGGCGCGCCGAGCGGTCTGCTCCTGCGCACGGGACAGGTACACCACGGAGAGCCGCCGTTCCCGCTGCAACTCGGCCACCAGGGTCTCCCCGGGCACTCCCACGTCGTCGAGGAGCGACTGGGCACCTAGCAGGCTCAGTGCCGGGCCGACGGCCAGCGAGGTCGCGAAGATCCAGAGGACGAGCAACGCCGAGATCGGGACAGCGACCAGCGCAACGATCTTGGAGCGGATCGACCAGTTGCGGGTGTTCATCAGACCTCGCCGACGCGGTGTGTGGCAGAGCTGGCGGGCGGCTGCCCGCCGATCGTTGCCGGTGAGTCGGCGATCAGTGGACGTCCGTGCCTCCGGAAGGATACGTAATTAACGGCTCAGGCACTACCAGAGGCACCGTGAGGTCGATTGTGGGCACGGAGCGTGTCGAAAGCGGCCAGGTCCGAGCGATGGCACCCTCCCGCGACCCGGCGGTACGTCGTACCTCGGGCGACGTCGGTACGCGGGTGCCGGACAAAAGTGTGACGAACCTGGATTGAGGATCCGGGTCGGGCGGGAATACCAGGGCGAGAAGGAGGAACGCCATGTCGCCCATCGAGATCATCATCACCATTGTCGTCGTCCTCGCGGTGATCGCCGCAGCTGTCGCGGTCTGGGCCCTCCTGCGCCGGCGCAACCTGCGCAGCACCTTCGGCCCGGAGTACGACCGGGCCGTCGCGGAGCAGGACAGCCGCAGCGCGGCGGAACGGGAGCTGCGGGAACGTGAACGCCGGCATGCCGAGCTGACCCTGACCCCGCTGGACCCGGCGTCCCGGGACCGGTACGCGGCCGCCTGGGAAGAGGTCCAGGCACAGTTCGTCGATGCCCCGGGGGCCGCGGTCGGCGACGCCGACGAGTTGCTCACCCGGCTTGTCGCCGAACTCGGCTACCCCACCGGCGACTACACCGAGCAGCTGGCCCACCTCTCCGTCGAACACGCCCGTACCCTCGGCCGGTACCGCGAGGCCCACGAGATCAACCTGGCCAACGAGCGGGGCGAGGCGAGCACCGAGCAGCTGCGCCAGGCCCTGGTGCACTACCGGTCGCTCTTCGCCGAACTGCTCGGCGAGCACCCTGTTCGTACCCTGACCCCCACCGAGGCAGCGACTCACTGAGGAGAACCAGCATGGCCCGCACCGACCAGTGGCACGACGAGCGTACCGAGGTCATCACCACGCCGAACAGCCCGGAGCAGGGGTCCGACGGCTACGTGGACCCCGACCGTACCCAGGTGGTGTCCGGGATCGAGGCGCCGGACCGGGACGAACCGGCCCACCACGAGCCGGTGGAACAGCCGACCGCGTTCGGCGCGGCCACCGTCGGCGGCGCGGTCGCCGCGTCGGCGATGGCCGGACCCGAGCGGTTGCACGAGCCGCGCGACCCGCGCGCCGACGACACCGTACGGATGGGTGACGGGCCGGTGGCGGACGAGACCGCGATCGGCCGGGCCGAGCCGGGCGACGCCGAGCCGGCCGACACCACGGGGCCGACCGACACCACCGAGTCCGTTGGCACCGGATCCGTCGACGCCACCGAGGCCACGGCCACCACGGGTACCGCCCCGGTGGCTGCGACCAGCTTCCTCGGAGCCGAGCAGGCGGAGGCGTTCCGGGACCGGTGGCGGGACGTGCAGCTGCGGTTCGTCGACGACCCGCAGGGTGCCGCCGGTCAGGCACGCGAGCTGGTCACCGAGGCGGTGGAGGTGCTCACCGCCGCGCTCACCGCGCAGCGCGACGGCCTCGGCGGCGACGGCACCGACGCGGACGACACCGAGCAGCTGCGGATGACCGTACGCCGCTACCGCGACCTGCTCGACCGTCTGCTGACGATCTGACCTGGGCTCACCCGCACCGAGCTGGGCTCATCCGTCGACCCGTCTGCCCGGCACCGCCCACCCGGTGGTGCCGGGCAGGCGCATATCCCCGCACCCGGCGGGTACTGCCCTCGGTGACGGCACCGACGGGAGGTGGACCATGACGGACCGCGACGACGCACTCGGCCGGGCACCGCTGGAGGAGCAGCCAGAGGTGGCCGCCGCGATCGAGGACGACACGACCGTACCGTCGCTGGTCACCGCACCCGACGACGACCAGTCCGGCCCGGATTTCCAGTCGCCGGGCGGTCCCGGCGGGCCGCCACGGGTGCGTACCGGTGCCGACCAGCCGTGGGATCCGGAGGATCTCGCGATGGCCAAGGGCGGCGACGGCACCCCCGAACAGGTGGACCTGGCCCGGCAGGAACTCGAACGCGACGGTGCGGCGGCGATCGAACGTACCGTGCCGTGAGCGCGCGCTCCGCCGGGCAGCACGGGGCGGGGCCCGGTGCCCAAGATCGGCACCGGGCCCCGCTCAGCGGGCGTGACCAGCCTTACGACAGCGGCGGGTACGCGTTCTGCATCAGCTGACGGATCTGGGCGGAGAACCAGTGCCCGGAGACCGGGGCGTTGGGCAGCGCACCGGTCGCGCTGTTGCCGTTACGTGCGTTGCCGCCGTAGGTCGGGTCGCACATCCGGTCGAAGCCCTTGCCCTCGTCGTTCGGGATCAGGGTGCTGGAGCCGTCCGACTCGCCCGGGGGCTTGATCCACACATAGGCGTCGATGCCGCTGGCCGGCGCGGCGGTGGGCCGCTCACCCAGACCGGCACCGGACTGGTTGCACCAGTTGCCCTTGTGGATCCGCCGGTCGATGCGCGACTGGTTGATCCGGGTGTTCAGATCGCTGGCATTGCTCGGGCCAGTCGGCCGGGCCGCGCCGCCCCACCCGTTGCGGGAGGTGTCGATCAGCATACCGACGCTGGAGGAGAAGCCGGCCTGCACCAGCCGCTGCCGGAACGCCTGCGCGAACGACAGTTCGTCGTTGTAAAGGTTCCAGTCGATCCAGGACGACGGGCGGGTCGTGCTGTCCACCGTGATGTACGGCTCCCGCAGCGCGGAATAGTTGGCGGTGTTCGTGATGAAGCCGTGCACGTTGGCGAAGGTCGAGCCGGAGGCCTGCGCGGCCTGAGCGATGATCTGCGCGGACGGCCCGAAGTTGTCCTCCCAGCCGATCCAGCCGTGGTGGCCGGCGTCGATGTAGTTGTAGACGTTCGGCACCGAGCCGAGCTGCGCCAGCGCGTAGCCGACACCGTTGACGTAGTTGCCGTTGGCCAGCATCACGTCGCACTCAGGGGTGGCGGTGGGGCGGCTACCCACGTTGGTCACCAGGTTCGGCAGCGAGTCGATCTCGATGACCGAGACGATCCGCAGGTTGCGGTACTCCGCCCGGTTGAGGATCGACCGGATCACGTCGATGTACTCGGTACGGTAGCGGCCGATCGCGTCCGGCGGGAGCTCGCCGTTGGAGGCCAGCGCGGCGCAGTCGCGACCGGGCAGGTTGTAGATGACGACCTGGAAGACCAACGGACGGCTGCCGTTGGCGGCGTCCTGCCGGAGCGCCTCGTTGAGGTGGTCGGCCAGGCCCATGTCACCGGTGGTCGGGCTGTTGTTGCCGTGGATCGCGCTGGTGCGGTCCAGCCACACACCGGTCGGCTGGTTCGCGATACGGCTACCGCCCGGCTCGGCCGCGACGTTGGCGCTCCAGATCGGGTTGACGTAGACGTCGGCACCGACGTACGGGTTGTCCACTCGCACGCCCGGGTTCGGCGGCGGCGAGGTGGGCGGCGCGGTGGTCGGCGGGGCCGTCGTCGGCGGCCGGGTCGTCGGCGGCGCCGTGGTCGGCGGGGCCGTCGTGGGCGGCGCGGTGGTCGGTGCGCCCGTGGTCGGGCTGGTGGTGCCGGTGCAGGCGACGCCGTTGAGCCGGAAAACGGTCGGCGCGGTGTTGGTGCCCGAGTAGCTCGCGTTGAAGCCGGGGTTCACGGTGGCGTTGGTGCCGAGGGAGCCGTTCCACGCCGCGTTGCGAAGGGTCACCCGGGTCCCGCTCTGGGTGAACTCGCTGTTCCAGGCCTGGGTGACCCGCTGGTTACCCGAGTAGTCGAACTCAAGGTTCCAGCTGCTGAGCGGGTCACCGAGGTTGGTGACGGCCAGGTTGGCGGTGAATCCGGTGTTCCACTGGTTGACCGTGTAGGTGACACGGCACCCGGCTGCGGCACTGGCCTGCGTGGCCGCGACGACGAGCACACCGGAGCCGAGCACGACCGCAGCCGCAGCGGACAGTCCGCGACGCAGCCGCGAACGCCCAGCGCCGCGTAGTGGGTTGAAGTTCATGCGGAGTTGTCTCCTCGCGACGTAACTGGTCACCGACACTGCTGGTCGGGACCGTGGTGAGGTCGGGTGCACCACCTGTCGTCACCCGGACGACTCGGCGGGCGCGATCGCCGACCGGAAATCCCGGTTGCCCTCGGCGACCCACTGTGCTTGGCTGGCTCCGCTGCGCCAATCGATCATCATCATGTCATGGGAACGCTCCCACCGCAACCGTCCGGAAACCCGATGGTGATGACCCCGCCATCTGGCATCGATCCCGACAGCAGCCGACGAACCCGGCGGAACCGATCGGGTGGTCAGCCGTCGCGGCGCGGGGCGGTGCGGCCGACAGGGGGCCACCAGCGCAGCCAGCGGTCGACCCAGCCACGACGGCGGAACCGGACGCACCGGCCCGCCGGGCACCGCGCACAGTCGGTCCCCCGCCGGTAGTGCTCGTGGGCGGCGCGCGGATGACCGCACCGGCACTCGTCAGTCCGCATCCGTGGGGGCCTCCCGTCCCATCGACCTCGGCGGTCCGGCAGTGGCGTGACCCGGGTCACTGCCCCGCCCCATGACCGAAATATCCGCCATATCAGGTTGTTGACTCCCGGTGATGGACCGCTAGTCAGTCCGGGCGGCTCGCGAACGGCCCCGCGTCGCCTGGTGTCCCGCACACCCTCCCCACCCCCCGGAGGACACCAGCATGTCCGTCTTCACCGACACCCGCCAGTCGCCACCCGACGTCGCCACCGGCGGCAGTGGCCGCCCCCCGACGGTCGGCGTGGTCGTCCCCACGCTCAACGAGGAACGCAACCTGCCGCACGTCTTCGCCCGGCTCCCCCGCGACCTGGCCGAGGTCATCGTCGTCGACGGCGGGTCGGTGGACCGCACCGTCGAGGTGGCCCGGCGACTCTGGCCGTCCGTACGCGTCGTCCAGCAGACCCGTACCGGCAAGGGCAACGCGTTGGCCTGCGGCTTCGCGGCCGCGACCACCGACATCGTGGTGATGATCGACGCCGACGGGTCGACCGACCCCGCCGAGATCCCCGCCTTCGTCGACGCGCTGCTCGCCGGCGCGGACTTCGCCAAGGGTTCCCGGTTCCGCTCCGGCGGCGGCAGCCACGACATCACCCCGCTGCGCCGGCTCGGCAACGAGGGCCTCAACGGCATCGTCAACCTGCTGTTCGGCACCCGCTTCACCGACCTGTGCTACGGCTACAACGCCTTCTGGCGCCGGGTGCTGCCGGCCCTGGAGCTGCCCGACCCGGGCACCCCGGCCCCGAGCGACGGGGCCAAGCTGTGGGGCGACGGGTTCGAGATCGAGACCCTGATCAACGTACGGGTCGCCGCGCACGGACTGCGGATCGCCGAAGTGCCCAGCGTCGAGTACCTGCGCATCCACGGCGAGAGCAACCTCAACACGGTCCGCGACGGCACCCGGGTGCTGCGCACCATCCTCAGCGAGTTCCGGCGCGAACGTCGTCGGCGGCGTACCGCGCCTGTCCCGAACGCGACCACCGCACCGGCCGTCGCCTCGATGACGGAGGAGGGCTGAGCCATGCGCACACCGACCGTCAGCGTCGTCGTACCCACCCACCACCCCGACCGGCTCGCCGGCCTGCACGCCGCCGTCGACTCGGTCCGCCGGCAGGACCCGGCCCCGAACGAGATCATCGTCGTGGTCGACCACCACCCGGCGCTCGCCGACCGGATCACCCGGGAACTGCCCGACGTCACCGTGCTCGCCAACGCCTACCAACGCGGTGTCTCCGGCAACCGCAACACCGGCGCCGAACACGCCCACGGCGAACTGGTCGTCTTCTGCGACGACGACGTCGTCGCCCACCCCGGCTGGCTCGCCGGGCTGGTCGCCGCCTTCGCCGACCCGTCGGTGATCGGCGCCGGCGGCGGCATCGCACCCGCCTGGCAGCAGCGGCAACCCGACTGGCTTCCCGACGAGTTCCGCTGGGCCGTCGGCGGCTCGTACGCCGGCCAGCCCGACCGCCCCGGCCCGGTGCGCAACGTCTGGTCCGCCAGCATGGCCGTACGCCGGACGGCGTTTCGCCAGGCCGGCGGCTTCCGCACCGGGTTCGGCAAGGTCGGCGACCGGGCCCGCCCCGAGGACACCGAACTCTGCCTGCGGATGAGCGCCGTCACCGGTGGCCGGTGGTGGTACGTACCGCAGGCGGTGATCTCCCACGGCGTACCCGCCAGCCACAGCACCTTCCGGTACTTCCTGCGGCGGTGCTTCGCCGAAGGACGCGGCAAGATCGCGATGGCCGCGCTGCTCGACGGCGCGCCGAGCCTCGGCGCCGAACAGGACTACCTGCGCCGCACCCTGCCCCGGGCGCTGCGCCGCGAAGCCGGCGCGGCAGTTCGTGGTGCCGCTCGCCGGCACGCCGCCGCCCGCCGGCACGCCGCCCGGGCCGGCGCCATCCTGGCCGGTACGGCCGCCGCCGCAGCCGGCGCACTGACCGAGACCGCCGCGACCACCCGACCCATGATCGGAGCCCAGCGATGAACCCACGCATCCTGCCGCCGACCCCGGTCGCCACCCCCGGACGCATCCCGGCCACCGTCGTCGACCTGGACCTCGCCAGCCGGCTGCCCGACATCCTCGGCGTCGACGAACACGGCCGCCGGGTGGAACGCGCCTGGCTGCTCGTCCGCCAGTTCACCCAACCGATCGGCGCACTGCTGCTCGACGTACCGCCGCAGGGGCTGACCGGGACGGACCTCGCCGCCGCCATCGACCGGGAGATCCCGCCCGCGACCCGACCCGAACCCGGCTACCTGGCCCGGCGTGCCGAGGTCCTCGCCGACGCGCCGTCAATCACCGTCGTCGTCTGCACCCGGGAACGCCCCGACGGCCTGACCCGCACCCTGGACAGCGTCCTCGCCCAGCAGTACCCCCGGTTCCGGGTGCTGGTCGTGGACAACGCCCCGGTCAGCGACGGCACCACCCGGGTCACCGCCGAGGCCGCCACCCGGGCCGCCGTCGACGGGCGCGCCGAGGTCGACTACGTACGGGAGCCCCGCCCCGGGCTGTCGCACGCCCGCAACCGGGCGCTGCGCGCCGCCGGTGGCGAGATCCTCGCCTGGATCGACGACGACGAGATCGCCGACCCGCACTGGCTCGCCGAGGTCGCCCGCGCCCTCGCCGACCACCCGCAGGCCGACGTCGTCACCGGCGTGATCGTGCCGGCGCAGCTGGCCACCGACGCCCAACTGTGGTTCGAGCAGTACGGCGGCCACAGCAAGGGCCGTGGCTTCACCCCCGACGTCTTCTCCCCGGCCACCGCGCACCGGCAGAGCCCGCTCTACCCGCTGCCCCCGTTCGGCGCCGGCGGCAACATGGTCTTCCGGCCCGGCGTGCTCGAACGCATCGGCGGCTTCGACACCGCACTCGGTGCCGGCACCCCGGCGATGGGTTCGGAGGACACCCTGGCGCTGATGCAGGTGCTGCTCGCCGGCGGCACCGTCGCCTACCAGCCGAGTGCCCTGGTCTGGCACTACCACCGACCCGACCTGGCCAGCCTGCGCAATCAACTGGTCGGCTACGGCACCGGCCTCACCGCCGCCTACACCAGCCTGCTGCTGCGCGACCCGGGGCTGATCCGGCCGCTGCTGCGGCTCGCCCCGACCGCGCTGCGGGACACCTTCGGCGGTGGCGACCGGCTGGCCGGGCTGCAGGCCGACTTCCCCCGGGAACTCGTCGGCGCCAACCGGCGTGGGCTGGCCCGCGGCCCGTTCGCCTACCTGCGCAGCCGGTTGGCCGACCGGCGGCTGCGCCGCCGCCACCGGGGCATGCCGTGACCGCCGCCGTCGCGCCGACCACCGCCGTCGCGCCGACCGCCGGCACCACCGCGACGGCGGTCCGGCGGCCGGCGCTGATCCGCAGCGCCGCCGCGTTGATGACCTCCACGGTCGCCAGCGCCGGCCTCGGCTTCCTGTTCTGGGTGGTCGCCGCTCGCTGGTTCGCGCCGGAAGCGGTCGGCCGGGCGTCCGCGGCGGTGTCGGCGATGGCCCTGCTGGCCGGGCTCGCCCAACTCAACCTGATCAACCTGTACGCGCGGTTCCTGCCCGGTGCAGGGCGGCACACCCGGCGACTGGTCCTCGGTGGGTACGCCGCCTCGACGGCGATGGCGGTGCTGCTCGGCACCGGTTTCCTGGCGCTCGGGCTGGGCAGCGGCATCATCGGGCCGGCACCGGCGCAGCGGCTGGTGTTCGTCGCCGCCGTCCTCGCCTCGGCGATCTTCTTCATCTCCGACGGGGTGCTCACCGCGCTGCGCCGGGCCGGCAGCGTACCGGTCAAGAACGTGATCGCCTCCAGCGCCAAACTGGCGCTGCTGCCGTTGCTCGCCGGCACCGCCGCCGGTGACGGCATGCTGCTGGCCTGGACGGCACCGATGCTGGTCACCATGCTCGGGGTCAACTGGTGGGTGCTGCGCCGGCTGGTCCCGGCCCACGCCCGGACCGCGCCGGCGGCCCACGCCCCCGCCCGCCGGGAACTGCTCGGCTTCGCCTCCGCCGAGTACGTCAACGGGCTGCTCACCAACGCCGTCGCGTTCCTTCCGCCGGTCCTGGTGGCCGGCGCGCTGGGGGCGACCGCGAGCGCCTACTTCTACATTCCGTGGACCATCGGGGTGGCCGGCAGCACCCTGCTGTGGAACGTCGTCACCTCGTTCGTGGTGACCGCCGCCAGCGATGCATCGGCCGCCCGCGCCCATGTCAACCGGGCGTTCCTGCTGGTGGCCGCAGTGGTGGTGCCCGGCGCGGCGGTGCTGGGCACGGCCGCCGGCCCGCTGCTGGGGCTGCTCGGTGGCGAGTACGCCGCCGAGGGTGCCGCCACGCTGCGCCTGGTCGGGCTGTCGCTGCCGTTCACCGGAGTCATCCTGCTGGCCTGCGCGTTCGCGATGATGGAGAAACGGATGTGGCCGGTGGTGGGCGTGCAGTCCGCCGGCATCGCCGCATTCCTGCTGCTGAGCTGGTTCGGTTTGCCCATGGTCGGAATCATCGCGCCAGCGGCGGCGCTGTGTATGGCGCAGGCCGCAGTAGCTGTCGTGCTCCTCCCCGGCCTGGTACGCCGCTACCGGGCGACCACCGACGTAGCCGACGCCGGCACCGTCGCACCGAACTGGGCGGCACGTCCCGCCCGCACCGAGACCGCTACCACCGTCACCGGAGGTGCCGGATGACCGATCTCGCCCTGCGTCCCGTCCACCCGCCGACCGACTCGGCCGCAACCGCAACCGGCCCGGCCGGCCCTGCTGCGGCTGGCACCATCACGGGCGGCACCGCTGCAGGCGGCGTCAGCACGGCCGGCACCGCTGTGGGCGGCACCGCTGCGGGCGGCGCGGTCGGCCCGCGTACCGCCGACGACGCCGCCGCCGCACCGACCGCCGCGATGGCCGGGCAGGCGTACACCGGGCTGGCGGTCGCGGCGCTGGCACTGCTCGGACTGGCGGTCGGCGGGCCGCTGCAGGCCCCGGCGGCCGTCGCGTTCGCCGTCCTCGGGCCGGGTGCGGCCCTGCTCAGCCACCTCACCGTACGGCCGACAGCGACCCGCTGGGCGCTGACCGTACTGGCCAGCCTCGCCGGGTACGCCGCCGTGGCCACCGGGTCGGTCTGGGTCGGCTGGTGGCAGCCGCAGGCGACGGTCGCGGCGCTGGCCGCGGCGGTCGCGGTCGCCTGCGTGACGGCGCTGGCCCGGATCCGCCGACAGCGGGCGGCCGGCCGCCTCACCTCGCGCGTGGCCCGATTGGCGGCCGGCGGCCCCGTGCCTCGGTCGGCAGCCGCCGTACGGCCGTTGCCGGCGCACGCACGGCCGTTGCTGGCGCACGTGGCGGTGCTCGGCATCGCCGTCGCCCTGTGGTTGATCGCCCTGACCCGTACCGACCTGGGCGAGGTGGGCGGTTTCGGGCTACTCGGCACCATCAGCCCGGTGTGGGTCGCTGCGCTGGCGGTGACCGTCGGCGGGTTCGTCACCGCCCTCGCCGGCCTGCGCCGCGACACCGGCCTGCGCCGCCAAACCGAGCTGCGTGGCGACACCGGGCGGGGCGTGGCGGCGGCCGGCTACCTGGTGGCGCTGGTCGCGCTGCTGCACGGCACGACTCCGCTGCTGCTCGACGAGCCGCAGTACGCCTGGACGTACAAGCACCTCGGGGTGATCGAGTACCTCGCCGCCGGCAACCCGGTCGGCGCCGCCCAGGACATCTACCAGCAGTGGCCGGCCCTGTTCGCCGGTGCCGCCCAGCTCGGCGCGGTCGGCGGGATCGCGCCGGCGACGCTGGCCGACTGGTCGCCGGTCTTCTTCAACCTGGCCGCCGCCCCGGTGCTGTACGCCATCGCCCGGACCCTCTCCGGTGACCGGCGGGTGGCGTACCTGACCGTCTTCGGTTTCGTCGCCGTCAACTGGATCGAGGAGGACTACCTCTCCCCGCAGGCCCTCGGTTTCCTGCTCAGCCTCGGTGTCCTGCTGGTCGTGCTGACCTGGCTGCGCACGCCGGGCGACGGGACAGGGCGTCAGGGCGGTGGGACAGGGCGGCCGGGTCAGGGCCGTCGGGTGCCGGTCGTACCCGTGCTCGGGGTGCTCGCGCTGCTCGCGGTGCTCACCGCCGCCCACCAGCTGTCGCCGTACCTGGTGGTGGCGCAGGTCGCCGTACTCGCCGTGCTGCGGCTGATCCGGCCCCGGTGGCTGCCGCTGGCGATGGGCGTGATCGTGGTCGGCTACCTGCTGCCCCGGTTCGGGTTCGTGTCGGAGTCGTTCGGGGTCTTCGACGGGTTCGACATCTTCTCCAACGCGGCCGGCAACGCCGACGGCTGGGGCTCCACCGGGCAGGCGTTCTCGGCGATCGTGGTCCGCACGTTGGCGCTGTCGGTGTGGGCGCTGACCGCGCTCGCGGTGCTGTCGTACCGGCGGCGGCTACGGACCGTGCTGGTGCCGGCGTTGCTGGCGGCCACACCGTTCGTCCTGATCGCCGGGCAGAGCTACGGCGGCGAGGCGATCTACCGGGTGTTCCTGTTCTCGGCACCGTGGTGCGCGTACCTGATCGCCAAGGCACTGGTGGACCGGGCCGACCAGTGCGCCCACCGCCTGGCTGGTCGCGCCGGGGCGGCGCCGGGCCGACGGTGGCTGGGCCCGGTCGCGGCGGTGACGTTGGCGGTGGCCCTCACCGGTTTCGCGCTGGCCACCGTGCAGGGCCGGCACGGTCAGCTCGTGGTGGACCGGCAGACCTCCGACGAGGTCGCCGCCGCCCGCCAGCTGTACGCCACCGCCGAGCCGGGTGCCACGATCGCCGTCGCGACGTCGAACTTCCCGAGCCGGCTGACGGCGGCGTACCCCGAATTCAACACCGACGTGCCGGCCGGCGAGCCGGACCTGGTGGTCGGTGCGCAGCTCCGTGGCGCCGCACTGGACGGCGAGCACCTGCCGACGATCGAGGAGTTCCTCCGGTCGTTCGACGGTGCACCGGCGTACCTGGTGGTCAGTGACGGGATGCGGCGCCAGGCGGACTACTTCGGGTACTTCCCGCCCGGGTCGCTGGACCGCCTCGAGCAGCTGCTCGACGGCAGGGACGGCTGGTCGGTGTTCCAGCGCAGCGCCGACGTCACCGTCTACCGCTACACCGGCTGACGCACCGCCCCGCCACCCTCACCTCACCCCCAAGATCCCGGCGATCTTGCAGAAATCGCGAGCATATGTCCATGATGTCCATCGATAAGTGCAAGATCGCGGGGATCTTGGGTCAGGCGGGGGCGTAGATGGCGACCCAGTCGACCTGCAGGTTCACCACGTCCGGGGTGGTCTCATCGGGGCAGGCCTCCCAGGTGTGGCCGCAGTACCAGGCCTGGGACTGCAACGCCAGCGCCATCGGCTCACTTGGCACCACGTCGCCGGTGAGCGTCGCCCACGGCGCACCGTCAAGGGTGTAGACCAGCTTGCCCGGGGTCCACTCCAGCCCGACGGTGTGCCAGCGGGTGAAGTCCCCGGGGACGCTGCGTTCGACCGGCGCACCGGTGACCGGGTGCAGGACGCCGTACATCCGGTCCCGGCCCTTGCCGTTGTCCTCGGCGATGTCGATCTCCGGCGGGTAGACGTTGTCGCCCGGCCAGAGCAGCAGGGCGTACGCGATCCCGGTGCCCTGGTCCATCCGGAACCGGATGTCGTAGCGGCCGTAGGTGCGGGTCAGCGCCCACCGGTTGGAGATGCCGCCGGTGACGTAGAGGTTGTCCCGGTCGGCCTCCCGCCAGCCGCCGATGGTCAGCATCCCACCGCCGACCGAGACGTGGCCAGGGTCGAACCAGCCGCCCGGGTCACCGTCGGGTTGGCCGGAGTAGGCGAACCAGTCGTCGCTCAACGCACTGCCGGTGAAGTCGTCGACGAAGATCTGCCGCCAGCCGGGCAGGTCGCCACGGGGCAGGGCCACTCCGGACGGGTTCATCGTGCCGGCTCCTTGCGACGCGGTGGGCGGTGGACCGGCCGGCGGCACGCCCGTACCGTCGGTCCGGGGGTCGTCGGCGGGCCCGGTGCCGTGCCGCAGCAGCGGCACCGCGACGCCGAGGGTCAGCACCACGGCGGCGAGCAGCACGGCGACGGCCAGCGGGGCCGCGCGCCGCGGCCATGGTCGCCGCCGCCAGCCCGGTCGCCGCCAGCCCGGTCGGTCGCCGGTCACGTCAACTGCCGGCCGGCCCGCCGGGCGACCCGTCGGGTGAGCCGCCACGCCGGCTGCGCCAGCCGCTTGGCCTGCGGCACCATCCGGGGACCGCCGGTGCGGACCAGGTCGAGCAACGCGGCGGCGTCATGGTCGTCGGTGGGCAGCAACCGGGGTACGGCGAGCCGCCGGTCGCCGCGCCGGTAACGGCGTCGGCCGACCTCGCAGGCGTTGTCGTGCCCCGCGCGGCGGACCGCTGCCCGGACCCGCCAGTCGTGGTAGCCGTGCGGGTAGCAGAACGACCGGACCGGCCGGCCGATGTGCTGTTCGAGCCGGTCCCTGGCCATGGTGATCTCGGCGGCGGCCCGCTGCGGGGGCAGTACGTCGAGCGGGTGGTGCCACCACCCGTGCGAGCCGATCTCCACCCGCCCGGAATCGGCCACCTCGGTCAGTTGCGCCCAGTCCAACAGTGGCCCGAAGTCGGCGGCCCACCGTCCCAGCCAGTCGGCGGACTCCCCCAGGTGCCCCACCGACGGGTACAGCGTGGCGCTGGCGCCGGCGGCGTCGAGCAACGGCAACGCGCGGGTGAGAAAGTCGGCGTACCCGTCGTCGAAGGTGAGGGCGACCAGCGGCGGACCCGGCGGGTCGCGGTCGCGGTCGCGGTCCGCGGCGGCGTCGGCGTCGAGCTGATCGAGCGCGGCGCTGAGGCCGACCATCCGGTACCCGGCGTCGGCGAGCGCGGCGAGCTGTTCGGCGAACCGGGTCGGGCCGACGGCGAGCGACCGCAGCGGGCCGGAGTCGATCACCGAGATCGAGTGGTACATCAGCACCGGCAGGGCGGTGACCGTCGGCGCGCCGGAGGCCGTCATCCCAGGGGTCTACCCGCTGTGCGGGGGACAAACACGGTACGGAAGGAAGCGCCGGCTGCGGATGCCCTGGTGGGGGTCGGAGTTCGCCAGGGCACCCGCAGCCGGTGGTAGCCACCGAGAATTCCGGGATCTGAGCCGGTACTTTCGGCTACTTGTCGCAAAGATTACGGCTCCAGGATGGAGCGGTCAACCAGTACGGGTGTGCCGGCACGACCGGTACGGGTGTGCCGGCGTCACCGGCCGGGCGGGACCGCCATCGCCAACGTCGCGCGTACCGCGTCGTACGCCGGTTTCGGCTGGTACTGCTCGTCGTAGATGTTGGCCGCGCCTTCGCCTTCGAACCAGTCGGGCACCCAGGAGTACTTGTCGGTGACGCCCCAGAAGGTGAACGAGTGGCACCGGGTGGCCAGCAGGCAGCCCTGCAGCAGGGTGTTGAAGCCCTGCGCCTGGGCCTGCAACTTGAACACGTCGGTCGGCATCGGCATCCGCACGTCGGCCTCGGTGACGGCGGTCTCCAACCCGAGCGCCTCGAAACGGCGCAGGTTCTCGGCGACGGCGGTCGCCGGCCAGAAGCCGTACTGGGCGCCGAGGTGGCCCTGGATCCCCATGCCGTGCACCGGAACCTTCTGCCGACGCAGCTCGCGGACCAGGTCGTAGTAGGCGGTGCTCTTGGCGCTGATCCCCTCCACGTTGTAGTCGTTGAGGAACAGCTTGGCGGCCGGGTCGGCCCGGTGCGCCCAACGGAACGCGTCGGCGATGTACGACGGGCCCAGTTCGCGCAGCCAGATGGTGTCGCGCAGGTCGGCGTTGTCGTCGAAGATCTCGTTGGCCACGTCCCACTGGTGGATACGGCCCTTGAAGTGGCGGACGGTGTCGGTGATGTGGTCACGCAGGATCTGCCGCAGTTCGGTCGGGCCGATCTCACCCGACTCGACGCCCTCGGTGAGCCAGGCCGGGTTCTGGTTGTGCCAGACCAGGACGTGGCCGCGGACCACCTGCTTGTTGCGGGCGGCGAAGTCGACCAGTTCGTCGGCGGGTCCGTAGTCGCGCTCGCCGCGGACCGGCTCCAGGGTCTCCCACTTCATGACGTTCTCGGCGGTGACACTGGAGAACTGGGCGGCGATCGTGTCGCGGTAGGTGTCGTCCTCGGCGAGCGCGGTCATGTCGACCGCCGCACCGACCTGCAGCTTGTTCCATTTCGCCAGGTCACGCAGGGTCTGCTTGCCGACAGGCGTACCGCCGGTCGGCGGGCCGGCGCCGGGCCGACCAGGGTGGGCGAGAGCAGCGGCACCAGCACCGATCGTGGCCATCATCGCCACGGAGAGTGCACTGGCGGCGAATACACGGGTCGCCTTCATGGCATCCTTCCGGTGGACTGCATGGCGGAAGCGCCGGGGCACACGGGAGCATCAACCCGGGACGAGCGACCGAAACACTCCCGCAAGGATCACGAGTATTTCCGGAACACTTCCGTAAGTTGATGGAAACCTATGGCCAGGCGATGCCATAGTCAACCCTCGATGCCAAGGGGCCAGGGGGGTGGCCCTGCGTCAGTCGACCCAGCCGCACTTGCGGGAGAACCGCAGCAGATGGGCCCGCAGCTCGACGATCTGCCCGCCGGTCAGGTACGGAGCATCCGACAGCAACAGCTCGGTGATCCGCTGCAGGTACTCCGGCTCCGAAAAGATCTCGCACAGCTCGTCGTCGCCGCCCTCGGCGGACGACGCCGATGTCCGGGCCACGGTCGGCGTCACCGACCCGCCGTCCTCGACGATCTCCACGTCGTACGCCTTCGGACCCCGACCACCGTCGATCACCTTGAACGACACCCGGGTGCCGGTCGCGACCCGGATGCCCCGCTGGGTCAACTCACCAGCGTGCACGAAGACGTCGTCTCCGCCGTCGTCCGGAGCGATGAAACCGTAGCCCCGGCCTTCGTCGAACCGCACCACCCTGCCGACACCCATGAGGAACCCCTCCTACCGACCCATCCGCACCACGACCGCTACCACACGTACCTGGCACCATACCAGCGAGGGGTACGGTGCCAGGCACATGCGGTCACATCGACGGATGCCCGGTCAGGTCGGTGTGCACCGCGGGGTGGGCGTGCTGTTGGTGCCGGTGAACGAGGCCAGGAAGCCGAAGCTGGTGTTCGCACCGGCGGCGAGAGCGCCGTTGTAGGACACGTTGCGGGCGGTCACCGACGATCCCTGACTGGTGACCGTCGCGTTCCACGCCTGGCTGACCGTCTGCCCGTTGGCGAACGTCCAGGTCACCGTCCAGCCGCTGATCGCCGCCGCGCCGGCGGTGACCCGTACCTCACCCTGGAAACCGCCCGGCCACTGGCTGGTCACCGCGTAGGTCGCCGTACAGCCGGTGTTGCCCGGCGGCGGTGTCGTCGGCGGCGCCGTGGTCGGTGGCGGCGTGGTCGGTGGCGGTGTGGTCGGCGGCGGCGTGGTCGGCGGCGGTGTGGTCGGCGGGCCGCCCCAGCCGGAGGTGGTGTCGAGCCAGGCGGCGCGGCGCAGCATCCAGTCCCGCAGGTACTGGATCTGACCCTGCCAGGTCGGCGAGGTCGGCGTGATGAAAGGGCCGATCATCCGGGTGGATAGGTTCGGCCACCGCTGGAAGTTGCGTTGCGCCCCGTTCGTCAGCGGTGCGGCGAGGGAGTCGATCCGGGCCTGCAGCGAGGCGTCCGACAGCAGTCCGCGGCGCAGTGACTGCCAGCGCAGCCGGACGTCGTTGACGAAGGCGGGGTCGCGCATCAACTGGTTGAACCAGTCGTTCGCCACCGGCTGACGGATCTGCTGGTACTGCCAGCCGGCAGTCTGGTCGTTCTGGAAGTAGCCGCCGACACCGAATGTCAGGTCGTAGTCCCACAGCGGTCCGGCAAAGATCGGCGTGTCCCGGTCCTTGTAGAAATAGGCGCTGCGGATGTAGGCGTCCATCTCCCGACTCAGCTCGTTGAGGATCATCTGGTCGACGAACGACGGAACGTCGATGTACGCCCGGTAGCCGGTGACCGGATCGGCGAAGTTCGGCGCTCGCAGGACGTTGTGGAACTCCTGGATATGGTTGCGCAGCCAGTCGCGCTGTTCCGGCTGCAGCGGATCCGGATCGGCGACCTCAAGGTAGTTCCAGCAGGTGTTGGTCGGCCCGGTGCAGGGCAGGATCGGTTCCTCGGCGGCCATCCACTCGAACTTCCAGATGTAGCCGCCGGTGATCTTCGGCAGCGTCCGGTCGTCCTCGTCCAACTGCTTCAGATCGAGCCGCTCCTTCGCGTTCTTGATCGTCTCGACGAGCATGTAGACGCCCATGTAGTCGTCGTTGCCGACCGGGGTCGCGTCGGTGTTGCGATAGAACTCGACGAACCGGTAGCGCTGGGCGTGGATCCCCGTCTCCCGACCGAGGTCGTAGACGAGCGCCTCACGGATCAGCGACTTGTCGGGGAACGGTCCGCGCAGCACCCAGTCCGACTGGGCGGGCATGCCGAGCACCGGGTAGTCGGCATCGTCGTCGTTGTCCCAGAACTCGACCCGGTACGAGGTCTTCTCGAACGTCGAGGACGACTGCCCGCGCAGCCGGAACCCGGCCCGGATGGCGACCGTCGGGGTGCCGGTCAACGAGGTGGTTCCGCCGGCCGGGTCGAAGATCATCAGAGCGGAGTCGAAGTACTCCCGGTCGGGCCGGCCGGCACCGTACGAATCGATCACGACCACCGGCAGGTCATGGCTGATGGTGACAGTCCGGGCGACGTACATGGCGGTGCCCGGCGCTCCGGCGGCCGCGCCGCCCGCGAACGCCTGGGCACGCAGCTGGGTGGTACGGGTGAACCGCAACGGCGTACCGGAGTAGAGGCTGGACTGTACGGTCGGCAGTTGACCGTTGGTGGTGTAGCGGATCTGCGCACCGGCGACCGTGGTGCTCAGCGCGACGGAGATCTCGTTCTGGAAGGTGCCGCTGGGCACCGAGAAGACGATGTCGCCGACCAGTTCGTCGGCGGCCTCGGCGGCGGCCAGCTCATCGGCGGCGGTGCGCGCGGTGGCGACCAGTTCGTCGGCCGCGCTGGCCTCGGCGGCGGAGCGGTCGGAGCCGGCGACCGGTTCCGCGCCGCCGGTGGTGAGTGGGAGACGAGCAGCCCGGCGACGAGGGTGGCCGCGGCGGCGGCTCCCACCGCGCGGACGGCCGCCGTCGCTGTCCCGGTGTTACGGGCGGTCAGACGCACGATGCCTCCTGTTCGATTCGACGTACCAGGGTCGGCACCGGGTGCGGCGACGGACCCGACGGCCGGTCGGACGCCGCAGCGGTGTCGCAGAAGTGCCGGCGCAGGGTGCGCCGCCACGGGCCGTCCGGCAGGTCCGGCCGCAGCGCGGCGAGGCCGGTGGCGTACTTGGAGATGCGGATCGGGCGGATGCCCCGGTGCCACAGCAGCCGGTCCACGGCGGCGGCCGCCGCGCTCGACTTGGTCTCCACGACGGCGACCCCGGGCAGCGCCAGGCTGGTCGGCCCGCACTGCCAGCGCAGCTCGGTGTCGATGGTGACCCGGCTGACGGTGGCCGGCAGCAGCAGCGTGCTGCGCCGGTAGGTGGTGACCAGGGTCGGGGTGAGGTCGCCCTCGGCGGTGATCGTCTCGCGGGTGAGCACCTCGTCGACGAAGGCGCGACCGGGTTGGACCGAGCCACGGTCCGACGACCGGTACGGCAGCCGGTGCTTGGTGATGCTGTCCCGGGCACCGTTGATCTTGACTTCCAGCCAGCAGTCGTCGGAGTCCAGGTAGGTCCGGGTGCGCACCTTGAAGCGCCGCCGGCGCCGGTACGCGGCACAGTGGTAGCTGGCCAGCCTCGGGGTGTCGAAGTAGACCGACTCGTAGCGGAACGACCGGTCACCGTCGATGTCCAGCACCCTGGTGTCGGCGTCCAGCTGGCTCAGCAGCGCCGGCAGGGTGGCCAGCGGGACGACGTACATGCGGTCCACTCTGGCCTGCAGGGCGGCGCACTCGACGAGTTCGGGCAGGCCGATCGGGGTCAGTTCGCCGAGCACGGCGACGATCGCCAGGTTGGTCATCGGGTCGCTCCCGCCGGTGCCGGGCTGCCGGTCGCGGTCGGCGCGGTCCGCCGGCCGGCGAGCGAGTACCGCACGTCCACGATCGTGGTCTCGTTGACCAGGTCGAGCCGCTGGATCGTGGCGGCGTGCACCCGGGCGCCGAGCAGTTGCTCCAGATGGGCGACGAGGGCCACCTGATCGGTGACGGCCGAGTCGAGCACCATGATCTGGTGCCGGTAGTGCCTGAGCAGCCGGGGATGGTCGCCGAGGAACATGACGGTGACGATGAGCGCCATCAGGCCGGCGCTGAGCCAGATCGAGGTGGTGCTCAGCGCGCCGAGGATGCCCAGCGCCAGGGCGGAGAAGTAGTAGGCCACCTCGTGCTGGTCCAGCTCCGTCGAGCGCAGCCGGATGATCGACAGTACGCCGAACAGCGCCAGCCCCAGGCCGAGTCCGGCACCGACGTTGCTGGCGCTCAGGGCGCTGGCGACGGCGAGTACGCCGACGTTGACGCCGAGGTAGGCCACGACGAGGTCCCGTCGACGGTGGCGCGGGAAGTACAGCCCGAAGACGAGCAGCGCCACCGCGCCGATGTCGATCGCGAACAGGACGAGCTGCGTCATCTCGTTCGTTCCTCCTGGGGTCGCCGTCGAGGGGGCGGCGGCGGATCGGCGCATGCGGCAGCGCATTTGCGCGTACGGCAGCCGAACACCCTCAAAACTTCCGGTAAACTTTCGGGAACTCTTCCGAAACGGTAGGCATGACATTGATTTACGTCAACGCCTTAGGTCAGGTGTGACCCGATCCGCGCCGGTTCGATCCGATGGCCCCGCCGCGCTGAGCTGGTCAGGAACCGCCGGTGTGCAGATACGGCGCCCAGCGCAGCGGATCAGCCGGGTAGCTCACCCGCAGCGCCTCGACCGCCCGGTGCAGCGCGACCCCGACCGGCAGCTGCGCCAGCCAGGCCGAGTAGAACGCCCCGGCGACCCACGCCGCTGACCCGTCCTGGACCGCCCACCCGGTCGCCACCACGTCCCGGTACCCGACCAGCGAGAAGACACCGGCCAGGTGCAGCGCCTCGTCGGCGAGCAGGTGGTCGCCGCTCGCCGTCTCGCAGGCCGACAGGTACGCCAACTCGCCGCCGACTGCCGACGCCGCCCCGGCCAGCTCCGCCACGGTCAACGGACCGTCCCACAGCTGCAACGCGCTCCGGGCCGGATCCGTGCGGTCCCGCACGGCGTGACAGGCCAGGTGCACGACCGGGTAGCGGGCCAGCGCGGCCAGCAGGCGCGCCCGGGTCACCTGGTCACCGGTCCACCGGTCCGACGCGGGTGGCGGCAGCAACCGGGCCAGGTCCGCCAGCTCCGTGCGTACCGCTGGCAGGTCGGCCCGCCCCGGGGTGCGGGTCAGACCGACGGCGAGCAACCAGGTCGGCGGCCGGGCTGCTGGTACCTGCTCCCGCGCGCGCAGCAGCGCGACGACCGTCGGGGTGTACGAGCTGACCACCCGTCCGGCGACCAGGTCCGCCGCTGGGGTCGGTCGGGCGTTGGTCCGCGAGTGCCGGCCGGCGGCATGCAACGGCAGCAGCGCCAACGGCCCGGTCGGACACCACCACAGCCGAGCCGTCGGCTCCTCACCGGGGACCGCCCCGGTGTGCCCGAGCGCGGTCAGTACCGGCTCGACGACCTGCTCCCACAACCACTGCAGGACGTCGAGCATCACGTGCCGGTCCGCCTCCCACTGCGGCAACGGTCGCCGGTCGTCGCCACCCCCGCGCGCCACCGCCCCCAACAGAAGCTCCGCCTGCTCGACCACGCCGTCGAAGGTCAGCGTCGGCAGCGGCACCACCGTCGGGTCGCCGTCGGCGACGACCAGCAGCGCCTCACAGCCGAACCGGCTGACGTTGACGACCGCCACCGGGCCGTCGGCGGCCGCCGACCGCAACTCGTCGTACGGCAGCGGGGCGAACAGCATCTCGAAGCCGGGCAGCGTGCGGACCTGGGCGAGCAGGTCGTCCCACCGGGTGGCGAGGCGACGGCGACCGTCGGTGGTCGACCTCTCGGCGAGCGGGCCAGCACCCGGACCCAGCGGTCGGCTCAGCCCGGCGCGCACCTGGGACAGCTCGTGATGCAACCCTGGGTCGACCGCGGCGAGCCGGTCGAGGTCGTCGCGCAGCCGCAGCGCCTGGCTCCACAGCAGCGACCGACCCTGGTCGAGCAGCTCGACGGACCGGCGAGGCTGCCCGCAGGCGATCGCGGCGCAGGCCGCGTCGCTGGCCAGGCCGGACCACAACGCCAGCTGCCGCCGCCGGGTGTCGTCGGCCAGACCGTGCCAGGCGACCTGCGGCAACAGCTCGACGGCGGTCGAGAAGGCGGCGAGTGCCTCGGTGTGGTCGCCGCCGGCGAACGCCGCCGTCCCCCAGTGCCAGGCGGCCTTCACCCGTACGCCGGTCGGCGCCGCGCGGGTGTGCGCGGCGGCCCGGTGACTCGCCACGACGGTACGTCGCCGCACCGGCCCCTCGTCATCGTCGCCGTCATCGTCGCCGAAGCGCTCCAGCCGCCGCGCGACGGCCATCCCCAGGTTGTCCAGGATCGCGGCCCGGACGGAACGCTCCGCCGCAGTGGCCGCCACCGCCTCGGTGACCAGCTCGATCGCCCGGTCCAGGTCGGCCGGATCGTCGGCGTACCGGGCCTTGACCTGCAGCACCCCGGCGAGGTTGGACAGGTAGCCGGCCCGGTCCGGATCGGCTGCCGGGGTGCCCGCCACGGCCTCGGTCGCGATCGCCAGCGCCTCGTCGAGATCGGCCGGCCGACCAGCGCGCACGACACCGCCCTGACCTTCGGTCGCCTCGAACCGGCTGAGGAGCGCCAGGGCCAGGTTCGTCAGACATCCGGCCACGTCCGCCAACAGCATCGCCTGCTCGACCGAGTCGGCCGGTGCCGCCTCGATCGCCAACCGATCCCACTCGATCGAGGCGTCGAGATCGTCGGGGTCGCCGGTCCGCTCGAACCGCATCGCCGGCGCGTCGGCCAGGTGCGCACGGTACTGCGCTCGTGCCGGATCGTCGGACGGGACGACGGCCAACGCGTGTCGGAATAGCCGTACGGCAAGGTCTGCGCGCAACGCCCGGCCCGTCGCGGAGAACGCCACCAGCTCGATCATGCCGCGTCGGTCCGCCTCGGCCGCCGATTTCGCCCGGTCCGCCGCATGCGGTGGAATCCGGCGGAGGGTGAGCAGCCAGCCGAGAAAGGACATGCCGAAGGCGATCACGGCGGAACCGATCGACAGTGGACCGATGGTGAGTTCGAGGACGACGACGAGCGCCCCGGCCAGCAGCCCGGCCCGCAACACCAGACCCGGATAGGTGGTCGGCGGGTGCCAGAGCTTGCCATCGGGGATGCCGACTTTCCTCCAGCGGACACGCCAGCGGCGGGAGCCGCCCCATTGGCGGCGGGCACCTATCGTATTCACCGCAGCCACTGCCGCCGATGCGGACAGTCGGGGATGCGACCGACGGAAGGGCGGGCCGATGGCCGTCGAGAGCGGATCACCAGGCGGGGCGGCTCCGGCCGGCGGCCTGACCCCGTACGCGTCGACGGCCGCGTACGAGTGGACCGAACGTGCGTACCGGATGCTGGTCGACGGGCAGTTGCAGGCCCGCTCGTACGACACCGACCGGGTGCTCTCCTCGCACGTGTGGGGGCCCTGCCCCGCTGCGGTCACCAGCTCGACCACCGTCAGGTGCACACCGCCGTCGCCGCCGGCCCCGGCCGGCAGACCGGTGGGCGGATCATCCCGCCCACCCCGCCGACGTTACTGGTGGACGTACCCTGCGGGTGCCGGCACACCCACCCCGACGCCCCGGACGACACCCTCGGCTGCGGCGTCAGCTTCCGGATCGAGATCATCCTGGGATCCGCGTCGTGACCACCGACCCGGCACCGGCCGAGCCGGAAGCGTCGGCGGCGGTCGGGCCGGAGGGGTCGGATGTGGCGCGGTTCCGGCTGCCGGCGGCCGCGCCCGAGCCGGTCAGCGACGCCGAACGCGCGGCGTTCGCGCAGCTCGCCCGCGAATCACTACCGGCGGTACGGGCCAGCGCCCAGTCCTGGCGCAACGGGCTGACCGCCCTGGTCAGCCTGGCCGCCGCCGGAGTCTTCGTACAGGGCCGCTCTGCCACCGCCGACCTGACGACGACCTGGCGTGGGGTGGTCACCGTACTGATCGGCGGCGGTCTGGTCGCCGCCGGTGTCGGCCTCTGGTACGCCCTCGCCGCCGAGGCCGGTGGCCGGGCGGCCCCGCTGACGCTGACCGACATCCACGCCCGGCACGCCTCGGTCGAGGCGTACCAGGTGGCACTGGCCAACCGGGCGGCCGGCCGGCTGCACCGGGCCCGGATCGCCCTCGGGTGTCGCTGGCGGTGCTGATCGCCGGCGCCCTGGTCACCTGGTGGGCCCCGGCCACCCCGGCGTCGACCCCGCCCGCAACGCCCGCCGCCGGGCAGGTCAGCGATCAGGCGCCGCAGACCGCCGGGTAGTTGTCAGCACCCGCTGTCCCACGTGACTTGTCTACTCCGCGTAGCAGGGCGACTCATGCGGCGGCTCCTTTGGGTGTTCCGTACGGTCCGCCGACTTCAGTGAGGATGCGTTCGGCCAGCGCCGCGAAATCGTTAGCCGCGGCTCTGACTGCCGCTTGATGCCCACCGAATGCGCCATCGGCTGGTTTAAGCGCGAAAACCGGTTTGTGAGCCTCGTACGACAACGGCATCAGACTGCGATAGTGCTTGAGCTGGGCAAGACAGTACGGATCCCCGTCCACCGAGGGGGCAGGTTCGCTTATGTCGAGAACGGATGTCCGGTACACCTCTGGGATCCGGGCCATCCACCGCTGATAAGCCTGAACCGGCTGGCCGAGCCGTACGCCGTGGCCCAGCACTACGTAGCCGGCCGGGGTCATCTGACCAGCTGGCAACTTCAGTTCGGCATCCGGGTTGCGCGGGAGACGTGCCCGCCATTCGGCGCGCCAGTTCCGCAGTGCCGGGCCGAGGTTCTGCAGGCCCTGCACGCTGAACAGGTCGGGTGCCAACGGGATCACGACATGATCGGCCGAGATCAACGCAGCTCGGTTGATCGCACCAAGGTTGGGGCCGACGTCGACGAGCACCACATCGGCTTCGGTCCGTCGGCTGGCCCGATCGAGCAGCCGCCAGAAGGCGGAGATGACCCGAAAGGCCCGCTCCTTGCCGTCCAGGCAGTCCGGCCACTGGTTGGACAGCTCGTCCTCGAACTTGGACAAGGTCAGATCGCCGGGGAGCAGGTGCAGCCGGTCATCGACGGCTACGAGGGACGGATCAGCGATGTCACCCAGGCCACGAATCAGCGGAGAAAGGCTGCCGTACACGGTATGGCCGCGTTCGGTGAGTGCCTTGCCGGCGGGCCACAGCTCGACCAACTGTTCCTCGTCCAGGAAGTTGGCCGTCAGGTTCGCCTGCGGGTCCAAGTCGGCGGCGACCACCCGCAAGCCCTTTCCCGCCATCATCCACGCCAGGTGGTAGACCAGCGACGTCTTACCGACGCCACCCTTGTTGTTGAAAAAGGCAATCACCGGTGCGGTCATCGCGCCTCCCTGATGATGACGCCAACGTACGAGGGGTCCGGGGTGAACTCAGGTCGGGGGTTTCCGTTGTCCGACAGTGTGCGCCGGGCGATCTCCAGGCCCGCTCCGAACTTCTGTACGTACCCGAGGCCGGCCGCCGCTTCGGCGAGGATGGGATTACGGTAGTCAGTGACGCCCGGCCGGCCGAAGTTCTCCACGGTGACAGCGCCATAGGGGCCGCCCGGCGAGTAGACCTCGACCCGGTCGTCGTACCAGGTGATCCGCACCGGCGAATTGGTGCCCTCGTAGTTGCGGTGCAGCACCGCATTTCGGGTGAGCTGCTGCAACGCCGCCAAGGGGTAGTCCGCCCGGCGGGCATCGCGCAGGGTCTCGCCGATCTGCACAGATATATGAATGTTCAACTTGATCAGCTCGTCGAGTTCGCGCAGCAGGTCCGGCAGTGCGCCGCTGAGCCGGCGTTCGCTGCTGATCGGAGCGCTCAGGTCGCCGCCCTGCACTCGGAGGAACTGGATGTACGCCCCCGGTAAAAGACGGGTCGGCTCCACGCCAAGGATCAGCAGACCGGCGTTGGTTGGCACGCCCTCTACAGTCGCCAGCCGCAGTGACGCCAGCCGCTGCTCGATGGTCCGGCCATTGGCCGCAAGCACGTCCTGCGGCAGGACGCTTGGCAGGTATTCGCGCTCGAATAGCGTCAGATCAAGGTCATCCAGGGCGGCACCGACTGCGGGGCGACTATCGAATGGCAGGTCGGCAGCGCGCTTACGCTCGGCAAGCCGGCGCTCCTCGTCCGCGGTGGCGATCGCCCGACGCGGTCCCACCCTGATCCACACCTGGCCATTGAACCGCACCGGCGGGCTGGGGCTAGGTTCCACCTCGACCACGGCCACCGCCTGACCGTCGACCTCCAGCCTCCGAACGCTCATGATCGGTGGTGGCAGGATTCGGCCCTGTCCCCGCAGGTCTGCGAGCTCCTGCAGCAGCCGGTCGGTGACGCTCAACCCGGCGGGCCGGCCGGCATCGGTCGCGCCGATGAAAAGCACACCGGAACCACGGTGGTCGGGCAGATCGTTGGCGAACGCACAGATGGCCTGGCAGGCCCGGTCCTTGGTTTCGGCCGTCCTCAGCGACTCCTTACGCTCGACCTGGTCGCTCTCCAGATCGGCGAGCAGCCGCAAAAGTTCGTCCGTGCTTCGCGCCATGTCGGTGAGCCTGCCTTACCTAGCGGCCCGGCTGCCACGCCGGACGGGTTGCGGGTGGGCTGGCCCGGCAAGCCACACGCCAGGCCTCCCCGCTTGGTTGCAGTGCTTCATCTTGCCAAACATCGGCGCAGGTAGTGGTAACGACTCAGCCGGTGCTAACAGCAGGTGACTCTGCTCGAAGAACGGGTGCCCGCAGGGCATACCTGCGCGGGTCTACCTAGCGACGCGGGCACGGTCAGCGGCGTACAGCTCGGTTGAGCCGCTGACCTGACCGATCACTCGGTGTCATGCAACTCTGGTCGGTGCTGCTTGATCCACCGCTCGACGTCCTCGGTGCGCCAGATCCGGCCCACTGACAGCACCACCACCGGGTCCGGGAACGACTTCGAGTTGGTGATCTGGTAGGCGCGGGTACGCGAGACGCCGAGCATCTCCTGCACCTCCTGGCTCGCCATCAGACGAAGCTCTCCCATACCGCCACGGTAAGAGCATGCGAACTGAACATATGTTCTCTGATCAGATGCACTCTTCAGATGCTCCGGGCATGTAAACTCATCATCCGAGTAGCACTCGACGTTCGGGGAGGAAGTCGTGGAGCAGCGGAGCAGGCGAGGGCGGGTGGTGCCTCGGCAGGGCCCACTCGTGGAGCCGTGGCAGGTCAGGGCGATGCAGTTCGACACCCGGTGGCGTGGGCTGGACCCGGCGGCGGTGTACGCGTACCTGCGGCAGGTCGCCGACGAGCTGGACCGACTCACCCGCCAGGCCGCCGTCGACCGGGCCGAAGCCGACCGGTGCCGCGAAGGACTGCGGCAGTGGCGGCAACGGCACATCGGCTGCCGGTTCAACGACCCGCCCGCCAGCGTCTACCGCTCGGAGCACCAGCGCCAGACCGGCGGCGACGGAGGCCACTGGTGAGCAACGAACCGCGCTGGACCATCCACCTGCCGACCCGGCTCACCAGCATCGAAGCCGCCGCCGGGTGAGGCGGCCCGGCCGCACGCCCAGCGGAAAGAAGGTGGTCGACGTGGTCCAGGCTGCGATGGTGCGGCGGGCGGCCGCCGCTCGTGCCACGACCAACGCGGGTGCCTGGGGCCCGGCGATGGCGGCGGCCGGCACCCTGGCCGCTGTGCTAGTCCTGGCCCGCCAGGCCCGTCCCGTCGTCGAGGCCGCCGCCTGGTCGTGGCGCTTCGCCGAGCAGGCCCCGACCACCATCATCGGCCCCATCGGCACCGCCCGGCTGGCCGGCTGGGCGCTGCTGGTCGCGGCACTGGTCGCCGGCTGGCGTACGGCCGCCGCGATCGGGGCGGGCGCCGCCGTACTGGCCGAGCTGGCGGTGCTGGCCACCGGGGTACGCGACCATGCAGCACCCGGTTGGCACCTCCTGCTCGCCGTGGTCGTCGCCGTCCCGCTGTGCGGGTCACTGCTGCTTGCCGCCCGTGATGGCTGCGAGCAGCGACCGCTTCCGGGACGGTTCTGGGCCGCAGCGGCCGCGATGGGGCTGTGTGCATCGCTCAGCGCCGCTGGCGCGCCGCTGGTGGCGGATCGTTTCGGCAACACCGTGGCGATCAGCACCATTCCAGTGGCGCGCATCGGGTTTGGCGCTCTGGCCGTGGTGGCGCTGTTCAGTCTCGTCGCGGTACTGGCGCTGCCGGTTGCCGTACGCCGCCGGGCGGTGGTGCTGCTGGCAGCCGTGGCTGCGTTGCTGGCCACGACGCAGCTCGGCTATGACGAGGCGTTCATGTCAATGCTCGACTACCCGGTCCTGCGCGACCAGCCAGCCATGGCGTTGGCGCTGGCCGCCGTGGCAGCGACCGTGGCGCTGACGCTCGGCACGCTCGCGGTGCTCTTTCTTCCACGCCTCCGACTTCCACGGTAGTGTGGATGTCATGGTGGCGGTACATGAGGAAGTGCCGTTCAGCGAATTCCTGCATCGGCCTGGCGCCGCCGCGGAACGGCTGAACGAGGTTCGTACGTTGCGGCTGCGTCGTCGCGACGCGGACGACTTGGCCCTTGTCCGCGCCGACCAGGTCGAACGAGAGGCAATCGTCGTCGACTTCACCGCCCGTCTGCTGGCGGGCCTGGTTCGTTCCGGGTCGGTCGAGGCTGTCCGGCGGGTCCTTCAGGAGGCGCTGCCCTGGGTGACGTTCCTCCCGGAGGGCGACGTCGACGAACTGCTCTCGGAACTGATCACCGTGGCCCAAGGCGCGGCCTCGCTGGAGAATCTGTCCCCGATCGCCACCCTGCTCGGGCAGTGGCGGCACACGGCGGAGATCTACAGCGACCCGGCCCTGCTGGAGATCATCAACCGAGAACCGGACGGCGACCTGGGTATGGTCGACCCGCCCGAAGAGCGACAATGAGTCCCAAGCGAGGCGACCGGGCAGCACCTCCAGCTGTCGGGACCGAGTACGAGTTGCGCTTCGCCACCTCCTCGGCCGCCGACGGCTGGGAGACGCTCGCCCGGCAAGCTGCGGCGAACCTTCGGCGGGCCTACGACACCATCCGGGCGCAGCCGCGTGCCCGGCAGTCGACCGAACGGCATCACCGGCTGAAGGGCTCCCTGGCCACAGGCAGTTGGAAGGGACAGGTCTACGAGCGGTGGCAGTACGAGGTCACCGGCGGCGGCCGGATCTGGTACCTCGTGGACGATGACCGACGTACCGCTTGGTTAACCTACGCCGGCACCGGGCATCCCCGGGAAACTGACTGACGCCGAACTCCTTCGCCGTGCAACTCACGCTTCATGGCCCGCACCGTGTCCGGGTCGATCGCGGGAATACGCGACGCGGCGTCCTCGCCACGTTCACAGACGATCAGCTCGTCGGGGGTCAGCCGGTTGACCAGCGGCGGCGAATGGGTAGCTATCAGGAACTGGGTGCGCTCGGACGCCTCGCGCAGCAACTCGACCAACCGGTCGAGGATGTGGGAATGCAGACCGTGGTCGATCTCCTCGATACAAGTGAGACGCGGCGGCGCCGGGTCGTAGAGCAGAGCGAGCAGCGCAAGAGCCCGGATCGAACCGTACGACGCCTCCTGCAAGGTCGTCGCACCCGGCAGCCCACGCTCCACCAGGGTGAGTACGGTCCCCTCACCAGCACCACCGATCGGCCGGAACTGCAGTGCCTCCAGGCCCGGGATGAAGGCTCGCGCGTCGCGCTGCAGCGCGGCGAACTGGTCGCTGTGCTCATCGGCCAGGTAAGCGAGGAACGACGCCAGGTTGCTGGCGTCGTTGGCCAGCTGCCGGCTGCGCTGCTCCGTCGATGGCAGGCGGGCCGCAGCCACGTCGATGTCGAACACCCGGAAACTGGCGAACATGTCAGCGAGCGCTTCGACCTGCTCGCCGCCCTCCTCGGCACTGAGTTTGGGCAACGTCGACAATCCCAGCGAACCCTCGCGCAGACTGGCTTTCCGCTCCCCACCCTCGGGGCCATGGAAGGTGACCTGGTTGCCGGAGACCGCGATACGCCGGCCCGGGCCGGCGGTCCGCTTGAACGCGAATGCCTCAGAGCGCTGCAGGAAGTAGCGCTCCGTCTGGCCGCGTAGCTTTCCCCGGGACACACCGAGCTGGTAGTTGTCGGTGGCCCGCAAATTGCTGTTCCTGGTGACAGCGGCCTCCACCTCGATGGTGATGCTGGGCCGCTGGTCGCCACCGCCCCGGAACAGCACCCGGTCGAATCCACCGCGTCGCTCCAGCGCGGGCCCGAGGTCCTCCCGGGTGGCGTCGCCGAGGAAGGCGATCACGTCGAGGAGGTTGGACTTACCGGCGCCGTTGGGTCCGACGAGTACGTTGAGCGCGGCGAGCCGCACCTCCACCGCCCGAAGGCTGCGAAAGTTGCTCACCTTGAGCCTGAGCAGGTACGGGGGATGTCGGACGGCCACGGCAGCAGGCTACCCGCTCGGCGCAGCGCCGCCAGCCAGGCGCAGCAAGTTGCCCGCTTCGAATTGCCAAGGACACAGTCAGTCGCCCTCCGAGGTGTCCGATAACCGCCTCCGGCGGCCCGAACGAACACCCGGCAACTCGTACGCCTGGCCGTTGTCCATTGACGCGCACTCTGGTTGCATTGCCCGGGTTCGAGGAGTGTGCACACTAGACGGGAGTCGCCGATGGTCGCGGCGCAGGAGACGACGCTGCAGAAGTTGCTCGAAGGCACCAAGCAGTACCGGGTGCCGTTGTACCAGCGGACGTACTCATGGTCCGAGCATCAGTGCAAGCGGCTCTGGGAGGACATCAAGAAGCTCGCCGACGACCGCCGCGCGGACCCCGCCGCCACTCACTTCATCGGCTCGGTGGTGCTGGCACCCAGCCCGGAGATCGGCCCGGTCGGGGTGCAGGAGTTCCTGGTCGTCGATGGGCAGCAGCGCCTCACCACCCTGTCGATCCTGCTCTGCGCGATCCGGGACCACCGGGCGAAGACCGAGGATCCGAAGCACCGGGGGCGGATCGAACAGCTGTACCTGATCAACCAGTTCGAGTCCGATCCGCACCGGCTCAAACTCGTGCCCACCCAGGCTGACCGGGACGCGTACCTGGCCTGCGTGGAGTCGACTCCGCAGGTCGGCGGCAGCGACCACGTCGGTTCGGCGTACCGCTTCTTCGCCAGCCGGCTGATGGAATACGACGACGTCGAGGACCCGTTCGACATCGCGCGGATCGAGAACGCCGTCATCACCGGGTTGGCGCTGGTGGCGGTCACCGCGCAGGCCGGCGACAACGTCTACCGGATCTTCGAGTCGCTGAACAATACCGGCCTGCAGTTGACCCAGGCCGACCTGCTGCGCAACTACCTTTTCATGCGGCTGCCGACCCGGGGCGAGACCGTCTACAAGTCGCTGTGGTTCCCGCTGCAGGATACCCTCAACCGGGAGGACCTCGAGCTGCTCTTCTGGCTCGACCTGGTGCAGCGCAACGGCCGTGCCAAGCAGACCGACATCTACGCCGCGCACCAGCTGCGGCTCAACGCGATGCGCGGCGAAGCGGAGATCGAAGCGGAGGTACGCCGGTTCAGCCACCTCGGCGCGCTGCTGAAGATCATCCTGCACCCGGAGAGCGAGCCAGACCCCGAGGTCCGGCGGCGGCTGACCCGGCTGCATGCCTGGGGCGCCACCACCGTCTACCCGCTGCTGCTGCACCTGCTGGACCGCCGTGCGCAGGGCACCGCCACCGCCGCGCAGGTCATCGCGGCCATGCGGTACGTGGAGAGCTTCTTCGTCCGCCGCCTGGTGATCGGTCGGGCGACCGCCAACGTCAACCGGATCCTGATGTCGATCGTCACCGAGATGGACGCGAAGCTCCCGGTCGACGAAGCGGTCCGGGCGTACTTGTCGACTGGCCGTAAGCACTACGCAACCGACGCGCAGATCCGCTCGTCGACCAGGACCATCCCCTTCTATCTCAACGGACGCGCGCATCAGCGCAACCTCGTACTTCAGTGGTTGGAGGAGGCGCACCGCAGCAAGGAGCCGGTGGCAGCCGACACGCTCACCATCGAGCATGTGCTGCCGCAGACGCCGACCGCGCAGTGGCGGCAGATGCTCAACGACGACCTCGGGCCCGACGAGAACTTCACCGACGTGCACGAGTCGCTGGTGCACACGATCGGCAACCTGACCCTCACCGGATACAACTCCGAGCTGGGCAACAAACCGTTCGACGCCAAGAAGGCCGCGTTGGCGAAGAGCCCGATCGTGCTCAACCGGGACATCGCCCAGCAGGAGCGGTGGGGGCGGCCGGAAATCCAGGCCCGCAGCGAGGCGCTCGCCGAGCAGATCATCTCGCTCTGGCCGGGTCCAGTCGAGGCCTCCCGCGACAACGACTCCGACGTGCCGTGGGACGTGATGAACCGGGCGCTGGCCGAGCTGCCCGCCGGTTCGTGGACCACGTACGGCGACGTGGCCGCGCTGATCGGCAGCCACCCGGTGCCGGTCGGGACGCGGCTGGCGAACCATCCGGTGCCGAACGCACACCGGGTGCTGCAGACCGGCGGCACCGTCTCACCGGGCTTCCGCTGGCCCGATCCGGCCCGTACCGACGACCCGCTCGACCTGTTGCGGGCCGAAGGGGTCGAGTTCGATGGCAGTGGGCGCGCCGCCCCGGAGCAGCGGATCCCGCTGGACGAGCTGGCCCAGCTCGCCGGGCTCAGCACCGATGATCTGCCGCGCCCCCGGTCACCGCGATCCAGCGCGGCGCACGCCGAACGCTTCAACACTCAGCTGGCCCAGCTGCAGGACCCGCCGGTGGTCGCCGCCGTGCAGGCTGTTCGCGACGGCTGGACCGCGCTCGGCGGCCGCCTGCTCTACGGCACCGGCGACGAAACGTCGTGCTTTCTCATCGCACGCGGCAAGGACCATCGGCTCGGCAGCATCTGGCCGGCGACGATCTACCCGAGTGGCAAGTTCGAGATCGTCTTCCAGCATCTCAAGAACCGGATGCCGTTCGACGACATGGCGCTGCGTGAGGAGTTCCGGCAGCGGCTCAACAAGATCCCGGGGTGTCCATCGCGGCGGCCCGGATCGGGCTACGGCCGGGTTTGCGGCTGTCGGTACTCGCCGACCCGGCGGCCCGTGAGCTGCTGATCGAGCAGCTCGACTGGTTCTACCAGCAGGCGCAACCGCCGGCCGAGGACGACGCCGACGAGGGTGAACAGTTGAGCTGACCGCCAGGCTGTGGAGGCGCTGCGCGCCGAGTTGGCCGCCGCTGGTGCCACCACCCACCTGCAGTTGTGCGCCGACGCGGCGCGGCTGCTCGCCGATGGCGACACCGGCGCCGCCGAGGACGCGTCTCTGCGGTTCGACCACGTGGTGGTTGACGAGGCGCAGGATCTGCACCCGGCGCAGTGGCGGGTGCTGCGGGCAGCGGTTCCGGCCGGTCCGGACGACACCTTCCTCACCGGCGATCCGCATCAGCGGATCAACGACGCGAAAGTGTCGCTGGCCGCGCTCGGGATCCGTACCGCCGGGCGCAGCTTCCGGCTGCGAATCAACTACCGCAGTACGGCGGAGATCCTCACCTGGTCGACCGGGCTGCTCGACGGGGACGGCCGCGACAACCTGACCGGCTACCGGTCGCTGCTGCGAGGTCGGCGGCCGACGGTAGCCGGGTTTCCGGACGAGCCGGCCGAGGCGGCGGCGCTGGTGCAGCGGGCCCGCGAGTGGCTCGACCGGGGCGTACGGCCGGCAGAGGTCGCCGGCTGCACCCGGTTCAAGGCCAGGCTGGACCCGGTGCAGGCGGCGTTGGCCGAGGCCGGCATCCCGACGGTGCTGGTCAAGGACCAGCCGTCAGCGGACATCGGCGGGGTACGGCTGGCCACCATGCGTACTGTTCGTCGCCTGCACCCGCGCCCGCGAAGCGCTGCATGTGTCGTGGACAGGCCAACCGAGTCAATTCCTCCCGCGATAGCTTGTGTCTCTTGTTCCAGGGTTCGCGCGGCCGCCTTGGCAGGCCGGCTTCTCCGGCAACCGCCACGTCAGACCGCCAACAGCCCCCCGTTTCGCACCTCGTCCTTGATCGCGATCAGGTTGGCCGCCACGTACGGAATGTGGTGCGCGCGGTGCCAGTCCGTCGGGAAGTAGGTAACCAACCTGGACACCTGGAAACGGCAGGTAATCTCCGGTACGTACTTGGCGTACTGCTGGTCCGTGAAATACCAGAACGAGTTCTCGTTGTAGAAGGCAACATGCGTCGGGTCCTGGAACGCGCCCCTGCCGTCGCTGCTCGGCGTCAACGACAACAGCATCCCGCCAGGCGCCAACAAGCGGTACAGCTCGTTGAACAACGCGATCTTGTCCGGGATGTGCTCCAGAAAGTCACTCGCCCGGATCACTCCAACGCTGCTGTCCGGCAGATCCAGGCCCTTGGTGATGTCACATACCATGTCAACCTCAGGTCCGGCATGAACATCGACACCTTGGTAACCTTCGACCTTGTTGTGTGCCGCACCCAGGTCGAGCGCAAGCAGACCCTGCCGCTTGGCCCACGCCAACGCGTTCAGCTGCACATTCCGGTCATAGACCTCCACAGTACGCTGCTGAATCTTGGCGTTCATCTCCGGCACACGCTGCGTATTTCCTGCATGCATCCGTTGCAGGTAGAGACACTCTGGGATGTGATGAAAATCCGCTAGCTGATACATGCGACACATGAGGTCGGCATCGTCGGCGACGTCAAGTACCTCGTCGTACCCGCCGGACTTTTCGTAGATGTCCCGGCGAAACGCACGTACATGATTCGGCGCGTACCAGATGTAGCTCACGTTGTGCGGCGTCGGCGGCAGTGCCATACAGGCCAACACTTCGCGGCCATCAACCCTGACGTCCCGATATCGCCAACCATGATCAGCCGAAAAACGACTGTCGTCGCGACTACCGTCCTCAGCAATCTGGGCGGTGTCGCTGTAGACCAGGCCGACCTCCGGATTCTCGTCGAAGGCATCAACCACCTTTTCGAGGCAGTCGCTAGCAAGAAGATCGTCGTGGTCCAACTCGACGAGTATGTCGCCCGACGCCTCCGCACAGGCCCGCTTCTTGACCGCACCAACGCCCGACACCTCATCCTGCACCACCAGGCGAATTCGCTGATCCGGCACCTCGGGCCGCCAGCGGTTCCCTTGATTCAGAACGATGACCCACTCCCAATCATCGAACGTCTGCGCTTGGAGCGACTGATGGCACTCATCCAAGAACTTGGTGCGATTACTGCCTGTGAAAACTGTAACAGCTGGCTTCCTCATCTCACCACTCACTCACTGGCTCAGAACATCTTCGACGTCGCCTCGATGTTCTTCGGGAACGCTTTCCAACAGCGCTCTATCGAGCCGCACCGCCTTCTCGAACGCCGTACGGGCTTCGGCCTCATCACCCTCGCTCACCAGCAAGAGACCCAGCCGCAGGTACGCGGTCGAAGCCTCATCATCAAGGTCGACGATCTGGCGATACAGACCGATCGCCGCCTCCTTGTCACGGCTTTCGAGTGCGATGGCCTTGTTGAACAGAGCAGGCTTATAGGAGGGATCAGCCTCTAATGCCTGATCATAGCGTTCGATGGCCTGCGCGATCTGGTCCCGCGACTGCGCGATGTAGCCGAGGTTGTACCAGGCCAACACGTTATTCTCATCGACAGCCAGTACCTGCTCGAAGGTTTCTTTAGCCTTCTCAATATCTCCCGACTGGCCCTCCTCGACACCCTTCCGAACCAAGGCGACGAGGTCTTCGCTCACAGCTCCGGCATTCTTGGTTTCCGGACCCTGCGCTTCTCCGTCGGTGGTGCATGCCGGAACCCCGGCCAGTAGCACTGCACCACACGCCAGCGATCCAAACATCGTTCGCATTTTCATTTCTCGTCACTCCTAATAATTGATGTCTGAGGGGCCTCGCGTTTTCCGGACAGTGGTTCGGCCGGTTCTTTCACGCCGCGATTTGAAGGTTCTCGAACTCTGCGTGGACTTCCCGGGGAGGTCGGTAGCCCACCGCTGAATGCAGACGCTGACGATTGTACCAGAATTCGATGTAGGCAGTAACGTCCCGGCGTGCCGCCTCACGAGTGGGATACTTCACACGCGACACGCGTTCGTTCTTCAGCGCACCGAAGAACGATTCCGCCATCGCATTGTCGAAACAAGTTCCGGTCCGGCCAGCAGATCGCCGCAACCTCAGATCCCGCAGCGTTCTGCCGTAGTCGTCCGACATGTAGTTGCTGCCCCGGTCCGAATGAAAGATGGCGTTCTTCCTGAGTTCGCGATTCCGGGCGGCGTTACGGATGGCGCGGGATATCAACGGCGTCTGGTAGTGGTCGTCCATCGCGTATCCGATGACTTCCTTCGTGCAGCAGTCGATGACGGTCGCCAGATACAGCCACCCCTCGCCGGTCGGGATGTACGTGATGTCGCCGACGAGCTTCTCGCCAGGCGCGTCGGCGGTGAACTCCCGGCCGACGAGGTCAGGCACCGTGCCGGACGACGACTGGGTGAGACCCCACCGCCTCGGGCGGGGCTGGCACGGCACGAGCCCGAGCTCGCGCATCAGCTGGCGGACGAGTTCCGGCCCGGCGGACACGCCCTGGCGCCGCAGTTGCGCGTGGACACGTCGATGCCCGTAGGTGCCGTCGGACGCGGCGAACACCTCCTCGATGGCCGATCGAAGGTGGGCGCGGCGGGTGGCGGTCGCGGAGTCGGGGCGGGTTCGCCATTCGTAGTATCCGGACCTGGACACGCCGAGTTGTTCGCACATGAAGTCGACGGGGTAGGCGTACTTCGCGGTGTCGAGTCGCATCGTCTCGATGAACTCGTACAAGCTCGTTACCGAGGGTCCTTCGCGAAGTACGCCGCGGCTTTTTTCAGGAAGCTGTTCTCCATTTCGAGTTCCCGGTTGCGACGTTCGAGTTCCTTCAGTCGAGCGCGCTCGTCGACGCCGATCGGTGGGCTGTCCTGGGCGCCGCTGTTTTCCCGCCGGTACTGGCGGACCCAGGAACGGAGCGTCTCCGGGTGAACGTCGATCTCCCGGGCAACCTGCGACACTGGCTTGTTCGACTGTAGAACGAGTTGCACTGCTTCTTCACGGAACTCTGGGGTGTATGAGCTTATGCGTGCCATCGCGCTTCTTCCCTCGACTTTCCTTACAGGGTAACCTTATTGGCTCCCTGTCCGGAATCCTCGGGGCACCTCATGTCCAACACCGAGCGCTCTCGTTCGTCGACCTTCAGATCACGCAATGTCCGCACAGACGACATAGACTGTGCCGCCAGTTCCGCCAAACTCGGCTTGCCAACCAGTCGGCTCACCGGCGATGGGGATTGGCCGCGATGTGTCGGGGCTTCCCTGGGATTGGTAACCACCACCGGTAGCAACGTCCCCCGCATCGCACTGCACCTCAAGCAGCCCGGACCCCCCTGCGGAAGCCGAGTTGACGTAGAGATCCGGGAAGCCTGCACCTTGCGCGCCTTGTGGCCCCTGGGGACCTTGCACGCCCTGGAAACCTTGAGCACCCTGCGCACCTTGAGCACCCTGCGCGCCCTGGAAGCCCTGAGCCCCTTGCGCCCCTTGAGCCCCTTGCACGCCTTGAGCGCCTTGAGCGCCTTGAGCGCCCTGCGCCCCTTGTGCACCGTCAGCACCCTGGAACCCCTGCGCACCCTGCGCACCCTGCACGCCCTGGAAGCCCTGGGCTCCCTGCGCGCCCTGCGCACCCTGAGCTCCTTGAGCTCCTTGAGCTCCCTGCACGCCCTGGAAGCCCTGCGCTCCCTGCGCACCCTGTGCTCCCTGAGCTCCTTGAGCTCCCTGAGCTCCTTGAGCTCCCTGAGCTCCCTGAGCTCCCTGAGCTCCCTGCACGCCCTGGAAGCCCTGCGCACCCTGCACGCCTTGTGCTCCTTGAGCGCCCTGCGCACCCTGCGCACCTTGAGCTCCCTGCACGCCCTGGAAGCCCTGCGCACCCTGCGCACCCTGTGCTCCCTGCGCACCCTGCGCACCCTGCGCACCCTGTGCTCCCTGCGCACCCTGCACGCCTTGAGCGCCCTGCGCACCCTGCGCACCCTGCACGCCCTGGAAGCCCTGCGCACCCTGCGCACCCTGTGCTCCCTGCGCACCCTGCACGCCTTGAGCGCCCTGCGCACCCTGCGCACCCTGCACGCCCTGGAAGCCCTGCGCACCCTGCACGCCTTGCGCACCCTGCGCACCCTGTGCTCCCTGCGCACCCTGCGCACCCTGCGCACCCTGTGCTCCCTGCGCACCCTGCGCACCCTGCACGCCCTGGAAGCCCTGCGCACCCTGCGCACCTTGTGCTCCCTGCGCGCCCTGCGCACCCTGCACGCCTTGAACTGAGGTGCCCCGAGGATTCCGGACAGGGAGCCAATAAGGTTACCCTGTAAGGAAAGTCGAGGGAAGAAGCGCGATGGCACGCATAAGCTCATACACCCCAGAGTTCCGTGAAGAAGCAGTGCAACTCGTTCTACAGTCGAACAAGCCAGTGTCGCAGGTTGCCCGGGAGATCGACGTTCACCCGGAGACGCTCCGTTCCTGGGTCCGCCAGTACCGGCGGGAAAACAGCGGCGCCCAGGACAGCCCACCGATCGGCGTCGACGAGCGCGCTCGACTGAAGGAACTCGAACGTCGCAACCGGGAACTCGAAATGGAGAACAGCTTCCTGAAAAAAGCCGCGGCGTACTTCGCGAAGGACCCTCGGTAACGAGCTTGTACGAGTTCATCGAGACGATGCGACTCGACACCGCGAAGTACGCCTACCCCGTCGACTTCATGTGCGAACAACTCGGCGTGTCCAGGTCCGGATACTACGAATGGCGAACCCGCCCCGACTCCGCGACCGCCACCCGCCGCGCCCACCTTCGATCGGCCATCGAGGAGGTGTTCGCCGCGTCCGACGGCACCTACGGGCATCGACGTGTCCACGCGCAACTGCGGCGCCAGGGCGTGTCCGCCGGGCCGGAACTCGTCCGCCAGCTGATGCGCGAGCTCGGGCTCGTGCCGTGCCAGCCCCGCCCGAGGCGGTGGGGTCTCACCCAGTCGTCGTCCGGCACGGTGCCTGACCTCGTCGGCCGGGAGTTCACCGCCGACGCGCCTGGCGAGAAGCTCGTCGGCGACATCACGTACATCCCGACCGGCGAGGGGTGGCTGTATCTGGCGACCGTCATCGACTGCTGCACGAAGGAAGTCATCGGATACGCGATGGACGACCACTACCAGACGCCGTTGATATCCCGCGCCATCCGTAACGCCGCCCGGAATCGCGAACTCAGGAAGAACGCCATCTTTCATTCGGACCGGGGCAGCAACTACATGTCGGACGACTACGGCAGAACGCTGCGGGATCTGAGGTTGCGGCGATCTGCTGGCCGGACCGGAACTTGTTTCGACAATGCGATGGCGGAATCGTTCTTCGGTGCGCTGAAGAACGAACGCGTGTCGCGTGTGAAGTATCCCACTCGTGAGGCGGCACGCCGGGACGTTACTGCCTACATCGAATTCTGGTACAATCGTCAGCGTCTGCATTCAGCGGTGGGCTACCGACCTCCCCGGGAAGTCCACGCAGAGTTCGAGAACCTTCAAATCGCGGCGTGAAAGAACCGGCCGAACCACTGTCCGGAAAACGCGAGGCCCCTCAAACGCCCTGCGCACCTTGCGCACCTTGAACGCCCTGTGCTCCCTGCGCACCCTGAGCACCCTGAGCGCCCTGGAAGCCCTGCACGCCCTGGAAGCCCTGCGCACCTTGAGCACCCTGCGCACCTTGCGCACCTTGAGCTCCCTGCACGCCCTGGAAGCCCTGCGCTCCCTGCGCACCCTGCGCACCCTGCACGCCCTGCACGCCCTGAGCACCCTGAGCACCCTGAGCGCCCTGAGCACCCTGAGCACCCTGAGCACCCTGAGCACCCTGAGCGCCCTGAGCACCCTGAGCACCCTGAGCGCCCTGCGCGCCCTGGAAGCCCTGCGCACCCTGCGCACCCTGCGCACCTTGAGCGCCCTGCGCACCCTGCACGCCTTGCGCACCCTGGAAGCCCTGCGCACCCTGCACGCCCTGCACGCCCTGCACGCCCTGCGCACCTTGCGCACCCTGCGCACCCTGCGCACCCTGCGCACCCTGCACGCCCTGCACGCCCTGCACGCCCTGCGCACCTTGCGCACCCTGCGCACCCTGCGCACCCTGCGCACCCTGCACGCCCTGCACGCCCTGCACGCCCTGCGCACCTTGCGCACCCTGCGCACCTTGCGCACCCTGCGCACCCTGAGCTCCTTGAGCTCCCTGCACGCCCTGCGCACCCTGTGCTCCCTGCGCACCTTGAGCACCCTGCACACCTTGAGCGCCCTGGAAGCCCTGCGCCCCTTGAGCACCCTGCGCACCCTGCGCTCCCTGCGCACCCTGCGCACCTTGAGCACCCTGCACACCTTGAGCGCCCTGGAAGCCCTGCGCCCCTTGAGCACCCTGCACACCCTGCGCACCCTGCGCACCCTGTGCTCCCTGCGCACCTTGAGCACCCTGCACACCTTGAGCGCCCTGGAAGCCCTGCGCCCCTTGAGCACCCTGCACACCCTGCGCACCCTGTGCTCCCTGCGTACCCTGCGCACCCTGCGCACCCTGGAAGCCCTGTGCCCCTTGAACGCCCTGCGCACCCTGCGCACCTTGAGCGCCCTGTGCCCCTTGCGCACCCTGAGCGCCCTGCGGTCCTTGAGGGCCACGGCTCGGCTTGTGTCGACGCCATTCGTCTTCTGAGCGCTGCCAACCCTGCGGCCCAAGGCCCGGCTGCCAGCGTTCGCGATCGCCAATCGCCGGGTCGTCGCGCAGCGGCGCTGCGGGATACCAGACGGCACGGTGCCCATGCGGCCCAGGTGTGACGAGCGATGACTCCGCGCTGGGACGCACATCCTCCAACTGCCGGACCTCTGCCGCAGCGGCCGGCTGCACCACCGGCGTCAAGCTACCGGTCGTCGCGGCAAGCAGCAGGAGATAGCCCACCTTGGCCGGGGTTTGGGCTTGTTTCAGTCGTCGACGTAGGCGTCGCTCACTGGTCACAGCTACTCCCGCAGCGTCCCGAAGGTCAGTAGAAGTTCCTCGACGGGCGTTGGGGGGGTCCCGCACTACTCAAGACCATAAGCGCGCAGAAGCCTATATGTACTCATTATTGAGAAATATCTGTTATGAGGCTTCCTCGCCTTGATGCATCGCTCGGGAACCGGTCAAGGGCTCCCAGAGCGATACACCGCGCCGAAGAAGTCAGCGGTCCACGGCGTGCCGGATCACCCTGGCCTGCTGCTGGGCACGGACGCTGAGCTCCGCCGCTTTGAACGCGTGGGCCTGGGTCATGGCGTTCTCGGTCCGGTGCAGGCAGTCGAGGATCAGCTGGCCGAAGTACGGATAGCCGACCTGACCGGCGGCGACCAGATGGTGCTCGCCCGTGCCGTCGACGAGGAAGACGTGCCCGGGGCCGGCGTCGGTCGCCACGTTGATGTACTTGCGCAGTTCGATGTAGCCGTCGGTGCCGAGGATGAAGGTGCGCCCGTCACCCCAGGTACGCAGCCCGTCGGGCGTGAACCAGTCCACCCGGCAGTAGCCGGTCGCGGTGCTGTTCAGCACCAGGCTGAGCTCGCCGAAGTCGTCGAGCTCCGGGTACTGGGGGTGGTTGAAGTTGCCGACGGTGGAGTGGCTGATCTCGGCGTCGGTCGAGCCGGTGAAGTACAGCATCTGTTCGACGTTGTGGCTGCCGATGTCGCAGAGAATGCCGCCGTACTTCTCCTTGACGAAGAACCAGTCCGGGCGGCCGGCGGCGGACAGGCGGTGCGGCCCCAGGCCCATGACCTGCACCACCCGACCGATGGCACCCCGCTGGACGAGCTGACCCGCCAGCACCGCCGCCTCGACGTGGATCCGCTCCGAGTAGTAGACCGCGTACTTGCGCCCGGTGCGCGCGGTCGCTTCGCGCGCCTCGGCCAGCTGTTCCAGGGTGGTGAGCGGGGCCTTGTCGGTGAAGTAGTCCTTGCCGGCCGCGATGACCCGCAGGCCGAGAGCGCACCGTTGCGAGGTGACGGCGGCACCAGCCACCAGGTGGACCGCGTCGTCGTCAAGGATCTCCGCCTCGTCACGCGCCACCCGCGCCTGCGGGAACCGCTGACGGTACGCGTCGACCTTAACCGGGTCGGGGTCGTACACCCATTTGAGGGTGGCGCCGGCACCGAGCAGACCGGAACTCATGCCGTAGATGTGCCCGTGGTTGAGGCCGACCGCGGCGAAGACGAACTCCCCCGGTGCCACCACCGGGGCCGGTACGGGATCCGGAGCGTACGTCGCCCCACTGACCTTCGCCACGTGTTCGTCTCCTCAGTTGTCGTGGTCGGCCGTGCCGCCGACGGTGATGGCACCGGGCAGGTTCCGCACCGCAGCGGTCTTCTCGAAGAACCGCGGCGCGCGCCGTACCAGGGTGCCGCGCTGATAGTAGGGATCGTCCGGGGACAGCGGGAGGGCCACCGGCCGGCGTTCGATCCCCGATTCGTAGATCGCGGTGACCAGCTCGACCGCGTTGCGTCCGTCGGTGCCGCTCACCGCAGGTGCCACCCCGTCGCGGACCGCACGCAGGACGTCGCCGATCTGGCCGGTGTGCCCGACATGTGCCAACGGGCGGCGCGCCTGCGCAAGAGCATTGAGGTCGGCGAGCAGGTCCGGGTTGCCACCCGGGGTGGGGAACCCGTTCGGTGCACTGGTCTCGGCCGCTGCCCGCCATGGCTGGGAAACCCGAGCGTACGCGCCCTGAATGACGATCTCCTGTTCTTCGCCGTGGTGCACCACCGAGCTGGTGAGCTGGGCCAGCGCCCGGTCGTACTGCAGGATCGCGACGGACAGGTCCTCGACCTCGGCGTTGTCGTGCTGCGAGTTGACCAGCATCGCGGTGACCGCCGAGGGCCGACCGAGCATCCACATGGTCAGGTCGATGTGGTGGATGGCGTGGTTGAGGGTGCAGCCGCCGCCCTCGGACGCCCAGGTCCCCCGCCACCACAGGTCGTAGTACGGCCGCCCCCGCCACCACGACGAGTTGACCTGCACGTGTGACACAGGCCCGATGAGACCAGAGTCCAGCACCGCCTTCAAGGTGGCCATGTCGTCGCGGAACCGGTTCTGTGCGACGACCGACAGCAGCTTGCCCGATTCGGTGGCGGCGCGGAGCATCGCGTCGCACTCCTGCAACGACGGAGCCATCGGCTTCTCCACCAGGACGTTGACACCCGCGCGCAGGGCCGCGATGGTGATGTCGGCGTGCGTCGACGGCGGTGTCGCGATGCTGACCAGGTCCAACTCCTCGGCGGTGAGCAGGGCCCCGGCATCGTCGTAGACGCGGGCGTCGGTGAGATCGAAGGTCGTTCTGCGCTCCTGCGCCTTCGCCAGGGTCACGTCGCAGACGGCGGTGATCCGGCAGTCCTCCCCGAACTCCTGGTAACCGGCGATGTGCGTACCGGCTATGCCGCCCGCACCGATAATTCCCACCTTGAGCATGCTGTCCTCCATCGCGTACGGGTGGTGGGGCGTCCGTCCGGTCGGACCCCCCCACCACCGTGGCGCACATCAGGCGACGGCGCAGGGGGTGCCGTCGAGGGTGAACGAGCTGGGCCTACCACTGTTGCCGGAGTGGGTGGCCTGGAAGCCGATGCTCTGCGAGCCGTTCGGCGGGATGGTGGCGTTGTAGGACATGTTGCGGGCGGTGACCGCGCCGCTGGTCGGCGAGTACGTCGCGTTCCAGCCGGAGATGATGGTCTGCCCGGCCGGCAGGGTGAACGCCAGGCTCCAGCCGTTGATCGCGCTGCTGCCGGTGTTGGCGATGGTCACCGAGGCGACCAGCCCGTTGTTCCACGCGTTCACCCCGTAGGTGACCCGGCAGGCCCCGGACGGCGGCGGCGTGGTAGGCGGAGCCGTCGTCGGCGGAGCGGTCGTCGGCGGAGCGGTCGTGGGCGGAGCAGTGCCGTCGAGGCCGAAGAAGCGGATCACCTGGGCGGCGTCGACCGGAATGTTGTGGCTGACGCCCTGCATGCTGATCGCCTCGACCGGGGCCATCCCGCCGGAGGCGCCGTAGCGGGTGCGGGTGTAGTTGCCCTGCGGGTTGTCGGTGTAGGTCGGCGTCTGGCTGAGCCCGTACGTGTTGGTCCACTGCTTCACCTGCTCGGCGAAGTTCGGGTAGCGCAGTGTTTCGTCGTTGGTGCCGTGCCAGATCTGCATGCGGGGCCAGGGGCCGCGGTAGCTGGGGTTGGTGTTGCGGACGGCGTCGCCCCACTGCTGGGCGGTACGGACGATCTGCCCGTTGGCGCACTGGCTGTTCCACTCGGAGCCGCCGGTGGTGGCGAAACAGGTGAACGGCACACCGGCGAAGGACGCGCCGGCGGCGAAGACGTCCGGGTAGACGCCGAGCATGACGTTGGTCATCATCGCGCCGGACGACGTCCCGGTGGCGAAGATCCGGCCCGGGTCGGCGTTGTAGCGCTGCTGCACGTAGCTGATCATGGAGCGGATGCCGACCGGGTCACTGCCGCCGCCCCGGGTCAGTGCCTGCTGCGAGTAGACGTCAAAGCACTGGCTGCTGCGGGTCACCGACGGGTAGATGACGATGTAGCCGTACCGGTCGGCCAGGGAGGCGTACTGGGTGCCGGAGTAGTAGGCGGGCCCGGTGCCGGTGCAGTAGTGCATGGCGACCAGGATCGCCGGGCGGGTCGCTACCCGGTCCGGCACGTACAGGTACATGCGCAGGTTGCTGGGGTTGGTGCCGAAGTTGGTGACTTCGGTGAGGGTGGCCGCCGAGGCGGGTGCCGCGAAGGTGAGGACGGCCGCCGCAGCCGTGACGGCGGCGGCGGTGACGGCCAGCATCTTGGCCATGAGTCTCATGTGCTTCCTCCGGAACGCACGCAGGGGAATCCGGTACGGGGCTGCCCAGGCTCCCGCTTTACTCCGGCTCGAAACAGTTACTAGTATCGATAGAAACAGTTCGAGACACAAGGTCGAACCTCAGATCGACATCGAGACAACCCTATGGAAGCGCTTCGACACCTCGTAGCATGAGCCGGGCGAAGCCCCAGATCAAGCGGAAGGTTGGCGAACGGTCGTGGACCACGCCCCGACACACCCGGAACACCCGCCGACGGTCGGCACACCGTCGGGGGGCCAGCGCCGGGGCCGCCGCCGCGGCGAACTGTCCGTCGCGACCATCGCCGAGCTCGCCGGAGTCTCCAAACCCACGGTCTCCAAGGTTCTGAACGGACGAACCGGGGTGGCGCTGGAGACCCGCCGCCGGATCGAGGCACTGGTCCGCGAGCACGGCTACCAGCGGCCCGGCTCGGTCACCCCGACCGCCGGCGTCGAAGTGGTGTTCTACCAGCTGGAGAGCCACCTGGCGATCGAGATCCTGCGCGGGGTCGAGCAGGTCGCCCGGACCCACGAACTCTCCGTCGGCTTCACCGAGGTACAGGGCCGTACCGACCCGGGCCGGTCCTGGGCCGAGCAGTTGCTCGCCCGCCGGCCGGTCGGCGTGATCGCCGTCTACTCCGCCTTCACCCCCGAGCAGCACGCTCAACTCGCCGCCAGCGCCATTCCACTGGTGGCCCTCGATCCGGTCGGGGAGCCCGTGCACGCCACTCCGTCGGTCGGAGCCACCAACTGGAACGGCGGCATCACCGCGACCCGCCACCTGCTCGACCTCGGACACCGCCGGATCGCCGTCATCAGTGGGCCGATCGAGATGCTGGGGGCCCGCGCCCGGTTGGAGGGCTGCCGGGCGGCGATGGACGCCGTCGGCGTACGGCTCGACGACGACCTGGTCCGCAGCGGCCGGTTCTACTACGAGGACGGCGCAGCGCTGGGCCGTGACCTGCTCGACCGACCCGACCGCCCGACGGCGGTGATCTGCGGCAACGATTTGCAGGCCCTCGGCGTCTACGCCGCCGCTTGGCAGCTCGGCCTGCGCATACCGCAGGACCTGAGCGTGGTCGGCTTCGACGACATCGACAACGCCCGCTGGTGCTGCCCGCCGCTGACCACCGTACGGCAGCCGCTGGCCGAGATGGCCTCGACCGCCACCGGGATGGTGCTCACCATGGCGGCCGGCGGGTCGCCGCCGCAGAGCCGGGTGGAGATCGGCACCACCCTGGTCGTCCGGGGCAGCACGGCTGCGCCACCGATCGTAAGATGACGTATGAACTGGACACTGGAAGTGGTCGTGGTCCCGGTTTCGGACCTGGACCGGGCCAAGGACTTCTACGCCGGGCAGCTCGGCTTCGTCGTCGACCACGACACGAAGATCAACGACGAGGTACGGGTCATCCAGCTGACCCCGCCCGGCTCGGGCTGCTCCGTGGTGATCGGCAAAGGCGCGGTTCCGGAGATGCCGCCCGGTTCGCTACGTGGGCTGCAGCTCGTCGTCGCCGACATCAAGGCCGCGCACGCCGAGCTCAGCGGACGCGGCGTGGCGGTCAGTGACATCCAGGTCCTCGGCGAGAACCCGCGGCCGGTCCCCGATCCGCTGGACAACGTCGGTTTCTTTTTCTTCACCGACCCGGATGGCAACGGCTGGGCGGTGCAGCAGATCTCCAGCCGGGCCTGAGCTGCGCCCACGCAGGCACCGCCGGTGTCCGATCAGGCCGGGGCCTCGGCGAACAGCGCCTGCTCGGCCCGCATCCGCGACGCCAGGTCCGTCCGGGGCGGACGGTAGTCGGTGGTGCGGGCTGCGGCGAGCAACGGCGGGTACGGCGCGATCCCGTGCCGCCGGACGTGGTACGCCACCGCGTCGGGCCAGACGAACCGGCCGTCGGTGCGGTACGTCAGCGGCACGACGTCGCCATGCCCGGGGTCGACCACGTCGACCATCGTCGCCGTGGTCAGCAGCACCGCGTCGGAACCGTACAGGTAGCCGGCCACCGACTCGCGCTCGGCCGCGTCCAACGACGGCCGGTCGTCAGCGAAGATCGGCCGACCGGCGTCGTCGACGCCGTCGAAGACCGGGACCAGCTCCGGTTCCGGCGCGGACGCCGCCCACAGCAGGCTCGCGCCGACCAGCGCGGCCCGGTGGTAGGCCGGCAGCGCTGTGTCCGCGCCGAACACCTCCAATCGGGACGGCTCCTCCCCCGCCTCGCCCAACCGGGCCTGGGCGGTCGCGGTTACCGACACCGGGTCGGCCGTGCCGGCCACCTCGACCAGGAACACCCATTCGTACGCCGGTGGACACGTCTGCAGAGTGAAGACGCACGATGTCGACATCGGATCAACGGGACGTAGCCGCACCGTTGACCGGCCAGAGCACTGGGGAGTGCCCCAGCCACCCGGCAGTCACACCGTCACACGCTTTCCGTAACATTATCACCACCTAGAGTGTTTGCGCTGCTTCGATCGAGGGAGCATCTTGACACCGCCGACTACCAAGTCTGAGCCGGCCGACGCGGGTTCTCCGAGGAACCAGCCGGCAGGAGAACAACCGGAGGCCGGGCAACCGGAGGCCGGGCAACCGGAGTCGGTGCTGCCGGAGCTTCGGGCGATGTGGTGGGAGACCGGCGTGCGGGCACGGGCCGAGGCGGGACTGATGGCGGTCTTCGCCGAGCTGCCCCGCCTGGTCGCCGAGGCCGTGCGGATCAGCTGGCGGGCCGACCGGCTGCGGACCTGCGTGGTGGCGGTCGCCACGATCGGCGCCGGCACGATGGCCTCGTTCGGGCTGCTCGCCACGCAGCGGGTGCTCGTCGAGCTGTTCGCCGGCGGCCCGACCGCCGACAAGGTGGTCGCCGCCCTGCCCGCGTTGACGGCGCTGGCTGCGGTCACCGCGATCCGGGCCGGTCTGGGCATCGCGACCGGCTACGCCCAGAACGGCCTCACCCCCCGGGTGGACCGCGAGGTCGAGCGCGGCCTGTTCGAGGTCACCACGGCGGTACGGCTGGACGCGTTCGACGCCGACGCGTTCGCCGACGACATGGAGCGCGCCACCCGGGGCACCGACGCGACCGCGTCACTGGTGCAGTCGTCGATGAACCTGTTCGCCGGGCTGGTCAGCCTGCTCGCGGTGACGGTCGCCGTCATCGTGATCCACCCGCTGTTGCTGGTCGCCCTGCTCGTCGCGACGCTGCCCAACGCATGGGCGTCGCTGCGGGCCGGACACCTGCGCTACCACACCTGGACCGCCGGCTCGGTACGCCGACGCCGTCTGTGGATCCTGCACCGGCTGATGGCCGAGCGGGTCTCCGCACCGGAGCTGCGCTCGTACGGCCTGCGGCGGTTCCTGCTGGACCAGTACGACCGGGTGATGGGCGTGGAGACCGACATCCAGCTTGCGCTGGCCCGCCGGGTCACCACCATGACCAGCGTCGGGTCGCTGGCCAGTGGACTGGCCACCGGTGTGGTGTACGTCCTGCTCGGGCTGCTGCTCGTCGGTGGACAGATCCCGTTGGCGGCGGCGGCCACCTGCGTGATCGCCGTACAGGCCGCCCAGCGGGCGTTGACCTCCGTCACTCTGCACATCGACGGGGTCTACACCGACGGCCAACACTTCAACGACTACACCGGATTCATGGCCCGGGCCGTCGCGTACCTGCCCGACGGCAGCGCCGAGGTCGGGGTGCGCCCGCCCGGGGCCGTCCCCGAGCCGCTACGGGACCTGACCGTGCGCGGCCTGAGCCTGTGGTACCCGGACCGGGACACCCCTGCCGTCGACGACGTCACACTGACCATCCAGGCGGGACAAACTGTGGCCTTCGTCGGGGAGAACGGCTCCGGCAAGTCGACCCTGGCCGCGATGATCGCCGCGATGCGGACCCCGAGCGGCGGCACCGTCGAATGGAACGGTCGACCGCTCGGGCACTGGGACCTCGACGAGCTGCGTCGGCGCATCGCCGTGGTCACCCAGGAGTACCACAAGTGGCCGTTCACCGCGGCGACCAACATCGCTCTCGGCGACGCCGAGACCGAGCCCGACCAGCAACGGATCGAGGCCGCGGCGCGGCGCGCGGTCGCCCACGACATGATCCGCGAGCTGCCGTACGGGTACGAGACGCTGCTCGACCGGACCTTCGCCAAGGGCCAGGATCTCTCCGGCGGGCAGTGGCAGCGCATCACCGCCGCCCGCGGGTTCCTGCGTGACGCCGAGCTGCTGATCATGGACGAGCCCTCCTCGGCCCTGGATCCCCGCGCCGAGGATGCGCTGTTCCAGGCGATCCGGGACCGACAGGGCACCGCGACGACGATCCTGATCACCCACCGGCTCGCCAACGTCCGGCACGCCGACCGGATCTTCGTCCTGCACGCCGGCGCCCTGGTGGAGGCCGGCAGCCACGACGAGCTGCTCGCCGCCGGCGGCCGGTACGCCGAACTGTTCACCCTGCAGGCCGCCGGCTACCAGGGCGGCCCCACCACCGGTACGGCGATCCCCCAGCAGTCCGGACCCGCAACGGCACCCTAGTAGTACTTTGTTAGGTCGTTGTGGCGTGTCGCTTGTGCGGGCATCTCGGCGGTGTTTGGCTGCGGTGCGTGGATGAGCTGGATCTGGTTCGGGTACGGGCGCAGTTGGAGGACTTCGCGGCCGGGGTGTTCTCGGGAATGCGACGGTCGGACCAGCGGGCGACCGGTCTGCGGTATCTGCGTGGGCTGATGCTGGACGGCCGGCGCAAGTCGATGCAGCCCATGGCGCAGCGGCTCGGGGTCGACCACCAGCAGTTGCAGCAGTTCCTGACCTCGTCCACCTGGGACGTCGCCGGCGTGCGGCGGCGGACGGCCACGGCCGCGGTCGACCTGGTCGAACCGCGGGTGTGGGTGGTCGACGACACCGGATTCCCGAAGGACGGTAGGGCCTCGGCGTGTGTGGCCCGGCAGTACTCCGGCACCCTCGGCAAGGTCGCCAACTGCCAGATCGCCGTGAGCGTCCACGCCGCGACCGACACGGCGTCGGCGGTGCTGAACTGGCGACTGTTCGTGCCGGAGTCCTGGGACGAGACCTGCGTGCCAGGCCCGGACGGCAAGCCCGAGAACACGCACGCCCGCAGGCTGCGCCAGCAACCGGTCACCCTCGACCAGGCCGGGGCGAAGAAGCCACACGCACGGGTGCGGCTGCCGCCCGCCGAGCAGATCGATCAGATCCGCAGACGCCGGGCGGCATCGAAGGTCCCCGACACCGAGCGGTACCGGCCGAAGTGGATGATGGCCCTGGAGATGCTCGACGAGCTGGCCGAGTGGGGGCTGCGTCCGCCGCTGCTGACCGCCGACGCCGGCTACGGCCAGGTCGCCGAGTTCCGTCAGGGCCTGACCGAACGCGGTATCGCCTACATCGTGGCGACCACCTCGTCCACGACCGCGCAACCCGGCGACGCCCACCCCGTGCCGGTGCCCTACGCCGGTGTCGGTAAGCACCCCGGACCGCGCTACCCCCAGCCGGCCCGCAGCCTGAAAGACCTGGCCCTCGCTCACGGCGCCGACGCCGCGCGTCTGGTGCGCTGGCGTCCCCGGCAACCCACCCGTGACCGCAGCCCGGACCGGCCCGCCGGCGAGCTGTCCGGGCACTTCCTCGCAGTACGGGTGCGTCCCGCCGGCCGGGTGATCCGACGCGGATCACAGTGCGGCGATGACGGCGTCCTGCCCGAATGCTGGCTGCTCGTGCAATGGCCTCCCGGCCACGACGAACCCAGCGACTACTGGCTGTCCGACCTGCCCACCGACACACCACTCGCCGACCTGGTCCGCCTGGCCAAGAGCCGCTGGCGCGTCGAGCACGACTACCGCGAACTCAAGACCGCCCTCGGCCTTGACCACTTCGAGGGCCGCTCCTGGATCGGCTGGCACCGCCACGTCACTCTCGCCACGGCCGCCCAACTGTTCCTCACCCGACTACGGACAGCCCGCCCAAAAGCGGCGGGGCGGACCTGAGCCTGTACACCGTCCTACGCGGACTGCAGTACCTACTCGCGACCTGGCTCGGGTTCTGCCCCCTCTGCCACCAACTGGTACCGACCTAACAAAGTACTACTAGGGCTCGAGCGTGGCGGGCATGCTGAATGCGGCGACGTGACTGGCACCGATGAAGGCGTTGCTCTCTACGATCTTCCCGTTCTCGATCCGGAGTACGTCGACGACCAACGCCTCGTAGCGCGGGCTACCGGGCCGGCGGAGATAGTTGATCAGTGCCGGGCGCCCGTTGGCGGAGGTGGGGAACGTACGCCAGTCGAGCGGTCGGCCGAGGAACTCCGCAGCCGCGTCGATCCCGACGACCGGCGGCTCGGGGGGCATCGTGATCCGTACGTCCTCGGCAAGCAGTGCCCGGATCGTCTCCGGGTCCTTGGCGTTGGCGTAGCGGCGCAGGACCTCCTCGTCCTCACTGGTGAGCCGTGGGCGGCGCCAGTCCTCCGGGTCCGACGGAGCGTGCCGCCGGAGGGTGTGGCGGGCCCGCTGGATGAGGCTGTTGACGGCCGCTACGGCGGTGTCGAGCGCGGCGGCGATTTCCTGCGGCGTCCAGCTTAGGACGTCGCGCAGCACGAAGGCCGCCCGCTGCCGCGGCGGCAGGTACATGAGCGCTGCGATCACGGCAAGCTCGACGGTCTCCCGGGCGGCGAGTCCGGTCTGCGGATCGTCGGCGAGCAGGGCGTCGGGATAGGGGCCGAGCTCGGTGGACCACTCCAGCGGATCACCGTACGGAACTGTCCGGTGACCGGCCGCCTTGCGGCTGTCGAGGAAGACGTTCGTGGCGATCCGGTAGAGCCAGGTGCGCGCTGACGCCCGACCCTCAAAGCGGTCGCGAGCCCGCCAGGCACGGAGGAAGGTCTCCTGCACAAGGTCCTCCGCGTCGGTGACGTTCCCGGCGAGGCGGTAGCAGTGGACGTGTAGCTCACGCCGGTGCTCGCCGAAGGCGCGCTGCAGCCAGATCGCCTGCTCGTCAGACGAGTCGGACATGTGGTTCCCCCGGAGCTGAGTGGTCCTCACGACCGTACTGACGACTGCGGACCCATCCATCATCGGTTACCGATGACGATCGCCGACTCTGTCGTCTGTACCTGTGACCGATCCCCACTCCACGAAGGAGACAGCCATGACGGCAACCCCCGCGTCCAGCGCCGCCGCGCCTCCGGTCGTCGACCGGGAGACCTGGCTGCGCGAGCGCGAAGAACTGCTGGTCCGGGAGAAGGCCCATACCCGCGAAGGAGACGCGATCGCAGCTGCTCGTCGTCAGCTGCCGATGACCTTGATGCCGGCGGTGACGGTGCGGGGCCCTGGCGGGGACACCTCGCTGGTGGAGGTGTTCGAGGGTCGCCGGATGCTCATCGCCTACTTCCACATGTGGCACGACGGCAAGCCGTACGAGCATCAGTGTGAGGGGTGTACCTTCTCGACCTGTCACATGCAGATGCTGGACTACCTGCACGCTCGGGACGTCACCTACGCCGTGTTCTGCGAGGGGCCCTACGACGAAAGTGCCCCGTTCGCGGAGTTCATGGGCTATAGGTTCCCCTGGTATTCGGCGAAAGACTCTGACGCGGCTCTGGCCGACGGTCGCAATTTCGGGTTCATCGCGTGCTACCTGCGCGACGGCGACCAGGTCTACGAGACCTACTGGACCACCGGGCGGGGTGTGGAGGCGTTGATGACCACCTACCACGCCCTGGACCTCACAGTGTACGGCCGGCAGGAGAACTGGGAAAACTCGCCTGAAGGCTGGCCGCGGGTCACCGGGCACCCGTGGCGTCTCGACGGCCGCCCCACCGCGCAATGGTCACGCCCCGGCGTCGCACCACGATGACGTCCTGATGATCGAGGTGATCATGCTCGGGTCGGCTGCGGTGTCAGCTGCTGCTGCGTCGTGCCCCGGGCGGGCGCTTCCGGCAGAGCCCGAATGCTTGCGGGTGCGACGGTGGCTGTCACGGTCGCGGTAACCCTCGACGCCGCACCGGTTGTGCAGCACGCGGACACGCTGCTACAACGTCACCAGGGTGCTCAGGCCCGGCTGGTCACCTTTCTCCGTGTCGAGCGACGCGACCCGGCCGGCGGCCCGCAGATCTTCCGCGACACCGCCGAGTGCGACCAGCATCGCCGGCTCGGCACGGACCAGGACCTTCGAGACGTCCGCCCGCATGGACAGCTTCGCTTCCGACTTGGCTTTGCGGATCGCGGCGATGACCTGGCTGGCGACGGTCAGCGCGGTGGCGTCGGCGCCGTCGACCGCCGTGCGCAGCTCGTCACCCGTCGGCCAGGCGGCCCGGTGCACCGTGCCGGTGCGCCACCAGGACCACACCTCCTCGGCGACGAAGGGCAGGAACGGCGCGAACAGCCGCAGCAGCGTCGCCAGGGCGATGGTCAGCGCGGCGCGGGCGGACTCGGCCGGCGCGGAGCCGCGTTCGCCGTACCCCCGGCTCTTGGCCAGCTCCAGGTAGTCGTCGCAGAACCGCCAGAAGAACTGCTCGATCCGCTCCAGGGCGCGGGCGTAGTCGTAGCTTTCCAGCGCGGCGGTTGCGTCGTCGACCACGGTGGCCAGGTCCGCCAGCATCGCCCGGTCCAACGCCTCGGTCACCGTGGCCGACTCGACCGGAGCACCCAGGCCGAGCACGAACCGGCTGGCGTTGAGGATCTTCATCGCGAGCCGGCGGCCGACCTTCATCTGCCCGGTGTCGAACGCGGTGTCGGTGCCGGGCCGGCCGTTGACCGCCCAGTAGCGGGCCGCGTCGGATCCGTACTCCTCCAGCAGCGCCAGCGGAGTGACGACGTTGCCCTTGGATTTCGACATCTTCTTGCGGTCCGGATCCAGGACCCAACCGGAGATCGCGGCGTGCGACCACGGCAGGCTGTCATGCTCCAGATGCGACCGGACGACGCTGGAGAACAGCCAGGTCCGGATGATCTCGTGCGCCTGGGGGCGCAGATCCATCGGGAACACCCGCTGGAACAGGTCGTCGTCGGTGCCCCACTTGCCGGCGATCTGCGGGGTCAGCGAGGACGTCGCCCAGGTGTCCATCACGTCCGGGTCACCGACGAAGCCGCCCGGGGTTCCCCGCTGCCCGGCCTGGTAGCCCGGCGGGGCGTCCACGCTCGGGTCCACCGGCAGCGTCGCCTCGTCGGGCAGGATCGGCTGGTCGTGGAGCGGCTCGCCCTGCTCGTCGAGTGGGTACCACACCGGGATCGGCACGCCGAAGAACCGCTGCCGGCTGACCAGCCAGTCCCCGGTCAGGCCGCCGACCCAGCTGTCGTAGCGGGCCCGCATGTACTCCGGCTGCCAGGCCAGCTCCCGGCCCCGGGCCAACAGCGCCTCCCGCAGGTCGGTGTCGCGGCCCCCGTTGCGCAGGTACCACTGCCGGGTTGTGACGATCTCCAGCGGCTTGTCGCCGCGCTCGTAGAACTTGACCGGATGGGTGATCTTCTCCGGCTCGCCGACCAGGTCCCCGCAGGCGCGCAGCAGCTCCACCACCCGTTCCCGGGCGGTGTGCATGGTGGCCCCGACCAGCTCGGCGTAGGTCGCACGTCCCTGCGGGTCGTCCAGGCCGGGCGGCGGGTCGGCCAGGACGCGGCCGTCGCGGCCGACGACCGGCCGGGTGGCCAGCTGCAGCTCGCGCCACCACAGCACGTCGGTCAGGTCGCCGAACGTGCAGATCATGGCGATGCCGGTGCCCTTGTCGGGCGCCGCGAGCCGGTGCGCGGTGACCGGGACCTCGACCCCGAACAAGGGGGTACGGACGGTGGTGCCGACCAGGTCGCGGTACCGCTCGTCGTCCGGATGCGCCACCAGCGCCACGCATGCCGGCAGCAGCTCCGGTCGGGTGGTCATGATGTGGACCGGGCTGCCGTCCGGCCGGTGGAATGCCACCCGGTGCTGCGCGCCGGGCCGCTCCCGGTCCTCCAGTTCCGCCTGCGCGACGGCGGTCCGGTACGTGACGTCCCACAGCGTCGGCGCCTCGGACAGGTACGCCTCACCGCGCGCCACGTTGCGCAGGAATGCCCGCTGCGACACCCGCCGGGCGTCGGCGTCGATGGTCTGATAGGTCAGCTGCCAGTCGACCGACAGCCCGAGCCGCCGCCACAGTTGCTCGAACACCTGCTCGTCGGCGACGGTCAGCCGTTCGCACAACTCGATGAAGTTGCGCCGGGACACACTGATCTCCGACTTCCCTGGCCGCTCCGGTGGGGTGAAGTCCGGGTCGTATGGCAGGGAGGGGTCGCAGCGCACCCCGAAGAAGTTCTGCACCCGACGCTCGGTGGGCAGGCCGTTGTCGTCCCAGCCCATCGGGTAGAACACCGCCTTGCCGCGCATCCGCTGATAGCGGGCGATGACGTCGGTGTGGGTGTACGAGAAGACGTGACCGACGTGCAGCGACCCGCTCACCGTGGGCGGCGGAGTGTCGATGGAGTACACCCCGGCCCGGTCGGCGGACCGGTCGAACCGGTATACGCCCTGCTGCTCCCAGCGACGCGCCCACTTGTCTTCCAGCCCGTTCAACGACGGTGCCGACGGCACGGCGAAGCCCGCAGAGGTGTCAGTCATAGTCGCTCATGCTAAGGCCGGCCGCCGTACGCCCGGCAATGGATTTTCGTGCTCCCGGTCGATGACAGCGGCAGCACCTCGGTGACGTACGCGGCGACCTGGCGGGCGGGCAGTGGATTCAACTGCCTCCGGTTCGGCCAGGCAACGTCGATGGCTGCCGCCCGATGATCTTATCGATGATGGTCGAATAACTGTTGGTTCATGGACAGAAGTCTCGCCAGCGGGCAGAAGGCGATGAAGATTCACCTACGGGAATACGTTCGAGTGGAGATCACCGGACGCCCACCTCATCATCGGGAGGTTCCATGGAGAACAAGGCGCGCCGGACGCTCGGCGTCCTCGTCGCGACGGCGGCGTTGACGCTGGCCGCCGCGGCGACACCCGCTGCGGCCACACCCACCGGCACTGTCGACCCGGTCACCCCGGTCTCCGACACGGGCGTAACCATCAACCCGGCGGTCCTCGCCGAGCGGATCGACGAGACGATGGTCCGGGCCACCGGTCCGGCGCTGCGACGCGGCGCCGACGGGACGGACCGGGCGCCTGCCGGTCAGGTCGAAGGCAAGACCGAGCCGGGCGAGATCGGCATCAGCAGCATCATCGGTACGGACAGCCGGTACCAGACGACCCCGGCGAACTGGTGGCCGGCGAGCTCCACGGTCCAGATCACCCGTACCTCCGGTGGGGTCACCCGGGGGCACTGCACCGGCTGGATGATCGGTGCCGACACGCTGATCACCGCTGGGCACTGCGTCTACCCCCGTAACGGCACCGCGTGGTACCCGCGTAACGAGTTCAGGGTCTGGCCGGGACGCGACGGCAGTTCCACGCCGTACGGCTCGTGCACCGTGGCCAGTCTGCACTCGGTCGGGGGGTGGGTGAACAGCTTCACCAACGGCTACGACTACGGTGCGATGAAACTCAACTGCACGGTCGGCAACAGCACCGGAACCTTCGGTTTCATGTGGACCTCCGCCAGCCAGAATGGCACGTCGACCTACAACCGGGGCTACAGCGGGGACAAGACCTTCGGCACCCAGTGGGCCAGCTCCGACCAGATCCGGGCGACCCAGTCCACCGAGTTGTTCTACCTTCACGACACGGTCGGCGGTAACAGTGGCGGACCTGTCTACACATATTCCGTGACCGACTGTGGCCCCTGCGCGGTGGCGGTGCACGCGCACGGCCTCCACGGCAGCGGCGCGCCGAACAACAACCACAACAGCGGACCGCGGATCACCGAGTCCGTGTTCAACAACTTCGTCTACTGGCGTGACCTGTAGGACGGAGCCGACGGCCCTGTCCGGTGACCGCACGACCGGTCGCCGGACGGGGACCGGCACGACGGCGACGGGCAGCACCACACCCCGGTATCTTGATACTCTGTGTGATCGAACACTGACGTGATCCGAGGACTGGCCGTGAAACGAGGACTGGCCATGAAGCCGGTACGACATGCGCTTCTGCCGGTGCTGTTCGTCGGCTTGCTGCTGGCGGGCTGCGCCACTGAATCATCGGGTTCGCCCGGACCGTCGGCGTCGACCGGCCCGGACACCCCTGTGTCCGACCCGCGACAGCCGGAGGCGCCCTCGGCGTCGCCGGGTTCGGCCGCCGGCCGCGGTACGGCGATCATCGAGGTACGAGATCCGGCCGGTGAGCCGCTCCCGGTGATCCCGGTGGAGGTCCGTACGGTCGACTGGCCGATGCCTGCGGAACTGGCCGAGGACATCGCCCGGATGACCGACGCGCGTGGTGAGTACACCTGGACCGATCTGCCACCGGGGGAGTACGAGTTCACCGTACGGGTTCCGGGCGAGGACGTCGTCGCAGCCCAGCGGGTGACGGTGGTGGCGGATGAGACCAGCCGGGTGCCGATCACCCTCGGCTGATCAGCCTCCGGGCCCGGTGAACGGGGACGTCCGCCGAGAGCTGGAGCCGGACACCGAACAGCCGCCACTTCCAGGTACCTGGAAGTGGCGGCTCTTGAGGTCCCCCCGGTTTCACGGAGCTTCTGATCGTGGTCTGATGGCCATGGGAGGAGGCATTCGTGCCAGCACCGAAGAAGTACCCCGATGAGCTGCGTGCTCGTGCTGTCCGGTTGTATCGGGAGTCGGATCCGAAGCCGGTGATCCGTCGGCTGGCTGACCAGCTCGGCGTGCATCACGAGGCGCTGCGCAACTGGATCCGTCAGGACGAGGCCGACCAGGGTCAGCGCGGTGATCGGCCGACGACGGACATGGTTGAGGAGAACCGGCGGTTGCGGCGGGAGAACACCGAGTTGCGCAGGGCGAACGAGATCTTGAAGGCCGCGTCGGTGTATTTCGCCCAGGAGCTCGACCCGACCCGGCGTCGGTCATGAGGTTCGTTGACGAACATCGTGGCCGTTACGCGGTCGCGCTCCTGCTACGGGTCCTGAACATCACCGCGTCGACGTACTACGGCTGGCGCGACAAGACGGTCCGGCCGTGTGATCGGGCTGAGGTCGACCGGGCGTTGTTGTCCAACATCCACGAGATCTGGGTCGCGTCGGGGCACACCTATGGCGCGGACCGGGTGCATCGGCGGTTGGCGCGGGACGGTGTCCGGGTCGGCCGTAAGCGGGTGGAGCGGCTGATGGCCGGCCAGGGTTGGCAGGGGGCGTTCCTGCGACGTGGCTGGCGGGGCGGGTCCACGAAGCAGGACCCGCGGCACACTCCGGCACCGGACCTGGTCAACCGGGACTTCACCGCGTCGGCGCCGAACCGGTTGTGGGTTGCCGACGCGACCCGGATCCCGTGCGGTCAGGGTGTGTTCTGGCTGGCGGCGGTCCGGGACGCGTTCTCGAACCGGATCGTGGGGTGGAAGACCTCCGATCGGTGCGACACCGACCTGATCCTCGGCGCGTTGGAGTACGGGATCTGGTCGCGGGATGTGCGGGATCAGGAGTTGATCCACCACAGCGACAAGGGGTCGAACTATACGTCGTTCCGGTTCGGGCAACGGTTGGCGGACAACGGGATTCTGCCGTCGATGGGTTCCACTGGGGATAGTTATGACAACGCTCTGATGGAGAACTTCTTCTCGACGTTGAAGACCGAGTTGGTGTACCGGACGTCGTGGCGGACCCGCGACGAGGCCGAGAACGCGATCTTCACCTACATCGACGGGTGGTACAACCCTCGTCGGATCCAGCGTGACCTCGGCTACCTCAGCCCGGACGAGTACGAGACCGCCTGGGCGTCGACACGAATCGATCAGCCAGACTCGAACGGAACCATCCCGGCGCCGACCGGCGTCAGGTAACCACCGCTCCACGAAAGCGGGGGGACCTCAATGTGACCGCCAAAGCCGCGTCAGCCAACGCCACAGTTTGGGTGGGATCGCCGAAGTAGTACGGCAGCATCGCCGCTTGGGCCCGCACGAGCACCCTGAAACGAGGCTCCCCGCTGTCGTCCGCCGCGTGGATTGCCGTGCCGTACCACCGCCGAGCCTCAGCCACATCTCCGAGCCGCATCAACGCATCAGCGCACATCGTCGCCAGCAACGCCGCCACCCCGGACAGCCGGGACTGGACCGCCGCCGGCTGCCGCCGCTGCGACAGCATCTGAACCTCGCGGCAGTCGGCAGCCAGAAACGACAGCATGACCTGGGGCGAAGCCGAGGGGTAGACCCTCATGTGCTCGCTGGCGGACTCTTCGATCAACTCTAGTTGTGGAGGAGCGACGCTCGACGCCGCCAGAGCCTCGTCCAATCCCAGACGAAGTCTCACCAGATCGCTGACCTCCACGCTGGTACCCACACCGGCCAGCGACCGGTCCGCTCCACCCTCCACAGCGACACGGCCAAGGTCAACAGGCACAACCGCGTCCTCGTCGCGGCCGAGCCCCATCGCCGGACGCGGAATGTTCAGACCGTCGGCTATCCGTTCCAACACCTCGTAGGCCGTGACCTGCCGGACGCCCTTGGCTATCTCCGCAGCGCGGTTGGACGAGACACCGACCAGAGCTGCGATCCTGCCGTATGACACGCCCCGCGCGTGGAGGAAGCGGAAGACAGCAGTGACATCGCGCCGCCGCAGAGACTCGCTGATCGGACGGCCGTTCCAAAATCCCGAGTTCCACCACTCAGGGTCCACCTGCACGGCCACGAGCACCCCCGATCAAACGACGGCCACTCGCCAGCACAGCGCATCCGCGCCGTCACATCAAGTCAAGGCAGCCAAGTCGACGGCATCCACCCCCAGTGTCGGCACATGCAGCAACTCCCGGAACACCCACGATGGGCCCTCACGATGTCGCCACCTGGGATCAAGCAATCAGCCTGCCCTACATCGAGCGCAGGGCCTCCTTGTTGGAAGAGATGAACTCGGTCAGCCCTTCCGGCTTTAGATCTACCGCAGGCAGCTCGTCGATCCTCATCCGGTCCAACTGGTAGCCACCACGCGACGGCTCAGCGAACTCCTGCCCCGTGCGGGCGTCCTCGTTGAGCCGAAGTAGCCGGCAAGCGAAGAAGTGCTGGACGGAAACGCCCTCACCAGCGGGAGCGGTGAACAGGAACACCTGAGCGAACCGATCGACCTCGGCACCGAGTTCTTCCTGCAACTCCCGACGAAGCGCAGCCTCCAGGGAGACATCCGTCGGCTCCACGCCACCGCCCGGCGTCGTCCAGTACGGCGCCTGGCCTGGCTTGATCCGCTTGATCAGCACGAGGCGGTCAGCCATTTGATCTTCGAGCCTGACTGCTGGCATCACACCGTGTCCGCAACGGTCCAGCGGCTCCCGAGCGCCCGGCGAGCACCCAGCCGGCCGTACGGCGTACGGCAAAAGGCCCCGACCGGGCGGAAACCGCCGGTCGGGGCCTTGTTGTCTGGTACGCCGCGTAGGACTTGAACCTACAACCCGCGGATTAAGAGTCCGCTGCTCTGCCAGTTGAGCTAGCGGCGCTCGCTGACAACGTCGGCAACCGTAGCACGGCGGCCCGCCCGTCTTCCAACCGGTTGCCGGGTACGAGCCGACTGTCCGGCCGACCTGCCCACGTGCACGGATCTGGCACCCTTCCGGATCAGGCACGAAGGGCGTAGCGGGTGATGCACGATGTCGGCAGGGACGGAACAAGGAACGGGGACTGGGATGGACAGGGTCAGGAGGCGTTGGTCGGTCGCGGTGACACTGGCAGTCATCGCACCGGCCGCACTGGCAGGGTGCGGAGCGGACAAGGAGGCACCACGGTTCGTCAGCGGTCAGGTGGCGTCGGCGAGTCCGACTCCGCCGCCGGAGCCGTTCGAGTTCGCCATCTCGCCGGAGGCTGACGCGAAGGACCTGCCGATCAGTACGGAGATCGGCACCTCGGTCAGCGGCGGGGAGGTGACCTCGGTGACGCTCGTCGAGGACGGCGGCGGCGAGGTCAGCGGCAGCATGCGCGACGACGGTACCTCCTGGGTGCCGGACAAGCCGTTGAAGAACAACAAGAAGTACACGGCGACGGTGGTCGCGACGAGCGCCTCCGGGGACGAGGAGACGAAGACCACCACGTTCAGCACGATGGGCAAGTCGGGGTCGCAGACCGGCACCGGGCTCTACCTGTTCGACGGGCGTACGTACGGGGTGGCGATGCCCGTGGTGGTGGAGTTCTTCCCGGGCGTTCCGGAGAAGGAGCGGGCCAACGTGCAGAAGCGGATGTTCGTCTCGACGGACCCGCCGCAGCCGGGCACCTGGTACTGGGTGGCCAACGGCAGTCAGGCGTTCTACCGGGCACCGGACTACTGGCAGCCCGGCACCAGCCTGACCGCGCGGATCGCGCTCGCCGGGCATCCGACGGGTGACGGCCGGTACGGCGACCAGGACCGTGGTGCCACCGCCACGATCGGCGACAAGGTGACGATGGAGGTGGACAACGCCACCAAGCAGCTGTCGATGTTCAAGGACGACAAGCTGGTCAAGCAGATGCCGGTGAGTCTCGGCAAGCCGAGTACGCCGTCGTCGAGTGGCACGATGGTGGTGATGGACAAGCAGGCGCAGACCGTCTTCGACACCTTCGCGGAGCTGGGCCCGGAGGAGGGCTACCGGACGGACATCTCGTTCGCGCAGCGGATCACCTGGGGTGGCGAGTTCATTCACGCGGCGCCGTGGTCGGTCGGTGACCAGGGGGTACGTAACGTGTCGCACGGCTGCGTCAACCTGTCGATGGCGAACGCGGAGTGGCTGTTCAGTCAGACCAAGGTCGGCGATCCGATCACGGTCAAGGGGACCGAGCGCAAGCTGGCCGACGGCAACGGGTGGACGGCGTGGAACCTGACCTGGGAGGAGTTCGTCAAGGGCAGTGCGCTGCCGGTGCCGGCTGATCTCGCGCCGAAGCAGCGGTCCGGCTCGCCAGCGCCCTCAGGTGGGGGCACGCCGACCCCGGCACCCTCGGTGACGTCCGGATGACATCGGGGCGAGGTGTCGCAGTGAGGTATGACATCTGAACAAACGCAAACAACGGACTAATCTGACGTGACCGATCGAAAATGCCCCGAACAATCGGGAATTTCGGTCGGTCGTGTCAGTGTTTGAACCGTTCAGGCACGAACCCGGGAGTTGCCCTGCCGCGTCATTGATGGACGATGGGAGCCGGGGACCGAACTTTCCGTGAGGAGATCATGCGAGTGCGAGTCAGCCGCAATCAGGCACCGTCGGGCACCGGACGGGCGCGCCCACCCGTACCGCAGGCGCTCGTGGCCCTCGTGGCGACCGCCGCGCTCGCCCTGACCGGTGCCTGCACTGGCGGCGGCGACGCGCCCACCTGGCAGGGTGGCAGCGGCGTCGAGGCCGAGCCCAGTCCGAAGGCACAGGCGACGATCACCGGGCCGGCCGCAGACGCCACCGACGTGCCGGCCTCGACCGGGGTCACGTTCACGGCGACCGGGGCGGTCGAGACGACGGTCGAGTTGACCGACGCCGCCGGCAACGCGGTGGAGGGCGAGGTCACCGCCGACGGCGGCCAGTTCCTGCCGACCAGTCAACTTGCCTGGGACACCGCGTACACCGCGACGGTGACGGTGACCGGGGACGACGACAAGACGACCACCGTCAGCCACAGCTTCCGCACGATGGCCGAGCCGGCCAACCAGGTCCGGGTCTCCAGTTTCCTCGGCGACGGCAACGTGGTCGGGGTCGCGATGCCGCTGATCCTGCGGTTCAGCCGGGACATCCCGCAGGAGCAGCGCGACGACGTGCAGCGCCGGCTGAGCGTACGGACCGAGCCCGCCCAGGAGGGCGTCTGGTACTGGGTCAGCCCCACCGAGGTCCAGTTCCGGCCCAAGGAGTACTGGCAGGCCGGCACGAAGCTGTTCTACAAGGCGCAGACCGGCGGACTGCCGATGGGCGACGGCTGGTACGGCCGCAACGACCTGACGATCGACGCCGAAGTCGGCTCCGCGCTGGTCATGACCGTGGACAACGCGACAAAGAAGATGACGGTCACCAAGGACGGGCAGACGATCAAGGAGATCCCGGTCAGCCTCGGCAAGCCGAAGACCCCGTCGTCGAGCGGCACCATGATCGTGATGGAGAAGCTCAAGGAGACCGTCTTCGACACATACGAGGAGCTGGGCCCGGAGGAGGGCTACCGGACCGACATCGAGTACGCCCAGCGGCTGACCTGGGGCGGCGAGTTCATCCACGCCGCACCGTGGTCCGTGGCCGACCAGGGGGTACGCAACGTGTCGCACGGCTGCATCAACATGTCGATCGCCAACGCCGAGTGGCTGTTCAACCAGACCAAGGTGGGTGACCCGGTGACCGTCAAGGGCACCGAGGTGCAGCTCGCCAACGGCAACGGCTGGACCGTCTGGAACCTCAGCTGGGACGAGCTGGTGGCCGGCAGCGCCCTGCCGTACGAACCGCCGACGGCAGACCCATCCTCGACCGACACCGACACCGACACCGGAACCGACACCGACGGGGGCAGCGCGGCCGGGGACGGGCAGTGACGACCGCGAACGGATGACGGACAGCGAAAGGGCCGGTCAGGATCATCCTGACCGGCCCTTTGTGTTGGGGTGACTGAAGGGACTTGAACCCTCGACACCCGGGACCACAACCCGGTGCTCTACCTGCTGAGCTACAGCCACCATGAACCTCACCCGACAGACTGCCGCGTGCGGTGCCGCCCAATGATAGCCCTACCCGGGCGGTTCCCGTCGAGCGGGTTCACCCGGCAGGTCAGCGACGGGCCGGGCCGGGCACCAGGCGGGTCACAGGCCGGCGGCGATCGCCTTGGCCGCGTCGACGTCCGGGCCGGGCAGCGGTACGAAGATCGCCCGTCGGTAGTACTCCAGCTCCCGAATGCTCTCCTGGATGTCGGCCAGCGCCCGGTGCGACAGCCCCTTGGCCGGCTGGCCGAAATAGACCCGGGGGTACCAGCGCCGGCACAGCTCCTTGATCGACGACACGTCGATCATGCGGTAGTGCAGGTGGGCGTCGAGCCGCGGCATGTCCCGGGCCAGGAAGCCCCGGTCGGTGGCGATCGAGTTCCCGCACAGCGGGGCGGTCTTCGGCTCCCGGACGAAACTGGTGACGTACTCCAGGATCCGGTCCTCGGCCTCGGCCAGGGTGACCGCCGAACGGCGTACCTCCTCGGTCAGCCCGGACCTGGCGTGCATCTCGCGGACCACGTCCGGCATCCCGGCGAGCGCCTCCTCGTCGGCGTGAATGACCAGGTCGACGCCGTCGCCGAGCACGTTGAGGTCCGAATCGGTGACCAGCGCGGCCACCTCGATCAACGCGTCCTTGCCGAGGTCCAGCCCGGTCATCTCACAGTCGATCCAGACAAGAAGATCCGCCACGCCGACAGCCTACGCGCCGACGTCCAGCCTGCGCCCAGCCCACGACCGGCCCACGACCGGCCCACGACCGGTCACCGTCGCCGGACCGACGCGACCGCTAGGCTCGCGGTCGTGCCCGCCGACACCGTTCCGGACCGCCCTGCCCCCCACCCGGCCGGCGGCCGACCGCACACCGCCCGTCGGATCGGCGTCATCGTCGGCCTGGCCGCCGCCGTGGTCACGGCCCTGCTCTGGTACGGCAACCGGCACGACTTCTACGACCTGAAGATCTACCTGAACGCGATGCGCTGGTGGGCCGAGGGCAACCCGCTCTACGACTACGTCCAACCCGACGTCGTGCAGGGTGAGCTCTACTTCACCTATCCGCCGTTCACCGCACTGCTGCTGCGCCCGTTCGCGGCGCTGAGCGACGTGGACACCGCGACCGTGTTCACCGTCGGCTCCCTGCTGGCGGTGGTGGTCACCACGGTCTGGCTGGTCACCCCGATCGCCCGCCGCCGGGGTCTGCCGCGCTGGTGGCTGGCCGGTCTGGCGGTGCCGCTGGTGGTGCTGATCGAGCCGACCCGGGAGACGATCTTCCTCGGTCAGATCAACATGCTGCTGGTGGTGCTGATCCTGGCCGACCTGCTGTTCGCCGTACCGCAGCGGTCCCGCTGGGCCGGCGTCGGCATCGGGCTGGCGACGGCGATCAAGCTGTTCCCGGGCATCTTCATCGTCTACCTGCTGGTCACCCGGCGGTGGCGGGCGGCGCTGGTGTCCTGCGTCGCGGCGGCCGGCGCGACGCTGCTCGCGGCGGCGGTCCTGCCGGCCGAGTCGTGGCGGTTCTGGACCCGGGAGCTGTGGAGCACCGACCGGGTCGGCCGCAGCGACTACACCGGCAACCAGTCGCTGCAGGGGCTGCTGGGCCGCCTCGTCGCGCCGGACGAGCCGAACCGGCTGGTCTGGCTGGCGCTGGTCGCTGTCGTTGCCGGCTACGGGCTGTGGCGGGCCGCCCGGGCGGTACGGGCCGGCGACGAACTGGCCGGGCTGACCCTGACCGGGCTGGTCGCCGCGCTGATCGCGCCGATCACCTGGCCACACCACGTCTACTGGTTCGTCCCGGCGCTGATCCTGCTGGTCGACGCGGCGGTACGGCAGCCGCACCAACCTGACGCGACGCGACAGCCTGCCGCGCCGGCGGTCCGCAGCGGGGTCCAGGCCACCGGCGCGGCGCTGGTCGCGGCGGTCACGTTCGCGGTGCTGGTCTTCGGGGTGGTGTCGCTGATCGACTGGGGGCACGACAAGGTGCCGACCGACGACCCGGCGACGTTCCTGCTGCGCAACCTGTACGTGCTGACCGCCGCGCTGCTGCTGGTCAGTCTGCCGATCCGCCACCACTCGACGACGCCTCCGACGCCGGAGCCGGCCCCGAAGCTGTAACGGGCGCGGGTCGCCGGGTCCGGTCGAACGCCAGGCCACCGAGTGCCAACCCGCCGAGGCCGGCGAGCAGTCCGGCGAGGCCGAGCCCGAGCGCCACTGGGGAGTCACCGGTGTCGGTGCCGGGCTGTGCCTCGGCGGCCGGCGCCTCGTCGACGGTCTCCGCACCACCACCGGCCGCGGGGGCCTGCGCGCCCTCCGGCACCAGGGTCAGCACGCTCGCCGGGGTGGCCGGTTCGTCCTGGCCGGGAACCGGCACCTCGATCCACCGCACCACGGTGCCGTCGGAGTAGGTCTGCAGCGACTTGAACACCAGTTGCTCGGCGTCGGGCAGCGGGCCGAGGGAGACCGGGAACTCCAGGAACTCGCCCGGTTGGACCCCGGCCTGCGGGTCGTCGGCGGTCCAGACGATCCGGGCCACCGCCTCGGTGACCTGGGCGCCGTGCACCTCCAACGGCGGGTCGACCGGCTGGTTCTGCACCTGGGCCGTCCAGCCGGGCACCCGGGCCAGGGTGACCGACGCGATCGGCGCGTCCTCCGGCATCACCACCTCCACCTGGGTGGTGCTGTGCTCGTCGCTCTCGTTCGGCACCCGGAACGCCAGCCGGGCGTAGTCGCCGACGACCGCCTCCGACGGGTTGACGGTGATGTGCGCGGCTGCGGGAGCGGCCAGTCCGATGACGCCGGCGACGACGGTCGCGCCGGTGAGCGCCACGGCGCGGGCCAGCGTGCGTCGGTGACGGAGCATGAAGGAACCCTTTCTAGCTGATCGCCACCGTGGTGGACACGGTGGCCTGGTCGATGTCGGAGATCCGGACGGTGATCCGCAGCTCCCAGTCTCCCGCAGTCGGCAGACTGATCTCACCGGTGGCGTGGTTGTCGGTCAACGGCAGCAGCGGAATCTCGATCGGTTCCACCCCGCTGGCCGGCAACGCCGCCGTCGCCTGCCACTCGATGACCGGCTGCGGGCGGTTGTCCGGGGTGTAGGCGTACAGGTGGACCGAGTTGTTGCCGCGTCGGGCCGGATCCACCTCGATCTGCAGCGAGTAGATGTCGCTGGTCAGGGTGGTGGAGAAGTAGGTGCTGGTGGCCCGCAGATCGTCGGCGACAGCGGTCCGCGCCGGGGTGGTCTGCACCAGCACCGCGGTCACCGCCAGCACCACTGCGGTCACCGCCAACTCGGCGACGATCGCCTGGCGCATCCGACCGGGCTGCCCGGCGGCGGTCCGGTTGCGCACCAGCTGCCGCGAGTACGCCGCCACCGCCAGCACCACGAGGAACAGCCCGATCTTGGCCAGCAGCAGTCGACCGTACGTGGTGCCGACCAGCGCGCCGAACGTCCCGACCTCGATCAACGCCTGGACGGTGCCGGCCAGCAGCAGGCCGCACACGGCCAACGCGGCCCACCGCGACCAGATCGGCAGGATCGCGCCGAGCTCCCGCTCGTCGGCCTGACGCAGCAGGAACACCGCGAGCATCAGCAGCCCGCCGAGCCAGACGGCCATCCCGGCCAGGTGCACGGCGTCGACCACCACCGACACGGCGGGCACCGGGGAGGCCGCGGGGTGCCCGGCCAGCGGCCAGGTGAACGCGCCGATCACCGCCAGCACGCCGAGCAGGATCCGGTCGCTGCTGCCGTCCGTACCGGCCAGCAGGGGGCGGATCAGGACGGCGGCGGCGGCCAGCACACCGAGGCGGACCAGCATGGCCGCGCCGATACTGCTGCCCAGCACGTCGCGCAGGGCCGCGCCGTCGGCATCGGCCAGCCCACCGCCGGTAACGTACGGGGCCTGCAGCCAGATGGCCGCCAGGGTGGCCGCCGCGACCAGCCCGAGGCCGGCCCAGACCAGCCGTCCCGGGCCGGCCCGCGACAGCCGCCGGGGCCAGAGCATGGTGAGCACCAGCACCGGGCCGACGATCAGCAGCAGGCCGACGTACCCGGCGAACTTGGCGACCTGGATCAGCCGGCTGACCAGCGGGTCGGTCTCGGCGCCGCCGGAGTCGGTCGGCACCGCCGACGGCGCGCCGACCGAATAGGTGAAGCCGCCGGTGACCGGGTGGCCGTCGGCGGAGATGACCCGGTAGCTGACCAGGTACGTGCCCCGGGAGGTCTGCTGGTCGACCGTGACGCTGACCACTGCCCCGTTGAACACCGGCTCGCCCTGGTCGACCCGCTGCCCGTCCGGTGCGATCACCCGGACCCGGTCGGGCACCTGCCGCACCGACTCGGAGAAGGTGAGCACCACCTCGGCCGGGGCGTTCGGCAGCACCGCGTCGGCCACCGGGCTGGTGCTGACCAGTACGGCGTGGGCGCTGGCCGGGGTGGCGGGCAGCAGGACGACCGGCAACGCCGCCAGCACCAGTGCGGCGATGGCGGCGAGCCGGGAGGTCCACCTGTGGGAAGCGGCAGTCATGGGGAACATGCTCGCCGGTCCACCCCGGTCCGCGCGACCCGGCTCCGCCTCATTCGTTGTTGGTCGGTACGACGGGCGGAAAAGTTCCCGCCGGACCGGGTGTGACGAAGGACATCCGAGTTCCCGGTTTGTTGTCACATCCGCCGGGAACCCGGCGCCGGGTGGGAAGCGACCAATAGACATGACAGCTGGTACGGGCGGACGCTGGCCGGTGGTGGTGCCCTGGCTCGGCACCGCCGCCCGCCTGGGGCTGGCCGCCGTGTGGCTGTACGCCGGCGGGTCCAAGGTCACCGACCTGGCCGGTTCCGGCCGGGCGGTCAACGCGTACCAGATCTTCCCGTACGACCTGGCGATGGTGATCGGCGCGGCGCTGCCGCTCGTCGAACTGGCTCTCGGGGTGCTGCTGCTGATCGGGCTGGCCACCCGGCTCTGCGCGGTGCTGTCGGCCGGATTGCTGGTGGTCTTCGTCGCCGGAATCGCCTCGGCCTGGGCTCGGGGGCTGCGCATCGACTGCGGATGCTTCGGCGTCGGCGGTGAGCTGACCGCCGGGCAGGACCCCAGCTACGGCCCGGAGATCCTGCGCGACCTGGCGTTTCTTGCGCTGGCCGGGTTCCTGATCTGGTTCCCCCGGACGAGGTGGTCAGCCGACCGGGTCATCTTCGAACGCAGATAGGCGATGAACACCTTGATTGTCACTGATCCTCAGATCGGCGGGTGACGGCGATGAGCCGGCGAGTGGAGCAGAAGAAGGCCGCCCGGGTGGTCCGCGAACAGATCGCCCGGGAACGACGACGCCAACGCGCCCTGTGGACGTCGGTCGCGGCCGCCGTGGCGGTGGTCCTCGCCGGGATGATCGGCTGGGCCGTCTACCAGACCCAGCGCAGCGGTGAGTACACCGCACCACCCGGCGTCGTCGCCAACGACTCCGGCATCCCGATCGGCGACGGCCCGGTCACCGTCGACCTCTACGCCGACTTCCTCTGCCCCGCCTGCCGGCAGTTCGAACAGCAGGTCGGGCCGACCCTGGACCAGCTCGTCGAAGATGGCAGGATCACCCTCGTGTACCACCCTGTCGCGATCCTCGACCGGCTCAGCGACGACGCGTACTCGACGCGGGCGTCCGCCGCGTCCGGCTGCGCGGCCGCCGGCGGCAAGTTCAGCGAGTACGCCGCCGCGCTGTACGAGCAGCAGCCGGCCGAAGGTGGCCCCGGCCTGAGCACCGACCAGCTGATCGCCATCGGCGGAGACGTCGGCCTGGACACCGGCAGCTTCGGCCAGTGCGTGCGCGACGACACCTACCGGGGCTGGCCCGCCCACGTCACCGAGCAGGCCGGCCGGGCCGGCGTCAGCGGCACCCCGACCGTGCAGGTCGACGGCGAGACCGTCGGATCCAGCGCGGACGCCATCACCGCCGCCGTGGACGCGGCCGGCTGACCGTGCGGCGACCCGGGCGACTGGCCGTACTGGCCGCCGCGGCGAGCGCGGTGCTCGTCGGCACCGCCGCACCGGCCGCCGCGCACGGCGCGGACGCCCCCGCCGCCACCGACTACCGGATCGCGGTGACCGGCACCGTCCCGGCCCTCGACGCCGTCACGGTACGGGTCGTCGAGGCCGGCGCCCGCCTCGAACTGACCAACCGTGGCGACCGGCCGGTCGAGGTGCTCGGCTACGACGGGGAGCCGTACCTGGAGATCCGCCCGGACGGGGTCTACCAGAACCGCCGCTCCCCCACCGCGTACCGCAACGAGACCCTCGCCGGCGACACCCCGGTGCCGGCCGACGCCGACCCGACCGCGGCACCGGACTGGCGCCGGATCAGCACCGAGCCGGTCGTCCGCTGGCACGACCAGCGGACCTACTGGTTGGCCGACGGACCACCGGAGGCGGTGCGCGCCGCACCCGACCAGCCGCACCGGGTACGGGACTGGGTCGTGCCGCTGCGCGTCGGCGTCACCCCGGTCGAACTTCGCGGCACCCTCGACTGGGTGCCGCCACCGGACCCGTGGCGCTGGTGGGGCGGCACGCTGCTCGGCGCCGTACTCATGATGTCGGGTCTGCTGGCCGCGGCCCGGCGCGGACCGCGCACCGCGCACCGGCTGTCGGCCGTCGGGCTCGCCGTCGGCGGCGCGATCGCCGTCGGCTACGTCGTCACCCGCGCGGTGACCGCCGGCGCCGGCAGCGGGTTCGGCGGCGTCCTCGACGCGCTGCTCGCCGGGCCGGTCTGGGCGCTGGTCACCGGGGTGGCCGCGCTGGTCGCCGCCGGGTACGCGGTGCGCCGCCGCCCCGGGGTCGAACTGGCCCTGGCGCTGGGCGGCGCCTGCCTGGCGATCTTCGCCGGGGCGGCGAACGCCGCCGTCTTCGCCCGGGCGATCGCGCCGGTGCCCGGCCCCGGCTGGTGGCCCCGGGTCGCCGTCGCCGTCGTCGTCGCCGTCGGCGCGGCGGTCGCGCTCGGCGCGGTGCTGCGACTACGCGCCGAGCCCTCCATCGTCGGACCCGACAGTGCCTCGGGCGGCGGCGAGCTGATCGGCGGCGAGCAGCGGGTCGAAGCCGACCGGTAGCTCCAACCGGTGCCGGGCCAGCAACCGCTGGTCCGCCAGCAACTGCGCGGTCGGCCCGTCCGCCACCACCCGACCGGCGTCCAGAATGACCGACCGCTCGCACAGCTGGATCGCGTACGGCAGATCGTGGGTGACCATCAGGATCGTCACCGACAGCCCGTGCAGGATCTCGGCCAGCTCCCGGCGGGCCGCCGGATCCAGGTTCGACGATGGCTCGTCGAGCACCAGGATCTCCGGGCGCATCGCCAGCACCGTCGCCACCGCCACCCGCCGACGCTGGCCGAAGGACAGGTGCTGCGGCGTACGGTCCCGGTGCTCGGACATCCCGACGGCGGCCAACGCCTCGTCGACCCGCGCCGCGAGCTGCGCCCCGCGCAGCCCCAGGTTCGCCGGCCCGAACGCCACGTCCTCGGCGACCGTCGGCAGGAACAACTGGTCGTCCGGGTCCTGGAAGACGATCCCGACCCGGCGGCGTACCTCGGCCAGGGTGGCCCGCCGGTCGTCCACCGTCAGCCCGGCCACCTCGACCTGCCCGGACCCGCCCCGCAGTACGCCGTTGAGGTGCAGCACCAGGGTGGTCTTGCCGGCCCCGTTCGGCCCCAGCAACGCCACCCGGGCACCGGCGGGCACCGTCAGGTCCACGCCGTGCAACGCCGGGTGCCCGTCCGGGTAGCTGAAGTGCAGATCCCGTACCCGCAGCGACGGTGGGCCGGGCTGCTCGTCGCCGGCAGGCGGGCCGGACTGCTCGCCGCCGGCAGGCCGGCTGTCCGGGTCGCCGCCGGCGATCGTGGTCATCGCAGTACCGCCACGGCGGCGATCGTAGCCGCCGTGGCCGGCACCGACGCCGCCACCGCCCACTGCCGGACCGTCGCACCACCGGTGGCGTGCCAGGCGGCCGGCATCCGACCGGTGTAACCCCGGGAGATCATCGCCAGGTAGACCCGCTCGCCGCGTTCGAACGCCCGCAGGAACAGCGCCCCGATACCGGCGGCGAAACCACGGACCTGCCAGAGGAAGCGGGGATCGTCGCCCCGGGAGATCCGGGCGATACGCATCCGCCGGGCCTCGTCGACCAGCACGTCGACGTAGCGCAGCATGAACGTGGCGATCTGCGTGATGATCGCCGGGCAGCGCAGCCGGTCCAGGCCGACCAGCAGGTCGCGGCCGGTGGTGGTGGCCGCCAGCAGCAACGAGGCGAGCACCCCGAGGGTCGCCTTGGCCAGGATGTTCCAGCCGCCGTAGAGGCCCTCGACCGACAGGCTGAGCCCGCCGACGACGACCTGCTCGCCGCCGGCCAGCCACGGCAGCGCCACCGCGAAGGCCACGAACGGGACCTCGATCAGTGATCGGCGGGCCAGCCAGCCGGCCGGCACCCGGGCCAGGGCGGCCACCACCGCCACCAGTACGGCGTACCCGCCGAAGGCCCACAGCTGCTCGCGCGGGGTGGCCACCACCACCAGGGTGAAGGCCACCATCGCCGCGATCTTGGTCTCCGGGGCGAGCCGGTGCACCGGAGAGTCCCGCTCCAGGTGCAGCACCTGTGAGTGCCCTGCGCCCACGGTGGACCCGGCCCCTACCGCTCGCCGGTCGAGGCGTCGGCGGGCTCCTGCGGCCGGCGGCTGCGGGTCAGCCAGAACAGGCCGCCGGCGACGGCGAAGGTGAGCAGCACCCCGACGACGCCGGCGGCCGCCGTGCCGAGGAAGGCGTTGTCCACGGCGGCCAGGCCGTAGTCGGCGAACGGGCTGTCGGACAGCTCATGCTCGCGGGCACCGGACGCCATGCAGGCCCCGCCGACGATCTCCTCGCCGTCGACCTCGCAGCCCTGGGTCGAGGCCGAGTCCAGCCCGTCGGGCGAGCCGGAGGCGAAGTTGCTCACCACCCCGGCGAGCAGCAGCGAGACGAGCAGCCCGGCCAGGATGAACCCGGTGTTGCGTTTCATGCGGCACCTCCGGCGGATGCGGGCTGGCTGGTCGTCGGCGTGGCCGCAGCGGCCGGGGTGGTGGGAGCAGCCGGCGGGCGCGGCGCGGTCGGGCGGCGCAGGCCGCGCAGGGCGTACACCAGGTCCGGGCGGGTCCGGGCGACGGTCAGTACGGTGACCGCGGCGATCAGCCCTTCGCCGATCCCGATGAGGGCGTGGGTGCCGGTCATCAGCGCCAGCACCTGGCCGAGGCCGAACTCCTGCAGGGCGGTGGTGCCGCCGAGGGCGTACTGCAGCACGAAGCTCAACGCGGCGGCGACCACACTGACCACCGACGCGACGAAGGCGGTCACCGCCAGGCCGGTCGGGGTGCGCGGCAGCACCCGCAGCAGGACGAAGATCAGCCCGTACGCGGCGGCGGTGCCGACCAGGGCCATGTTCGTGACGTTCGGGCCGATCGCGGTGACCCCACCGTCGGCGAACAGCAACGCCTGCACGATCAGCACGATCGACACGCAGAGCGCACCGACCCAGGGTCCGACCAGCAGCGCGGCGAGCGCGCCACCGAGCAGGTGGCCGCTGACCCCGGGCAGGACCGGGAAGTTGAGCATCTGGACGGCGAAGATGAATGCGGCGACCAGGCCGGCCATCGGGGCGAGCCGGTCGTCGAGGTCGCGGCGACCCCGGACCACGCAGTACGCGAAGGCGACCGCGGCGAGGACGGCGTAACTGATCGCTACGGGGCCGTTGAGCACCCCGTTCTGAATGTGGAGCGCGAGGGGATCCAGGTCCACTGAGTGCCTCCCGGCAGGGGAACGGTGATCGCCAGCTGAGCGTATTGCGACGTGGGCGCTCTTGCATAGAGATGGCAAGTGGCAGATGGTGGCGACGGCTCGCCGGCCGGGGCGGCGGGTAGGCTCCGGCCATGACCACCGCAGCCCACGAGGGCCCCGCCCGCCTCGCACCGGGCGATCCGGCCCCGGAATTCACCCTGCCGACCGACACCGGTGACCAGTTGTCCCTCAAAGAGCTACGCGGCCGCAACGTGGTGCTGTACGCGTACCCGTCGGCGATGACTCCGGGCTGCACCAAGCAGGCATGTGATTTCCGCGACTCATTGGCCTCGCTGCAGGCCGCCGGCTACGAGGTGGTCGGCATCTCCCCCGACAAACCGGAGAAACTGGCCAAGTTCCGGGAGCGCGACGGGCTGACCTTCCCGCTGGTGTCCGACCCGGACAAGGCCGTGCTCACCGCGTACGGCGCCTACGGCGAGAAGCAGCTGTACGGAAAGACCGTCACCGGGGTGATCCGGTCGACCTTCGTGATCGACGGTGACGGGCGCATCACCAAGGCGCTCTACAACGTCAAGGCGACCGGTCACGTGGCCAAGCTCCGCCGCGACCTCGGCCTCGACTGAGGCGTCACCGAATCCCGGCCTCCGGGGATGGAACCTCCAGCCCTCGGTCCTCGATCGAAGACAATGTCACACCCCACCGATAGCGTTCGGTCATGGGGAGGGAAAAATACACGCGTGAGCGACTTGCCGCTGCCGCCGCACAGTGCCGCAACGTCACCGATTTGCTGCGCCATCTGGGGATCCGGGTCAGCGGGGGCTCACACGCGCATATCAGTCGCCGCCTGAAGTTCTATGGCATCAATACGTCACACTTCACCGGCAGCGCCCACAATCGAGGTCAACGTGGCTATTACCGATTGACCCCACCGATGCTGTTGACCAGGCTCCCGAAAGGATCTCGACGGACACCGGGGTTTCGACTGAAGCGGGCACTGCTGTCGCTCGGCGTCCCGGAGCAGTGCGCGATCTGCGGGACCGGCCCCATCTGGCAGAACACCCCGTTGACGTTGCACGTGGACCACATCGACGGCGACTTCCTGAACAACGGCGCGGCCAACCTGCGGCTGCTCTGCCCCAACTGCCACAGCCAGACGGAGACCTACGCCGGATCGCGTCGCAACACGACGACACACGAGCCGCAGGACGCGCCCGCTGCGACCAAGCCGGAGGATCGAACGGTCGCTGGACCGCCCGAGATTCGACTACCGTATCCTCGGAGCGTAACCTAGAGGCGTTTGGGGCCGTAGTCCAATTGGCAGAGACACACGGTTTAGGTCCGTGACGGTGCGGGTTCGAGTCCCGCCGGCCCTACTCAGGAACGTGTCACCCAGGCCCGTACGGAGTCAGCAAATCGCAATGAGTTGCCCACCGTCCGTACAGCTGGGTTTCATCCTCGATCCGCCACTCGACGACGACCTGCGTGAGCGGATCATCGCGGTCTGGGTGGCGGCCACCAACGCCGGTGGGGCGGTCGGGTTCGTCGCCCCGGTGACCGCCGTGCAGGTCCGCCCGACCGCCGAGGCCGCGTTCGCCGGGGTGGCCGCCGGCATCGACCGGCTGCTCATCGGCGTCGACGCTGACGGGCTGGCCGCGTTCGTCTTCGTCACCAGCAACCGGTTCGGTCTGAAGGAGCACTGGCGCGTGCTCAAGCGGGTGGTCGTGGCACCGGACCGGCAGGGTCGTGGCTACGGGCTGGCCCTGATGGCCGAGGCGGAGCGGGTCGGCCGCGCGCTCGGCCTGGCGGCGCTGCAGGTCACCGTTCGCGACGGGCACGGGCTGTCCGCGTTCTACCAGCGGTGCGGCTACCGCGAGGTGGGCCGGCTGCCGGGGGCGCTGCGGGTGGCCGACGGCGACGACCGCGACGAGATCATCATGTGGCGGGACCTGACCGGGCCGGTGCCCGAGCGCCGCGACGTCGGACCGGCATCCGACTGACCGGGCCGGTGCCCGGCCCGCACCGGTCAGCCGCAGGCTGCTGACGGTGGGTCGGCCAGTGCGGCGACCGGCTCCACCGACGGGGTGGTCGCCGCGCCGAGCCCTGCTGTACCGGCGGCTGGCGTCGCACCCGGCGTGGCCGACCCGGTGGGCGTGGCACCGGGCGTCGGCGCTTCGGTGGGTGCCGTGGTCCGCGCCGCCGTCGACCGCTCACCGGAGTCGCCGCCTGACGATGACGTACCGGTCCGTGCAGGCGAGTCGGCACCGCCGGAGTCGCCGGCCGAGCCCGACCCGGAGCCGCTGCCGTACAGCCGTACGCCGGTCGTCTGGGTCTGCTCCGGGGCGAGCTTGACGCCGGAGACGCTGGCCTGGTTGCCGTACACGTCGGTGATCCGCAGCGTGTACGGGCCGGGGCCGAGCCCGCTGTCGGCGAGCCAGTAGTTGTAGTCGTGCCGGACCAGTTTGCGGTAGCCGGAGCCGACCTTCGCCTCGACCGCCGCCAACGGGTTGCCGTGGTTGGTGACCCGTACGGCGAACCACCATTGTGAGGAGCCTTCCTTGACCCGCAACGCCAGTGGCCCGGTCGGCGGGTCGACCACCGCCCGATAGGTGACGGCGACGATGCCCTGCACCGGGTCGGCGATGCGGGCGAACGCCTCCCGGGACAGGTCGATGTGGCCGGTGGCGCATTCCGGGCACTGGTCCATGACGACGACCCGGACGCTGCCCCGTGGGCCGGTGACGTCGAGGTGTCCGCCGCAGGCGGCGGCGTCGGCGTACTCGCTCGGGCCGAGCGCGACGTACATCCGGTCGGCCGGGGCGCTGTCGAACGAGCAGTTGCCGCCCTGGCCCTGCGAGTCGTAGAAGGTCGCCTTGCCCTGGTAGGTGTTGCCGCCGGCCGGCGGTGCGGCGCAGGCCGGGCTGGCGCCGACCTGGGCGGCGAGCAGCAGGCCGAGCAGGGCGGTGCCGGTGGCGACGCCGCCGCCGGCGAGCCAGCGGCTCCGGGCGGTCCACCTGGACCAGGTGGTCCTGCGGGCATGGGAACCACGGCCGTCGTCGGTCACATCCGGTGATGCTGCCCTACTGCGACGTACCGGGGCAACGGTCCTAAGTGAGACCTAAGAGTCCGGGCCGGTCGCGCTGCTCACCGGGTCGGCGGGACCGGCCACCGGGTCGCCGACAGCGATCCGGCCGGTACCGTCCGGGATCAGGTTCATCCCGAACAGGACACCTTTCGGGCCGCGCCGGTGCTGGCCGAGGATCCGCAGCGGCTGCGGGCCCCGTTCGCCGGTGTCCTGGTCGGTGGTGGTGACGACGCACCGCGCGCAGGTCTTGGCCACCCGGAAGGTGACCGCACCGATCCGGATCCGCTGCCCCAGCCAGCCGTCCTCGGCCCAGGCCGGCGCTCCGGTGAGGACCACGTTGGGGCGGAACCGGTGCATCGGCAGGGGTGCCGCAGGGTCACCGGACCCGACGAGCCAGTCGTTCACCGCGTCGAGTGAGGCGGTGCTGGTCAGCAGCACCGGGTACCCGTCGGCGAAGCTGACCGTGTCGCCGGGTCGGCTGAAGTCGGGGTCGACCGCCCGTACCGTCGGGTCGGCGAGCCAGACCAGCCGGGCCGGGCGCTCGAGCAGGTCGCTGAGCCAGTCGTGCGCGGTGGGTGCGGCGAGCCGGGCCGGCACCGCGACCTTGGACCGGAAGACCCGGACCGGCACCGGTTCGCCGTCGACCGGCGCGGGCACGTCGAGCGTGGGCCGGCCGGCGCCGCGCAGGGTGAGGCCGACAGCGCTGGCCAGGTCGGAACCGTCGGCGGCGGGTCCGGGGTGGACGGTGACCAGGGCGGGGACCTCCCGCTGGGTGAGTCCGACGCCGTCGGGGTCGACGATCATCCAGCGTCGGTCGCCGGCCAGGCCCCAGGGTTCGACGCGGGCGGCGTCGTGGTCGAGGCGGCGACAACCCTTCACCGGGTACGTGTGCAGTGCAGCGACCCGCATGCCGGTAACGATAGCGGCCGCGTTGCCGACTGAATGATTTTATGCATACAGTACGCCCGTGAATAACAGCGACGTCGCGGCGGCCGGCTCGGCCGAACGGGTGCTCGACCTGTTCACCGGCGTCCGTCTCACCCCCACCCAACGACGGATCGCACACAGCCTGGTGCAGCACGCCGGATCCGCCGCGTTCCTGTCCGCCGCCGAGGTCGCCGAACTGGCCCGGGTCAGCCAACCGTCGGTCACCCGGTTCGCCATGGCGCTCGGCTACGACGGCTACCCGGCGCTGCGACGCCGGTTGCGTGAGTTCGCCACCGGCACCAGCGCCACCGGCTCCGACGGCGCCGGTGCCGGTGCCGGGCTGCCGACGCCGCGCGGCGGTGGCCGCCGGGGCACCCGACGGCCCTACGCCGCCGACAACGAGATGCAGCGAGCGGTCCGCGCCGAGGCCGACCACCTGAGTCAGCTGGCCGACCAGCTCGCCGACCGGGACCGGCTCACCGCCGCCGGCACGGTCCTGGCCGACAGCGTCCCGCTGCCCGTGCTGGGGCTGCGGGCCGCCGCCCCACTGGCGCACTACTTCGGCTTCTTCGCCGCCAAGGTCCGCCCCGACGTACGGGTTCTCGACAGCGGCGGCAGCCTACTGCCCGAACGCCTCGAACAGGCCCGGGAGGCCGGCGCCAGCGCGTTGCTGGCGATCGTGCTGCCCCGCTGCCCCCGGGAGGCGGTGGACGCGCTGGTCGAAGCGCGGGCCATCGGCCTGACCATCGTGCTGATCACCGACTCGGCGCTGAGCCCGGCCGCCGAACACGCCGATCTGGTACTGCCCGCCCCGGTCGGCGACCAGCTCGTCTTCGACCTGCACGCCGCGCCGATGGCGTTGGCGATGGTGCTGCTGCAGGCGATCTGCGACGCCGCGCCCGGCGAGGCGCAGCGCCGGCTGGAGCAGTTCGAACGCTCCGCCGCCGCGCGCAACGTCTTCATCGGCTGACCACCCGGAAGGGAACCGCGACATGGCTGAACTGATCCGCGCGGCGCGCGGCACCACCCGTACCGCCAAGGGGTGGCCGCAGGAGGCCGCGCTGCGGATGCTGATGAACAACCTCGACCCGGACGTCGCCGAACGCCCCGACGACCTGGTGGTGTACGGCGGCACCGGCCGGGCGGCCCGGGACTGGCCGTCCTACCACGCCCTGGTCCGCACGTTGACCGAGCTGGCCGACGACGAGACGCTGCTGGTCCAGTCGGGCCGGCCGGTCGGGGTGCTGCGCACCCACGAGTGGGCGCCCCGGGTGCTGCTGGCCAACTCCAACCTGGTCGGTGACTGGGCCACCTGGCCGGAGTTCCGCCGGCTGGAGCAGCTCGGGCTGACCATGTACGGGCAGATGACCGCCGGCTCCTGGATCTACATCGGCACCCAGGGCATCCTGCAGGGCACCTACGAGACGTTCGCGGCGGTCGCCGCGAAACTGGCGGCGGGCGCTGGCGGCGCGCCGACCGACCCGACCGCCCCGCCGCCCTGGATCGACCGGGTCGGTACGGCGTCGCTGGCCGGCACGCTGACCCTGACCGCCGGCTGCGGCGGGATGGGCGGGGCGCAGCCGCTCGCCGTCACCATGAACGGCGGGGTGTGCCTGATCGTCGACGTCGACCCGCAGCGGCTCGCCCGTCGGGTCGCCACCCGCTACCTGGACACCGTCGCCGGTTCGCTGGACGAGGCGGTCGCCCTGGCCCGGGCGGCCCGCCGGGACCGGCGGGCGCTGTCGGTCGGCGTGGTCGGCAACGCGGCGACGGTCTTCCCGCAGCTGCTCGCCGCCGGCGTCGAGATCGACATCGTCACCGACCAGACCAGCGCCCACGACCCGCTCAGCTACCTGCCGGAAGGTGCCGAGCTGGCCGACGCGGCCGGTTACGCCCGCCGGGCACCGCAGGAGTACACCGAACGGGCCCGGGAGTCGATGGCCCGGCACGTGGCGGCGATGGTCGGCTTCGCCGACGCCGGTGCGGAGGTCTTCGACTACGGCAACTCGATCCGCGACGAGGCCCGCCTCGGCGGCTTCGACCGGGCGTTCGACTTCCCCGGTTTCGTCCCGGCGTACATCCGGCCGTTGTTCTGCGCCGGCAAGGGGCCGTTCCGGTGGGCTGCGCTGTCCGGTGACCCGGCGGACATCGCCGCCACCGACCGGGCGATCCTCGACCTGTTCGGCGACAACGAGGCGCTGGCCCGCTGGATCCGGCTGGCCGGTGAGCGGGTGGCGTTCCAGGGGCTGCCGGCCCGGATCTGCTGGCTCGGGTACGGCGAACGGGAACTCGCCGGGGTGCGGTTCAACGAGATGGTCGCCCGCGGTGATCTGGCCGCCCCGGTGGTGATCGGCCGGGACCATCTGGACTGCGGGTCGGTGGCGTCGCCGTACCGGGAGACCGAGGCGATGGCCGACGGCTCGGACGCGATCGCCGACTGGCCGCTGCTCAACGCCCTGGTCAACACGGCCAGCGGCGCGTCCTGGGTGAGCATCCACCACGGCGGCGGGGTCGGCATCGGCCGGTCGCTGCACGCCGGTCAGGTCTGCGTCGCCGACGGGTCGACGCTGGCCGGGCAGAAGATCGAACGGGTGCTGCGCAACGACCCGGCGACCGGGGTGCTGCGCCACGTCGACGCCGGCTACCAGTTGGCCGGCGACGTCGCCACCGCGCACGACCTGCCGGTGCCGATGAGGCAGCGATGAGCGCCGACGGCGATCCGCTGGTCGCACGGTTCCGGGCGATGTGGGCGGAGCTGGCCGGCATCGGCCGTGATCCGGCCACCGGCGGCTACCTGCGGTACGCGTGGTCACCGGCCGAGCTGGCCTGCCGGGAGTGGTTCGTCGCCGAGGCGACCGGTCGGGGGCTGGTGGTGCAGGCCGACGGCAACGGCAACCTGTGGGCCGACTGGGTGCCGCCGGGGGTCGACCCGGCCGCCCCGGCGGTCGTCACCGGCAGCCACTTCGACTCGGTGCCGTACGGCGGCGGCTACGACGGCCCGCTCGGCATCGTGTCGGCGCTGCTCGCCGTCGACGTCCTGCGGGAGCAGGGGGTCGTGCCGGCCCGGCCGGTCACCGTCGCCGCGTTCGTCGAGGAGGAGGGGGCCCGGTTCGGCCTGGCCTGCCTCGGGTCGCGGCTGCTGACCGGCGCGGTACCACCGGATCGGGCGCTGGCCCTGGCCGACGCGGCCGGGGTGACGCTGGCCGAGGCGATGCGGGCGGCCGGTGCCGACCCGGCGGCGGTCGGGCCGGATCCGACGCGGCTGGCCCGCATCGGGGTCTTCGTCGAGTTGCACGTCGAGCAGGGTCGGGCGCTGGTGGACCTCGGTGTCCCGGTCGGGGTGGCGAGCATGATCTGGCCGCACGGGCGGTGGCGGCTGGAGTTCACCGGTGCCGGCGACCACGCCGGCACCACCCGGATGGTCGACCGCCGGGATCCGATGCTGACCTGCGCGCACACGGTGCTCGCCGCCGACGCGCAGGCCCGGCGGCGCGGCGGGCACGCCACCATCGGCCGGGTCGAGGTCCGGCCGAACGCCACCAACGCGGTCCCGGCCCAGGTGCACGCCTGGTTGGACGCGCGGGCCGCCGACCCGGCGACCCTGGCCGAGCTGGTCGAGGCGATCACCGCCGACGCGGCGACGCGGGCCGCGGCGGACGGCACGACGGTCACCGTGACGGCCGAGTCGGACAGTCCACTGGTGGCGTTCGACCCGGCGTTGGCCGAGCGGGCGCGTACGGCGGTCGGGTCGGGGCTGCGCGTCGACGCGCCGGTGCTGCCGACCGCCGCCGGGCACGACGCCGGTGTTCTCGCCGGGCACGTACCGACCGCGATGATCTTCGTACGGAATCCGACCGGGGTGTCGCACGCCCCCGGCGAGTACGCCACCGACGACGACTGTGCCGCCGGGGTCCGGGCCCTGGCGGCCGCGCTCGCCGAACTGGCCGCCGGATGAGCGGGCCACACCGGGTGCACGGGGGCGCGGCATGAGGTGGTACGCCGAGTACGCGTGGCTGGGCGGGCCGGGCCCGGCCGCCGGGGTGCTGATCGAGGCCGAGGGGGGCCGGTTCACTGCGGTCACCGCCGACGTCACGCCGCCGCCGGGCGTGCCGAGGCTGGCCGGGGTGACCCTGCCCGGCCTGGCCAACGCCCACTCGCACGCCTTCCACCGGGCGCTGCGCGGGCGGACCCACGACGACCGGGGCAGTTTCTGGACCTGGCGGGACCGGATGTACGCGGTCGCCGGCCGGCTCGACCCGGACAGCTACCTGGCGCTGGCCCGCGCGGTCTACGCCGAGCTGGCGCTCGCCGGGGTGACCTGCGTCGGCGAGTTCCACTACCTGCACCACGACCCGCAGGGCCGACGGTACGCCGACCCGAACGTGATGGCGGACGCGCTGGCGCAGGCGGCCGCCGACGCCGGGGTGCGGATCACGCTGTTGGACACCTGCTACCTGACCGCCGGGGTGGACGGCGCCCCGCTGGCCGGGACGCAGCGCCGATTCGGCGACGCCGACGTGGCGGCCTGGGCCGACCGGTCCGGCAGCTGGCGGCCGGCCGGTGCGCACGTCCGAGCGGCGGCGGCGGTCCATTCGGTACGGGCGGTGCCGGCCGCCGAACTGCCGGTCGTCGCGGACTGGGCGGCGCGTCGGCGGACTCCGCTGCACGTACACCTGTCTGAGCAGCCGGCCGAGAACGCGGCCTGTCTGGCCCGGTACGGCCGGACCCCGACGGCGGTGCTGGCCGACGCCGGGGCGCTCGGCCCGGCGACGACGGCGGTGCACGCCACCCACCTGACCGACGCCGACGTGGCGCTGCTCGGCGACGCCGCGACCGGGGTCTGTCTCTGCCCGACGACCGAGCGGGACCTGGCCGACGGGATCGGCCCGGCCGGGCCGCTGTCCGCCGCCGGGGTCACGCTGAGCGTCGGCAGCGACAGCCACGCGGTGATCGACCTGTTCGAGGAGGCGCGGGCGGTGGAGACGCACGAGCGGCTGCGCACCGGCCGGCGCAGGCACTTCTCCCCCGCGCAGCTGCTGGCCATGGCGTCGCAGGCGGGGCACGCCGCGCTGGGCTGGGCCGATGCCGGTCGGATCGCCGTCGGGGCGCGCGCCGACCTGGTCACCGTCCGGTGCAACAGCGTCCGTACCGCCGGGGTCGACCCGGCCGGGCTGGTCTTCGCGGCGACCGCCGCCGACGTCACCGACGTGGTCGTCGACGGCCGGCCGGTGGTCGCCGACGGCCGGCACCTGCACGTCGACGTACCGGCCGAGCTGGCCGCCGCGATCCGGGCGGTGACGGCCGGATGACGGGCGCGATCCGGGCGGTGACCGGGTGACGACGGCGGCAGGCACCCTGCTGGTGACCGGCATCGGCGAGCTGGTCACCAACGATCCGACGCACGACGGCGGCCCGCTGGGGCTGCTGACCGACGCGGCGGTGCTGGTCGACGGCGACCGGATCGCCTGGGTGGGGCACGCGGCGCAGGCCCCGGCCGCCGACCGACGGCTCGACGCCGACGGCCGGGCCGGGCTGCCGGGTTTCGTGGACAGCCACGCGCATCTGGTCTTCGCCGGGGACCGGGCGGGCGAGTTCGCCGCCCGGATGGCCGGAGTCCGCTACGACGGCGGCGGCATCCGGACCACGGTGGCGGCGACCCGCGCCGCCGACGACGCGACGCTGCGCGCCACCGCCGGGCGGCTGCGCCGCGAGGCGCTGCGCCAGGGCAGCACCACGATCGAGATCAAGAGCGGGTACGGGCTCAGCGTCACCGACGAGGCCCGATCGTTGCGGGTGGCGGCCGAGTTCAGCACCGAGACGACGTTCCTCGGCGCCCACGTGGTGCCGGCCGAGTACACCGATCGCCCGGACGACTACGTCGACCTGGTCACCGGGCCGATGCTGGCGGCTGCGGCCCCGTACGCCCGGTGGGTGGACGTGTTCTGCGAGCGTGGCGCGTTCGACGGCGACCAGGCCCGCGCGGTGCTCGCCGCCGGTGCGGCGGCCGGTCTGGGGTTGCGGGTGCACGCCAACCAGCTGGGGCCCGGACCGGGGGTGGCGGTTGCGGTGGAGCTGGGGGCGGCCAGTGCCGACCACTGCACCCACCTGTCCGACGCGGACGTGACGGCGCTGGCCGGGTCGTCGACGGTGGCGACGCTGCTGCCGGGGGCGGAGTTCGCCACGAGGTCGCCGTACCCGGATGCCCGCCGGCTGCTCGACGCCGGGGTGACGGTCGCGTTGGCCAGCGACTGCAACCCGGGGTCGTCGTACACCACGTCGATGCCGTTCTGTGTGGCGCTGGCGGTGCGCGAGATGGGGATGACCCCGGCGGAGGCGGTCTGGGCGGCGACCGCCGGCGGCGCGCGGGCGTTGCGCCGCACCGACGTCGGCGTGCTGCGCCCCGGTGCCCGCGCCGATCTGCTGCTGCTCGACGCGCCCTCCTATCTGCACCTGGCCTACCGGCCGGGCGTGCCACTGATCAGCCAGGTCCTGCACGACGGGGAGCCACAATGTCCACTGTGATCATCGAACCGACCGGGATGACCCCCGAGCAGGTACGGGCGGTGGCCCGCGACGGCGCGCGGGCGCAGCTGCACCCGGCGGCGCTCGCGGCGATGACCCGCAGCCGCGACATCGTGGAGTCGATCGAACGCGACGGCCGACCCGTGTACGGCGTCTCCACCGGGTTCGGCGCCCTGGCCAGCAGTTTCGTCGCGCCGGACCGGCGTTCGGAGCTGCAGCACGCGTTGATCCGCTCGCACGCGGCCGGGATCGGCGACCCGATGCCCGACGAGGTGGTCCGGGCCATGCTGGTGCTGCGGGTCCGGTCGCTGGCGATGGGCCGCTCCGGGGTACGCCCGCTGCTGGCGCAGGCGCTGCTGGACCTGCTCAACCACCAGGTGACGCCGTGGGTGCCCCGGCACGGTTCGCTCGGCGCCTCCGGTGACCTGGCGCCGCTGGCACACTGCGCGATGGTGCTCCTCGGCGAGGGCTGGGTGCGGGATCCCGACACCGGGGAACGGATCGACGGTGGGGCGGCGCTGCGTCGGGCCGGGCTGACCCCGGTCGAGCTGGCCGCCAAGGAGGGGCTGGCGCTGATCAACGGCACCGACGGCATGCTCGGCATGCTGCTGCTGGCCATCGACGACGCCCGGCACCTGTTCACCATGGCGGACGTGACGGCGGCGCTGGCGATCGAGGCGATGCTCGGCTCGGACCGGCCGTTCCAGGCCGAGCTGCACACCATCCGGCCGCATCCCGGTCAGGCGGTGTCGGCCGGCAACATCCACCGGCTGCTGCAGCGCTCGGCGGTGATGGACTCGCACCGCGACGACCTGATGCACGCGGTGCAGGACGCCTACTCGATGCGGTGCGCGCCGCAGGTCGCCGGGGCGGCCCGGGACACGCTGACGTTCGCCGCGACGGTGGCCGGCCGGGAACTGGGGTCGGTGGTGGACAACCCGGTGGTGCTGACCGACGGGCGGGTCGAGTCGACCGGCAACTTCCACGGCGCACCGTTGGGCTTCGCCGCCGACTTCCTCGCCATCGCCGCCGCCGAGGTCGGCGCGATCAGCGAACGCCGGGTGGACCGGCTGCTGGACGTCAACCGGTCCCGGGATCTGCCGGCGTTCCTGTCCCCGGACGCCGGGGTCAACTCGGGGCTGATGATCGCCCAGTACACCGCCGCCGGGATCGTCGCGGAGAACCGGCGGCTGGCCTCGCCGGCCTCGGTGGACTCGGTGCCCACCTCCGGCATGCAGGAGGACCACGTGTCGATGGGCTGGGCGGCCGCCGTCAAGCTGCGTACGGTGCTGGACAACCTGACCAGCCTGCTCGCCGTGGAGCTGCTTTCCGCCGTACGCGGCCTGCAGTTGCGCGCCCCGCTGCGGCCGTCACCGGCCGGGCAGGCGGCGGTCGAGATCGTCGACAAGCTCGCCGGCGAGCCCGGGCCGGACGTCTTCCTGGCCCCGGTGCTGGAAGCCGTCCGGGGGGTGGTGGCCGGCCGGGAACTGCGTGCGGCGATCGAGGCCGAGATCGGCCCGCTGCGCTGACCGAGGTCGATGACCGATTCGTACGCCGAGTACGCAGTCTGCCAATCGCGGACGTTCTGGTCTGCCAATCGCAGGCTGCGTTTCCCCCGCTTTGCTGGAGCGGTGGTTACCTGCTGGCGTACACCTGCCAAGCTGCCTCGTCAGATTCCCCGGCCGCGCCGGTGCAGGCTGCGCAGTACGGTGTCCGGGCGCACGGCCCGGCTGGCGACGGCGAGCGCCAGGTAGGCGCGGGGCTCCTTCGGATTGCGGGCCAGGGTGTGCCGGGCCCAGCGCAGCGCGTCCCGCCGGTGCCCGGCGGCGGCCTGGGCGAAGGCGATCTGCCCGGCCACCCGGGCCTCACCGGCCGGCTGGGTGGCGAACTCGGGGTAGCGCTCCAGCAGCCACTGCAGGGCGGTGGAGATGGTGTCCCAGCGTTGCGCGAAGTAGGAGCGCTTGTGCCAGCGGACCAGCACGTACGGGGTGCGAAGGTTGCGCAGCGGGGCGCTGCGGGCGGCCCGCAGCAGGAACTCGTAGTCCTCGGCGTAGCTGCCGGGGATCTCCTCGTCGACCAGACCGAAGCCGTCGACCAGAGCCGACCGGCGGATCAGGAACGTGGACGGGTGCAGCTCGGTCATCCGGTCGCGCAGCAGCGCGTCGAGCGGCACCGTGTCGCGGTCGAGCACCCGGTCGGTGGTGGCACCGTCGTAGCTGACCGTGATGCCACAGCTGACGAACTCGGCCTCCGGATGCCGGCCGAGCTCGGCCACCTGGGCGGTGAGCTTGCCCGGCAGCCAGCGGTCGTCGTCGTCGCAGAAGGCGACCAGCTCGCCGGTGGCGACGAGGATGCCACAGTTGCGGGCACCGGCCAGGCCGGCGGACCGGTCGTTGACGACCACCCGGACCGGCCGACGGGGGTCGTCGTCGGCCAACTGCGGGTCCGGAGTGGACTGGTCGTAGACCACGACGATCTCGATGGTCCCTGGGTAGTCCTGCCCACGGATCGCCTCGACGGTGTCACGCAGCAGTTCCGGACGGTCCCGGGTCGGCACCACCACGCTGACCGTCGGCACCGACCCGGCACCTGCCGGGTCGACGGCGGACCCGGCGGCTACCGGGTCGACGGCGGTCATCGGGCCCGCCGGGCAAGGGTGCGTCGCGGGTGCGCCGACGAGATCAGCCCTTCGATGATCTCGCCGACCCGGGCGACGGCCGCCAGCCGGGCGGTGTCGGAGCCGGGCTCCGCGCCGATGCGGAACCTGGCCGGCTCGCGCAGTCCGGCGTCCAGGGCGGCGGCCAGCTCCGCCGGCGACTCGCAGAGCCGGACCAGCCCGGCGGCGGCCAGCCGTCGGGCGAACAGCATCTGGTGGTCGTCGACGTGCTCGCCCAGCGTGGGATCGCGCGGCACCACGATCGGCAGGTGCCGGTGCCGCCGTGCTTCGAGGATGGTCGCCGGCCCGCCGTGGCAGACCACCAGGCTGGCCCGGGCCATGGCCTGCTGCAGCGCGTCGTGGTCGAGGAAGGCGGTGGCGCCGGCCAGCGCCGGGGTGCGGCTGTGCCCGTACTGCACGATCAGCTCGGCCCGGTCGGCGACCGCCGGGTACCACTCCTCCAGCCAGCCGATCAGCCGGTCGAACCGGTGCCGGTCGGTCCCGACCGCGACCAGGACGGTGCCGGTACGCGGCGCGCTGCGCTGCCGGGGAATCCGGACGGTCGCGTGCACAGATCCGGATCTTGACAGGGCGGATTCCACCACGACCAACTCCCTGAATCAACTGCCACTTGTTTGTTTCGCCAATATGTCATTGGCATGTACGAATACGTTTGTTTACAGCAGGTTACCAACGACGGTGGCCTCCGGGTACTGTCGCCGCTGCTCCTCCCACTGCACGAGCATCGCGGAGAGAAATGGCCGACACAGGCGCGCGGTGAGGGTCGGGGTGTCGATCCGGTCGTACACCTCGATGTAGACCGCCGGCACCCGACGCAGCCAGGCCAGGACCACGAAGGGAACGGCGACACCGGCCCCGGTGGTCACCACCGCCGCGACGCTGCGCCGTCGGAAGATCCGCACCGCCAGCCAGGTGTTGCGCACCAGGTTGCGAAGGTTGCGCGTGGTGGGATGGTGTGCCCACAACACATCCTCGCCGCGCAGCAGCGATGTGGCGTCCGGGGTGTCGAAGGTCACCCAGCACCGTCGACGGTCGCCGTACCAGGGTTCGAGCGCGAGCAACTGCGCGAGGTGGCCGCCGCTGGAGCCGACGAGCAGGACAGTGCGCTCCGTGTCGCCGCCGTCCATATTGTTGGCCACATGCGCCCCCAGAGTTCACTAGCCGGCCAACCACTGTTTGGATAGCCAATATATAAGACCTCGCCAGGAAAGAAAATTGGCGACCGTCGCTTACCGCGACCACGGTGGAGCGCCTGACCTGCGACCACCCTCGGGCATCGACCCGTCACTACACCACCGCACCGCCGCGACTTCGATGATCCAGCGGCACCGATATCACTTTCCGCACACTCCGGACGTGAAACATTTTCTATCGCCCCAGTAGGATTAGTGGGACTCAAGCAACGGTATCGGTCCACGCTGGGCAGGCAGTCTGGTCCGCGACCCTCCGCCGGTCAGCCTTCAGACACACTTCTCCCATTCTGCGGGATGCCTACGCACCTCCGTCAGTCAACGCTGCGTCGCTCGATCTCGTCGAGCAGATGCGGATGCAGGGCGGGGTTCCAGCCGGCCCCGCCCACCGCCAGCCGCCAGGTCCGCAACCACATCTCAATCAGATAACTCTGGACGATCATCCGACGCTGGGTAGGCTCCACAGCCAACTCCGCCGCCACCAGGTCCAACCGATGATCCACTGCGGCCGCCGCAGCGGCCGCTGACGCGCCGCCCAGCACCAACGATCGCTGGAACGCGTCGTGTGCCAGGTCGAAACCGAGCGGTACGTCGGGGCCACTGTGCTCCCAGTCCCAGGCCACCAGCTGTCCGGCGTGCTCACCGAGGTTCCACGGTACCCAGTCGCCGTGCCAGTGCCCGAACTCGACGGACACGTCGCCGAAGCGATCCGCCAGCCGCTGCACCGTTGCCACCGCCCGCCGACCGGCCGGCAGGTCCATCGCCGACGCGGCGAACTCCGGCGGCCCGGCCGTCCCGAGCGGCCCGGCGTCCGCAACGGCCGCCGGCCCGGCGTCCGCAACAGCCCCCGTCCCGGCGGCAGCGGCGGCCAGCCGGCGCAGCCGGTCGAGAAACGCCGAACCGGCCAACGGGCGCGGTGCCGTCGGCGGACCACCCCGCCGGGCGATCGCCGACGTCGCCGCCACCCGGGGCGGGTCACCGGCGCCGACGCCACGCACCCGGGCCGGCAACGGCTCGACCACGGTGACCGCCTGCCCGGACCAGTCACCCGCCATCAGCACCCCCGGCACCAACGGGTGGTCGCCCACCGCGCTCGCCGACGCGGCCCGCGCCAACGCCGCCGCCTCGGCCCGGACCAGGTCCCGGGTCGCGCCGTTCCACCCGATCTTGGCGTAGCCACGCGGACGACCCGCGGCGTCGAACAACTGCACCGTCGGCTTGTGGTTCGGATCCGGCGGCCGGACCCCGATCGCCGCATACCAGCGGCCGCCGCCGAGACGCGCCGACACGTGGTCGACCAGCGTCAGAGCCTCCTGCGGTACGCCGTCCACCGGTGCCGACACGGTCAGCGTCCCGGGTCGCGTCGCCCCCAACGCCCCCACCCGGGCGGCCAGACCGAGCAGCGCCCGGGGCAGCCGTACCGACACCGGGCGCAGCGCGTTGTACGCCCAGACCGACGCGGCGGTGACCCGGCGCGGGCCCAGCGGCAACAGGAACCGGGCGGCCGCCGCCGACGGCACCACCGCGTACCGGGCCAGCAGCCGCTCCCCCCGCGCCGGCTCCGTCCGCTGCGGGCCGTCGGTCAGCGTCAACCGCAGCCGTTCGTCCGGAAAGACCGCCCGCGACACCCAGCCGAGTCCGTCGTCACGCCCCCGAGGGTCGAGACCCACGCTCACCGCTGCGACCCGGCCCAGTCCAGCCGCAGCCCCAGCCGCTGCGCGAGCGCCTCGTTGTGCGGCCGGTAGTAGTCGGTCAGCTCGGCCCGCAACTGCTCGTCCATCGGCGCCGACCGGCGGTCGTTGTAGACCTTGAAAGTCGGCAGCTCGTGCTGCGGCAGGCCGAGGAACTCCAGCGTCCGCAGGTAGGCAGCGCGGGTGTCGCCGTAGAACTCCTCGCTGGTCAGAAAGAGGAACTGGGACCGGTCGAACCGCTCCAGCCACGGGTCGAGATGCTCCAGGTAGCGGCCCCGCGCCCGGTAGGTGTACCAGTCGTACGGCTCGGAGAAGTAGTTCGGGTCGGCGATCAGCCGCTCCCGCTCCCCCGCCGTGCGCTCCGCCTCACTCGCCAGGGCCTGCGCGAAGTCCAACGGCTCCGTACCCTCGGTGCGGCGTTCCTTCCAGTGCGAGTACGCCCGTTCGACCGGATCCCGCAGCAGCACGATCAGCCGTACCTGCGGCAGCAACGCCTGCACCCGGTGCGCCGCAGTCGGGTGGAACATGTACAGCGGCGCCGCCTCGCCGGCCCGTACCGGCCCGCCGTGGCGGGCGGCCAGCGCGTCGCGCTGCCGCTGGGTGGGGAAGTGCGACCGGTACCACGCCTCCCCCCGGGACCAGTGCTCCTCGAAGTAGTGCGTGGCCTTGGTGTTCCAGGCCGGGAAGAGCCGGGGCACCAGCGGATGCTGGATCAGGTAGTTCCACAACGACGTGGTGCCGCCCCGTTTGGTGCCGATGATCAGAAAGTCCGGCAGCGGGCGACGGCCGCTGGTACGCACCCCGTAGTGCACCATCGACTCGCGTACCCGGTCGGTCACCTGGACCGGTACGGCCTTCTTGATCCGGTCCCTGATGGACGCCATGGTCGACTCACCCACCTCTCTGTCTGACAATTCGCCACAACCGGCGCCGCACCCCGGGCAGCGCCAGCCCCACGAGCACCGCCAGGGCGGTCAGCCCCAGCGCGACGCCGAGGCCCGGTACACCCCGGCCGGCGGCCAGCACCCCGACCCCGCTGGCCGCGCCGACCCCGGCCAGCACCGCCCCGGCGGCCAGCAGCACCGACCGGTCCACCAGCGGATGGCCGACCACGACCCGGGCGGCGGTGACCGCGATCAGGTTCTCCACCACGATCCCGGCCGCCCAGGCGACCGCCACCCCGAGCACGCCGTGCCGGGGCGCCAGCCACAACGCCAGCGACACCGTCGTCGCCAGGTTCGCCGACGCGGCCAGCAGGTGCAGTCCGCTGCGGCCGCTCATCAGCAGCAGGGTCTGTACGTTGCCGACCGCGATGTTCACCAGCATCGCCACCGCCAGTACGGTCATCGCGGTGGCGCCAGCGGCGAACTCGGGGCCGAAGATCGCCAGGAAACCCGGCGCGAAGACCGCCAGCAGCAGGTACACCGGCCAGGACAGGGCGATCGCCCAGGTGGTGGTCTGCCGGTGCACCGCCGCCGCCTCCGCCGGACGGTCCTGCCCCAGCAGCCGGGACAGCTGCGGCGCGACCGCCACCCGCAGGCCCTGCAGCGCGAGCTGCCCAGCCAGGATGTACCGGCCCACCGCGCCGAAGATGCCGGCCTCGACCGGCCCGGCCAGCGCCACCGCGAGCAGCACCCCGGTCCACATGCTGCCGGCGTCGATCGCCGCCGACCCGGCCCGGGGCAACGCGAACCGCCAGAAGGAGGTCCAGTCGGCCCGCTGCGGCCGCCACCGCGCGCCACGGCCGGCACCGAGCGGCCCGGCGACCAGGACACCGCAGACCGCCACCGCCACCAGGGCCGGCACCAGCCAACCGGCGAGGCCGAACAGCACCGAGGCGCCGACGAACGCAGCCGCGCCGACCAGCGCCGGCCGACCGATCGGCAGCAGGAAGAACTGCACCGCGACGTACGGACCGATCGACCGCACCCCTCGGACGGCGGCCAGCCCCAACCCGGCGGCGACCAGAACGGGCAGCCCGACCGCGCACAGCCGCACCAGCCGTACGCCGTCCGTGGTGGTCCCGTCGAACAGCACCTCGGCCAGCCACGGCGCGGCCACCAGCCCGACGGCGGCCAGTCCGAGCGCGCACAGCAGCGGCGGCAGTACCGCCACCGGTAGCACCCGGGCGGCGTCGCCGGCCGGGCCGGTCCGCCGCCGGGGCAGCGACCAGAGCAGGCCCGTCTCGGCGCCCAGGGTGCAGATCGCGGTGACGACGGTCAACAGGCCGACGGCGGCGAAGAACACGCCCGCGCCGGCCGGGCCGTACCCCCGGGTGACGACGACGGCCAGAACGAACCCGAAGAGGCCGCTGACGGCGGCCCCGGCCAGGCCGATGACGCCGCTGCGGGCGCTGCGCCGGGTCTCCGACCGATCAGCCGGGCCGATGCCGGACGGCGGCCGCGCGGTCGCGTCCGTCGGGCCGGTCACCGGACACCGCCGAGCACCGGTCGGGGCGCGGCCGGCACCGGCGGCGCGGTCAGCGCGACGCCCCGCCGTTCCCGCTCCACGGCGACCAGGGCCACCGCCGACACGAAGAAGACCGCGGTCAGATTCTGGTTGACCAGTCCGTAGAAGGGCAGCTGGACCAGCGCGATCAGCGGCACCACCGACAACCACTGCGCCGCCGCCGAGCTCGCCCGCCAGCAGACGGCGGCGACCAGCACGAACCAGCCGACGAAGCAGATCAGCGCCGGGACGCCGTGGCTGAACAGCACCGTCCACACCTGCCCCTGGGTGCCCAGCGGCGCGTCGGCGGAGACGGTGTCCACCTGCACCGGCGTGCCGAATCCCAGCAGCGGGGAGCGCTGCACCCAGCGCAGCACCTCCAGGTAGAGCGACATCCGGTCGACGTTGGTGTTGCTGGAGCTGACCCGCTGGTCGATCAGGTCACCGATGGGGATGAACAGGGTCGCCAGCCCGCCGATCACCAGGACCCCCAGCATCGAGGCCAGCACCCGCAGGTTGCCCCGGATCGCGGCCCGCACCCCGAGAACCGCCAGCCCGACGCCGAGGCTGAGGAACATCCCCCGGTTGAGGGTCAGGAACGCCGGCGGCAACGACATCGGCAGCGCGACCAGCAGTACGGTACGGGCCGGGCCGCGTACGCCGAGCAGCAGGCAGGCCACCACCGCCGGCAGGGTGATCGCGTAGGTGCTGCCGAAGGTGTTGGTGTACGCGAACGGCGCGGACGGTCGATAGATCGGGTTGAGCGACCGGGCGCTGTACTCGGTCGCCTCGGCGTGCACCATGTCCCGGATGAACGGGTTGCCGGCCAGCCCGCCGGGCAGCAGCACCTCGAAGGGTGTGGTCATCGAGAACCGGGGCATCAGCACCCCGAGCCAGCCGAGGACGACCAGCGCGACGAAGAAGGCGCACAGCGGGCCCAGCACCACGGTGAGCGAGGCCCGCTCCCGGGCGACGCTGTACACGTAGCAGCAGACGATCAGCGCGGTGAGGTAGAAGGCCAGCCGCAGGCCGAAGGTCAGCAGGCTGGACGGTCCGGGCAGCTGGGTGGCGCTGGCCACCACCAGGGCGAGGAAGGCCAGCCAGATCCCGCTGCCGGCGGGCAGCGGAATCCGCCCTCTGATCATCATGATCAGCAACAGCAGGGTGCCGAACAGCGGCCAGCCGAAGTAGAACAGTCCACTGATCCACCAGAGCGGAACCAGGCCGAACATCAACCACAGCGGCCAGACCGGCAGCGCCGTGGTGGGCCGGGTGGACTCAGCCACGGCCGCTGCCGAGCAGCACGAAGCCGAGCGGCTCGGCGCCGGAGGCACGCAGCCGGTCGGTCAGTCGACGCAGGTCGGCCAGTCGGGTCCGGTCCCGTTCGACCACGACGATGGCGGTGCCGGCGCGGGCCTCCCGCACGCCGCGTTCGTCGGATTCGGCCGGTGGGGCGTTGAACAGCACGATGCTGCCGTCGCGCGGCGCCTGGGCGTACAGCCCGATCCGGACCATGCCGGCGCCAACGGTCAGCGCGTCGGCCGGCAGCGTCCGTACCGGGATGGTGCCCACGACCGAACCGCCGGCCGCCCGTTCGCCCGCCGGGTGGGCACCGCCGGACCGGTCGCCGTCGGTGTCGGAACGGGCCGGTGGGCCGCTGGTCGGCGAGGGCCGGGGCGACGGTCGACGCGGTGCGGCCGGGCTGTCCGCCGATTCGGTGACCCGGGGCAGGATGACGGTGTGGTCCTGGTCCGCCCGGGGCAGCGAGAAGATCAACGTACTCTCCGGGTCGCCGTCGACGCCCGGGTTCCCGCCGGTGCCGGACGGGTTCGGGGCTCCCGACGGACGGGTGCCGCCCGACGTCGGTGCCGGCGGACCACCGGGTGGCGGGGTCGGGCCGCCGCTGGCCGTCGCGGCCGACTGCTCGGGCACGAACGGACCGGACGGCACCCGCCGCCGGTCGGCGAGCAGCGCCTCGCGCAGCGCCGCGACCCGGTGGCTGTCGTCGCCGACGTAGACGTCCTGGCCGTCGGCGGCGAGCGCCACGGCGAGACTGGCGGTCATCGGGGTGGTGTCCTCCCGGTTCCGGGAGGAGATCACCACCACCGGGGTGCGTACCGCCTGACGCAGTTGCTCCGCGATGGCCATACCGACGTAGCGCACGTCGGCGTCGACGGTCCGGGCGTCGACCCGCAGCCCACGGCGCCGTACGGTGCCGAGCAGCGGCAGCCCGGAGGCGTCGAGCGCGTCCGACTCGCTGCGCACCCGGCGGTCGGCCGACTCCCGCAGATAGGTCAGCAGAATCCCCAGCAGGGCGCCGGCCAGCAGCCCGGCCAGCAGGTAGACCACCCGTGGCTGGCCGGCGGTGGACAACTGCTGCTGGGCGCGCTGGGTGATCCAGCCCGGGGTGACGTCGATCGCCGCGATCTCGGTACGGGCACCGTTGAGCTGGGTGAGCTGATTGCTCAGCGAAGCGAACTCGGCAAGCGCCGCGTCGGCCGCCGGCCCGCTGGTGTCCGAGTCGGCGGCCCGCCGCCCGGCCGCCGCCTGCTGCTCGGCGACCGTGGCGATGCGCTCGTCGTACGAGGCCAGCATGTCGGCGCGCTGCCGCTCGTACATCTCCTGACGCACCTGCAGGTAGGTTGCGGCGGCGAGGTTGACCGACTCGACGGCGGAGTCGATCGAGTCGGCGGAGTAGGTGAACCGCAGAACCTGACCGCCGGTGGGTACCTCGATCTCCAGGGCCCGCCGGATCGCCACCACGTCGACCGCCCGGGACTCGGCGATCCGCGACAGCACGTCGGTGCTGGTGGCGATGCCGCTCTCGACGTTCATGTTGATCGACCGGTCGGCGCCGGCACCGGGGGTGGTGAACGCGTCGGTGACCACCGGCCGGATCGCGACGACCGCGGCCGCGGTGGCGGCGGGCGGGGCCACCACCAGGTAGCCGATCGCGAGCAGGCAACCGGCCACCGCGCCGCCGGCGACCAGTTTCCAGCGCAGCAGCGGGATCCGCAGCAGCTCGGTGAGGGTCACGGTCCGCTGTGGTTGCTCACTCATCGAATCGCTTCACAATCTGTTGCGGGTTGCCGATCACCACGACACCGTCGGGTACGTCGGTGCGGACGATGGTCCCGGCACCGACGACACTGTCGCTGCCGATCCGGACCCCTTTCATCACCAGGACGTGCGCACCGATCCAGACGTTGTCGCCGACGACGATCGGAGCCCTGGTCGCCGGGCTGGCCGGGGCGTGCCGCAGCGCCGGCGCGAGGTTGTGGAAGTCGTTGTCCATCAGCTCACAGTCGGACAGCAGACAGCGGTCGCCGACCTGCACGGTCGTCCAGCAACCGATCCAGGTGGCGTTGAGCAGGCAGTCGGCACCGACCTGAACCTCGCCCGGACCGGCGAACCGGACCAGTTTGTTGAGCCGGGTACGGTCGCCGATCGTCACCCGTACCCCGCGGCGCAGCCGCACCCGGCCGCGGATCTCGACGTCGCGGCCGAGCCGCAGGCCGGGATAGCGCAGCTGGTAGTAGCGGCGCTTGACCGCGAAGACGGTCCGCAGCAGCAAGCCGTGCCGGCGCGTGGTCGACAACCCGCCCGCCTTTCCATCGATTGGCGTTCAACCATACAAAATGGCCGGTGGGCCGGCAGCAGCGCAGCCGGCCCACCGGGGATACCAGGTTGGTGGTTTCCGCTTCGTTACTCGGCTGCGAAGAACATCGAACGGTTGGTCCAGTCGAGTGCCGGATCCGGTTCGGCCAGGACGACCGCGGCTGTCCCGTCCACCGCGAAGTCCGCCGTGGGATCGAACGGAATGCTGCGCAGCCGACCGTCGGTCGAGCCGTAGACGATGTTTCCGCCCACCCAGGCCATGCCCCGTACGCCGGTCCAGGTGACGCCGCTGGTCGGCAGGGCGAACTCGGTGGCACCGAGATAGTTGCCGTCGAGCTCGAAGTACCGGTAGAACAGCTGGTTGCTGCCGGAACCGGTGCGGGTGTAGTAGAGCCGGCCGTCGAGGTAGAACGCCCCGGTCAGCGACAACGCGTTGAACCACTCGTTGTAGCCCGAGCTCTCCCAGGGCGCACCGACCGTGTTGCCGTTGAACAGCGAGATGTCCAGCCGGCTGCCGGTCGTGGTGCCGGTGACCGGTCGGGCCCAGAAGATCCGGTCGTGCACCCGCCAGACGGCGCCGGCGTCGACCAGGTTGGGCTGGTTGGTCACCGCCGCCGCCCCGAGCGTCGACCCGTCGAACGGAATCTTCGTCAGGTCGCCGGTCGCCGACGGCAGGTAGAGGTAGCCGGTGGTGTCCGTCGGCGGGTTGCGCGGGATGATCGTGCGCCCGCCGGCGTGCGGGAACATGCCGAGCCGGCCGTGGTACTCGTTGCCCATGCCGTCGGAGTTGTGCCCGAAGTAGAGCCCGTCGGAGCCGATCCACAGCACCGGCACGGCCGAGCCCCAGCTGAGCGCTCCGGCCGGCAGGGCCGAGCCACCGCTGCGGCGCGGGTTCCAGTTGACCGGCATGCCGGTCGCCACCGAGACCGCGCCGATGCCGAGCCGGTCGATCGCGCCGTTGCCGGCGTTGTCGCTGCGGTTCGGGTTGTTCAGCCAGCGGAAGTGCCCGCCGGTGTAGGCGATGCCGTCGTGGACCACGACCGAGGTGATCGTGTCGTTGCCGGTGAAGTTGAGCCAGGTGCCGTCCAGGTTGGTGCCCCGGCTCGCGGTCTCGTAGCGGACCAGCGCGTCGCAGTACGCCACCGGCCAGCCGGTGCCGCCGTTGGTGCCGACGACGAAGAAGCTGCTGTCCTCGGCGAAGCTGAGGTCCTGCACGTAGTGGGTGAACGATCGGGAGGAGCAGCCCGGCGCGAACCGGTGGTTGCTGTCCCAGTCGACCAGCGTCGGCGTACCGGTCAGGTCGACCATCGCGAGCTGCTCGCGGGGCAGCCCCTCGACCTCCCGGAAGTTGCCACCGAAGACCAGCGTCGTGCCGTCCGGCGAGACGTCCAGGGTCCACACGTACGGGGAGACCTCGTGCCGGCCGACGGCGATGTCGATGTCGAAGGTCGGGTCGATCGCCCCGGTGGCCACGTCGAGCCGGGCAACGCCGGCGTGCGCCGTACCGTTGACCCAGTTGAACGCGCCACCGATGTAGAGCCAGTCGCCGCTGACGTCCATGTCGCGGACCACGCCGCCGTCGGAGCGGCCCTCCCAGCCCGGCACGGTCGCGCCGGTGGCCGGGTCGAGCGCCACCAGGTTGCGGCGGGCCTCGCCGTTGACGTTGCGGAACACGCCGCCGACGATCAGCTCGCCGGCCGGGGTGACCGCGAGCGTGTTCACCGCGCCGTCGAGAACCGGCTGGAAGCCGGCGACCATGGCCCCGGTGGACCGCTGGTACGCGAACAGGTACGGGCGGGCCTCCCAGGTGGCCGAGCTGACCGGTCGTACCTCGGTGAAGGTGCCACCGACGAAGATGACGCCGCCGATCTCGGCGAAGGCGCGCGCCTCACCGTTGCGGGCATGTGGGGTGTGGTCGGCCGGGTTGGTCGAGACCAGCGTGGCCGTACCGGGTACGGGCATGACGGCGGCCGTTGCCGCGGTGGCACTCAGTGCCAGGGCCGTCGCCGCCACGCCGGCCGTCAGAGCTGTCGTCCATACACGACGCCGGCTGGGCAGGGACCAGCCAGGCTGAGATTGGTTCACGCTTCCCTCCAGATGGGAAATTATCTCAGACAGCGTGAACCAACCTCAGCCGGGTCGGGCATCCACCGATCGGTCGGCGGATTATCTGGTTCCTATCAGTTACCGGTCGGATCTCCTCAGTGTCCGGTCAGCGGTTGACCGGGAGCGGTTGGTTGAAATAGGGGTCCTTGCCGGCCCGGGTGAACCCGGTCAGGGCGGACGGGGTGTGGTTCATGGTCATGTTGCAGGTCGCCGAGGTGGTGGTCGACCCGGCGGAATTGAAGTAGATCACCGCTTTGATCTTCGGGTGGGCCTTGATCGCCGCCGGGAACTGCTCGAACCACCGTTGCTTGGCTCCCGCGTCGGCCGGGTCGAAGTTCGTGCCGTACTCCGCCAACATCCGTGGCTTTCCGACGCCGATACGGTTGTCGTCGAGCCAGCGGTAGAAGCCGTTGACCGTGGTGTGCGGGTCCTTCCAGGTCTTTCCGCCGTTGCAGGCGTAGAAGTTGTACGGGTCGTAGCTCACCCAGTCCACGTAGGCGTCGCCCGGGTAGAGGCCGGCGTACCGGTCGTAATGCCCGGACCAGCCCATCATCACCCAGACCCAGACGGCGTTGTCCGCGCCGGCCTTGGCGAACCGTTCGTAGACGTAGCGCCAGGCCCGGACGAAGTCGGCGTCGCTGCCCTTCGCCGGCTCGTCCTCCGGCTCGTGGTCGAAGCCCATGAACACCGGCACACCGGTCGCCTTGATCCGGCCGGCCACATCGTCGATGACCGAGTCGTACCGGCCGCTGTAGACGTCACGCCAGGTCAACGTCGTGCCGGTGGAGAAGATCCGGGACTCCCAGGCGAAGAACATCAGCCGGCCTTCGCGCATCTGCTGCTGCTCGAACTCGTCGGGGAACGCCCCGTTGCTGCCGGTGTTGGAGAAGTCGTGGTAGCGGTGCACCAGGTCGAACTTGCGCCCCACCTGTGCCTCCACCTCGGCCACCGCGCCGCCGTGGTTCCAGCCCTTGGCGGCGCTGGTCGGCGAGTACATCCCCCACCAGGCACCGCAGGACGGCACCAGCAGGTCGGACACCGCGCCGCAGCCGACTCCGGACGCCGGCGGCGTGGCCGACGGACTCGGTGGTGCCGTCGGTCCGGCCGTCGGCGACGCCGTGGCGGCCGGCGTGGTCGGCACCGGAGCGCTCGGTGGCGGTGTCGGCGCGGCGGTCGGCGACGCCGGCGGGCTGGTCGGGGCGGCAGCGGCCGCCTCGTAGCTGATCACCAGCCGGGGTCGGATCGACGGGTCCCGGTACTCCGTCGACGGCCAGTACACCCGCTGCGACAGCTCCTGCTGACGCAGCGCCAGGGTGTACGTGCCGTTGCCGGTGACCAGTGCGGACAGGTCCCATTCGTTGTAGCCCTTGCGGACCGTCGGCACGGTCGCCAGTGGCTCGTCGGCGGCCCCACCAGTGCCCGAGGTGGCCAGTGGCGGCCGGGCGGCCCGGGCGTCCAACGAGGTGGAATGCACCGCTACCCGGGCACCGAGGTCCTGCCAGGAGTACATCTGCAGGCGGACCCGCACGTCACGGGCACCGGCCGGGATCCGGTCCACGACGAACTCCACGACCGCGTCCCGGGCCCCCCTCGGGTTGCGCTCACACAGCGCGGGACAGGTGGCCAGGGTCGCCTTGACCGCGTTGTCACCGTCCTGTGGAACGTCGGTCGCGGTGGTGTCGGCGACCGCGACGACGGCGATCTCGTCGTCGGCGAACAGCGGCAGTGCGGTCACCACCATGCCGGCCAGCAGCGCGGCGCTGACCCCGCCGACGATCAACCGTCGCCGGCCGGAACCGGTCCGCGCGACGACCTTGCTCAATCTGTGTCTACTCAAGATCCAGCCCCCCTGTGGCACGAGCTTGCGGCGCGAGCGTATCGGGGGTCAACTCAGATGTACGCCGAGTAACCGGAGATCTAAGCACTAATTAAATCTACCGGCGTCATCCCAGCGTCTTGGCGATCACCTTCGCCATCAACCGGAAAGCCTTTCCACGATGGCTGATCGCGTCCTTCTCCTGCGGACTGAGCTCGGCGTTCGTCCGCTCCTGCCCGTCACCGAGGAAGATCGGATCGTAGCCGAACCCGCCGTCGCCCCGGGCGGCCCGCAACAGCCGGCCGGACTGGCGTCCCTCCACCAGGTGCTCCTTGCCGCCGGGCAGCACCAGTGCGGCCGCGCAGACGAACGACGCCGCCCGGTGCTCGTCGGCGACATCGGTCAGCTGGGCCAGGACGAGGTCCAGGTTGGCCTGGTCGGCGCCGTGCCGACCGGACCATCGGGCGCTGAACACCCCGGGCATCCCGCCGAGCGCGTCCACTGCGAGACCGGAGTCGTCGGCGACCGTGGGCAGACCGGTCCACCGGCACCCTTCCCTCGCCTTGAGCAGCGCGTTCTCACCGAACGTGAGGCCGGTCTCGGGTACCTCGTGGTACGGCTCCAGGTCGGCCAGCCCGACCAGCTCGATGCGCTGGGTGCCGAGCGCGGCGTCGAGGATCCGCTGCAGTTCGGCGAGCTTCTTGCCGTTGCGGGTGGCCAGCAGCAGCCGGGTCCGCCCGACGTGACCCGCGCTCACCGGTCGAGCGCCTTACGTTGCGCGGCGGCCAGCTCGGCGCAGCCGGCGACCGCCAGGTCCAGCAGGGCGTCCAACTGGTCGCGGGCGAACACCGCCGCCTCACCGGTGCCCTGCACCTCCACGAAGTCACCGTCGCCGGTGCAGACCACGTTCATGTCGACGTCGGCCGCGACGTCTTCGAGGTAACACAGGTCGAGCCGGGGTTCGCCACCGATGACCCCGACGCTGACCGCCGAGATCGACCGGCGCATCACCTGGTCCGGTTTGCCGGCCAGGGCATTGCGGCCGGCAAGCCAACTGACCGCGTCGTGCAACGCCACGAATCCGCCGGTGATCGCCGCGGTGCGGGTACCGCCGTCGGCCTGCAGCACGTCGCAGTCGAGCACGATCGAGTTCTCGCCGAGTGCCTTCAGGTCGACGGCTGCCCGCAGGCTCCGTCCGATCAGCCGGGAGATCTCGTGGGTGCGGCCGCCGAGCCGGCCCTTGACGCTCTCCCGGTCCGACCGGGTGGTGGTCGCCCGGGGCAGCATCGCGTACTCGGCGGTGACCCAGCCCAGACCGGACCCCTTGCGCCAGCGGGGCACCCCCTCGGTGACGCTCGCGGTGCAGAGCACCTTCGTCTCGCCGAACTCGACCAGCACCGATCCTTCGGGATGCATGCTCCAGTTACGGGTCAACGTCACCGGTCGTAGCTGCGCGTGGGTACGTCCATCGGGTCGTGCCATGCGCAGAGCCTATGTGCCACGCCGGGCCACGACGCTGCCGGGGCGGTGCCGCAACGCTGCCGGGGCGGTGTCGCGGCACCGCCGGGGCGGTGTCGGGCTGGATTGGCCTCAGGCCGCGACCGGCAGCCGGGCGACGACGCCGGGGCAGTCCTGTACGGCACGGTAGTGCTCGATCAGTTCGTCGCCGATCGCCGCCCAGGTCCGCCCGGCCAGTGCCGCCCGCGCGGCCCGGCCCAGCCGCGAGCGCCGCGCCGGGTCGGCCACCAGGTCGGCGACCGCCGCCGCGAGCGCCGCGCCGTCGCCGGGCGGCACCAGCAGTCCGGTGACGTCCGGCGCCACCAGGTCGATCGGGCCGCCGGCCGCCGGGACGATCACCGGTACGCCGCTGGCCTGCGCCTCCTGCACGGTCTGCCCGAACGTCTCGTGCGGGCCGGTGTGGGCGAAGACGTCGAGGCTGGCGTACAGCCGGGCCAGATCGGCTCCGTGCCGGGCACCGAGGAACCGTACGGCGGGCAGGGCCCGCTCCAGCTCCCGGCGGGCCGGCCCGTCACCGACCACCACCACCCGTACGCCGGGCAGTCGGCTGGTCTCGGCGAGCAGGTCGACGCGCTTCTCGGCGGCGAGGCGGCCGACGTACCCGACCAGCACCTCGCCGTCGGGTGCCAGCGACCGGCGGGTCGACTCGCAACGGTGGGCCGGGTCGAAGCGGACCGGGTCGATCCCCCGACCCCAGATGCGTACCCGTTCGATGCCGTTGGCGGTGAGATCGGCCGCCGCGGCGGTGGAGGGCGCCAGTGTCCGGTCGGCGGCGTTGTGGATCTCGCGCAGCCAGCGCCAGACGGTAGCCACGCTCCACCCCAGGTGGTAGGCGCGGGCGTAGGCGGCCACGTCGGTCTGGTAGACCGCGAGGGTGGGCATCCGCAGCCGGCGGGCCACCGTCAGACCGCGCGCGCCGAGCACGAACGGGCTGGCCAGGTGGACGACGTCCGGGGCGTGGTCGGTCAGTACCTCGGTCAGCCGCCGGCTCGGCAGGCCGAGCCGGAAGCTGCGGTACACCGGCACCGGCAGGCTCGGCACCCGCACCACCGGGTACGGGTGCCGCTCCACGGCGGTCCGGCTGGCGGCGGCCGGGGCGGGTGCGATCACGAGTGGCTCGTGCCCCCGGGCGACCAGGTGTTCGGCGACCCGGACGACGGAGTGCGCCACCCCGTTGAGATCGGGTGGGAAGGACTCGGTGACGACGGCGACGCGCATGGGTGTCACGGTCGCGCCCATCCGGGTGGGTGAGGCTACACCGCGTTGACCAGCGGGCGAACTCTACGGCAAGAGCGGACACCGCCGGTGCGGGTGCTCAGATCTCGTAGCGGGCCCCGGCCCGGACGATCTCCACCGGGCCGTCGAAGCTCGCCGCCGCCGATTCGAACGTCGACGCTTCGCTGCCCCAGGCGGTCACGAGGTGGGTCAGCAGCAGCCGACCGACGTTGGCCTTCGTCGCCGCCTCACCCGCTTCCCGCCCGGTCAGGTGCAGGTCCGGAGGGTTGTCGACCCCGTCCAGGTAACTCGCCTCGCAGAGGAACACGTGCGCGTCCTGGGCCAGCCGCAGCAACGCCTCGCACGGCGCGGTGTCCGAGGAGTAGGTGAGCACCCGGTCGCCGTGCTCGACCCGAACGCCGTAGGTCTCCACCGGATGGTTGACCCGGTCGACGGTGACCTGCAGCGGGCCGATCGGGAAGCTGCCGGGTTGCAGACCGTAGAAGGTGTATACGTCGTCGACGGGTGCCCCGTCGGCGCTGTACGCGGTGGCGATCCGGTCCGGCGCGCCGGCCGGCGCGTAGACCGGCAGCGGTGGGTACGGCCCGTCCGGGGCGTAGCGGCGGACGACCACGTACGTGCAGGCGTCGAGCATGTGGTCGCAGTGCAGGTGGGTCAGCAGGATCGCGTCGACCGCGTGCAGTCCGGCGTACCGCTGCAGGGCCGACAGCGAGCCGGAGCCGAAGTCGACCAGCAGGCGGAAGCCGTCCGCTTCGATCAGGTAGGCCGAGCAGGGGGATTCCGGGCCGGGAAAACTACCGGCGCAGCCCAGGACGGTCAGACGCATCAACTGTTCCAATGGTCACGGTGGGACACCGGCGTCACGCCGACCATGCCATCGAAGATCTCCATCAGCGGCTCTGCCACGCTGGGCAGCCTACGCCGCAGCCAGCGACGGAACGCAAGATCCGCTGCAACTTGTCGCGAACGTGACACAGAAGCGCGAACAACTGGAGCGACTTCGACAACCCGGTTGAGGTGCGCCCATAGCGCAACCAATCATTTGCACCGGAACAGCTGGACCGCCGGTGGTGGCCAGCGGTCGGTCAGGCCCAGAGTTGGCCGTCGAGTGCCTCCTCTGCGTCGGCCAGCGTCCCGCCGTAGGCGCCGGTGGAAAGGTACTTCCAGCCCCCGTCGGCGACCAGGAACGCCACGTCGGCCCGACGGCCGGCCTTGACCGCCTCGTGGGCGACGGCGAGCGCGGCGTGCAGCACGGCCCCGGTGGAGAAACCGACGAACAACCCCTCGACCTCGACCAGCTGCCGGGTCCGCAGCACGGCGTCACGGGTGCCCACGGAGAACCGGCGGGTCAGCACGCTGGCGTCGTACAGCTCGGGTACGTAGCCCTCGTCGATGTTGCGCAGCCCGTACACCAGCTCGCCGTAGCGCGGCTCGGCCGCCACGATCTCGATGCCGTCGACCTTTTCCCGCAGATAGCGTCCGGTGCCCATCAGGGTGCCGGTGGTACCGAGCCCGGCGACGAAGTGGGTGATGGTCGGCAGGTCGTGCAGTAGCTCCGGCCCGGTGGTCTCGTAGTGCGCCCGGGCGTTTCCGCCGTTGCCGTACTGGTAGAGCATCACCCAGTCGGGGTGTTCGGTGGAGATCTGCTTGGCGGTGGCGACCGCCTGGTTCGAACCGCCGGCGGCCGGCGAGAAGATGATCTCGGCACCGTACATCCGGAGCAGTTGCACCCGCTCGGTGGAGACGTTCTCCGGCATCACGCAGACCAGCCGGTAGCCACGCAGCTTCGCCACCATGGCCAGCGAGATGCCGGTGTTGCCGCTGGTGGGTTCGAGGATCGTGTCGCCGGGCCGCAACCGGCCGGCCTCCTCGGCGGCCCGGACCATGAACATCGCGGCCCGGTCCTTGACGCTGCCGGTGGGGTTGCGGTCCTCCAACTTGGCCCACAGGCGCACCGGTGGTGCCCCGTCGGGCACCACCGGGGAGAGCCTGGGCAGGCCGACCAGCGGCGTACCGCCGCATGCGTCGAGCAGGCTGTCGTAGCGCGCCATGGGTGCGCTCAGCCGATGGTCGGCGCGCCGGCCATCGGGTGGCCCAGCAGCGCGGCGGCCGCGGCGAACCCGAGCGCCCCACCGGCCACGGCCGGCAGGATCGTCACGGTGTCCCCGTCGGAGAGTTTGGCGTCGAGGGCGCCGAGGAACCGGACGTCCTCGTCGTTGACGTAGATGTTGACGAACCGGTGCAGGGTGCCTTCGGCGGTGACCAGCCGGCCGCGCAGCCCGGCGTGCTGCGCGTCGAGGTTGTCCAGCAGGCCCGCGAGGGTCTCCCCGCTGCTCTCGACGACCTTGGCGCCACCGGTGTAGCTGCGCAGGATGGTGGGAACGCGAACTTCGATAGCCATTGACGTGCTCCTATGACGGCGGTGGGATCGGATCAGACTGCGGGTACGAGGTGCCGGCGCTGGTGGAGATCAGCGGTCGGACGAACACTCGTAGTCGACCGTCGTCGGGGTCTGCCCGAACAGGTACGACTGCACCGCGTGCGGATCGACACCGGCGTCACGCATGTCCACCGGCTCCTCGGTCACCACGCCGTCGACGATGCGGAACGAACGGATCTCGGTGACCTGCGGATCCCGGGTGGAGACCAGCAGATAGTGGGCCTCCGGCCAGCCGGCGATCGCGGCGTCGGTCCGGGACGGGTACGCCTCGGTCGCGGTGTGCGAGTGGTAGATGACCACAGGCTCCTCGTCCCGGTCGTCCATCTCCCGCCACAACCGCAACTGCTCCATCGAGTCGAACTCGTAGAACGTCATCGAGCGGGCCGCGTTCTGCATGGGGATGTGCCGGGTCGGCGTGTCCGAACCAGCCGGCCCGGCGACCACGCCGCACGCCTCGTCGGGGTGGTCCCGGCGGGCGTGGGCGACGATCGCGTCGATGATCGACCGGTCGATGCTCAGCACGACGCCAAGCCTACCGCCTTCTCCGGGCCGGGCAGGCCGTGGCGGTCGTCACGCCAGCGACCGCGGCTGGTCGATCATGGCGAACAGCAGGGACTCCTGCAGATAGCCGAGGTACGCGTAGACCGACAGCTGGAACAGCCGGCCCGACGCCGGGTCGTCCTGCTCGGCGGCGGCCAGCTCGGCACCGAGGTCGGTGTCGGCCTTGACGTCCAGCCGTACCCCCATCGCCAGCCGGGCGTCGTTGAGCGCCCGCAGCCACGCCTCGGCCGCCTCGTCGTCCAGCCGGACCTCGCATCCGCCGTCGTCGGCGTCGTCGGGCAGCGCGGCGAGCACCGCGCCGGCCTGGTCGATCTTGGCGGTCTTCAGGTCGCTCTCGGTGTACCGACGAAACTCCGTCGAACTCGCCGGGTCGTCCGGGTAGGTGTCCGGGAAGAGCCGACCGACCACCGGATCGCCGTGGTCGAAGCCCTCGGTGAGCAGGCCCACCACCTCACCCGCGACCTTGCGCAGCACCTTGACCTCGTCCGGGGAGAAGGACGCGACGAACCGTCCGCCCCGGCGCCGGAACATGCTCATGCCCGGTCCACCGTCGCCCAGAGCCCGTAGGCGTGCAGCCGGGAGGCGTCCAGCTCCATCCGTTCCCGGGCGCCGCTGGACACCACGGCCCGACCCTTGTGGTGCACGTCGAGCATCAGTTCCTCGGCCTTCGCGTGGCTGTAGCCGAACAGTTTCTGGAAGACCCAGGTCACGTAGGTCATCAGGTTGACCGGATCGTCCCAGACGATCGTCACCCACGGCCGTTCGTGCCCTGGCATCTCGTCGACGTCCGGCGTCTCGACCGGAGCAACCTGTGGAGCCGCCATGCCCACCATCGTGCCACCGGTCCCGGCCCGACGAGCAACAGCGGCCCCGCCGTGGCGAACGGCACCGGCCCCGTCACCGTGCCGGATCACCGGTGTCGACGACGTCGCAGAGCAGGCTGGACAGGCCACGGCGTACCGCGGCGAACCGGACCGTGAGCTCCCGCGACAGCTCGATCTCGACGGCCCGCAGGATCTGCTGGGTCCACGTCCTCGCCTGGTGCGGCGCCATCCCGGCCGGACCGTCGTCGCGGTGCCAGCAGTCGGCGGCCAGCGCGAGGCCCAGCGGCGGCAGCGCCGACCGCGACCAGGATGCCGGGTACGCCGCGAAGACGTCCACCTCGGCGGCGCCGAGCACGTCGTCCGGCGCGTCGGTGGCCGTGACCCGCTGCACCTGTCCCGCCGCCATGGCCAGCAGGCCCACCGCGACCGGCGTCGGTGGCGGGTCGACGGCGATCCGCCGCCGCAGCAGTTCCCGCAGGACGTGCCGCAGCGCCGTGGGCTCGGCGGCGAACAGATACCCGGTCATGTCGTCGACGATGTCGTCCACCGCCGCGGCGCAGCCGTGACCGGCCCGCAGCGACAAGGCCAGCAACTCGCGGTCGAGCAGGTCCGGGGTGCCGGCCGGGCCGCAGCCGAAGAGGATCTCCTGCACCGCGGCCAGATGCAGGTTGGCCAACTCGATGGCCAGGGTGTGGCGGACCCGTTGCCCCGCCCGCCGTACCGTGCGGTCCAGGTGCCGGGACCAGTCACCCTCCGGGCCCGGCGCGGGCGGCCCGCCGCCGTCCGCCGGTCGTGACCGGTCGGTACGCAGCCTGGGCGGCTGGTCGAGGCCGGCCAACGCGGCCAGTCCGGCTCCGGCGCGGTGCAGTGCCGCCCGGTCCGCCCAGTCGATCAGCTGGCGACGCAGGCCGGTGAACGACGCGGCGTCCGGCTCGCCGACGAGCCACGGGGCACCGGCGAGATCCGGTACGGCGGCCAGCAGCGCCGCCCGGTGCGGTGCCTCGCCTTCGCTCTGTACGCCGCCGGGGGTGACCACGACGAACACCGCCGCGCCCGCCGCCACCGCCTGCCGCAGCAGGTCGTGCTCGACCGGGCCCGGTGGTGGACCGGCACCGATCACGAACACCAGCGCGCCGGCCCGGGCCACCGCGTCGGCCAGGACACGCATCCCGGCCGGGCCCAGCGAACCGAGGTCGGGGGTGTCCACCAGGCTCAGGTGCCGCAGCATCTGGTCGGGACGACGCACCTCGACCCGGCGGGGCGGCCGGGGCAGGTCCAGTCCGGCCCCGGTGCGGGCCGCGCGGGTCGGGACCGGCCAGGGGTGCGGCCAGCCGGGCAGGAACGCCGCGATCCGGGCCGCCGGACCGTGCCGGACGAGCAGGAAGCTCTCCGGCGGCCGGCGCACCGGCAGCGGTGCGCCCAGCAGCGCGGCGACGACCGCGCCACGACTGTCCCGGCCGGCCCCGACGACGACCGCCCCGACCGGTTCGTCGGCCGGCGGGGTGACGCCGCGTACCGGCCCGGCCAGCGGTGGCCGCCGCGCCGACCGTGCCGCCGCCGGGGCCGGCGCGGTGCGCGATGGCGGCGGCGCGCCCGGTGCCGGTGCCACCGGTCCCGGTCCGGCGTCGGAGGGCTCCGGCTCGTCGCCGGACGGCGCTGCCCAACGCCGCGCCGGCCCCCGTTGCCGGGGGACGATCGCGGCGGGTCCGGTGTCCAGCGGGTACAGGGGTGCTGCCACAGGCTCCATGCCGAGCTCCTTCGGATGCTGGTCTGGACGGGCACCAGCGGCACCGACGCTACGTGCACGATCACTTACGCAACGAGAAGCGTCCCTACTCAACTGATCACGCACTTCATACTCAAATGCGGTCCGTCACCGGGCGTTCCCCCTGGGCGATCGTTCTATATGCTGCCCTGCCATGGGCCTGTGGAGCTTCGTGGGACGGGCCGAGGAGCTCGACCGACTGTCCACCGCCGCCACCAGCGGAGGACGCGGGCTGATCCTCAGCGGTACCGCTGGGATCGGCAAGAGCCGGCTGCTTCGCGAAGTCGTCGACCACCTGCCGACCGAGACGTACGCGGTCTGGTTCGCCTCGGGCAGTCTCAGCGCGGCCGGCCTGCCTTTCGCCGGCCTCGCCCAGGTGCTGCCGGCGGAACAGCCACCGGGGCTGTCGCCCTCGGCCCTGCTGCGCTGGGCGGTCGAGTCACTGCGCCAACGGGCCGCCGGCCGCCCCATCGTGCTCGCCATCGACGACGCCCACCTGCTCGACCCGACCTCGGCCGCGGTGACCAACCTGATCGCCCGGTCCGAGCGGGCCACCGTGCTCGGCACCCTGCTCAGTGGCGAACCCGTACCGTTGCCGATCCGGGCCCTGTGGGCCGACGACCTGGTCGGGCACGAGGAGCTCGCGCCGCTGGGCTTCGCCGACACCACCGGGCTGCTGGCCGAACTGCTCGGCGGCGAGCTGGACCCGGCCTCGGCCGAGCGGCTCTGGCGACTGTCCGAAGGCAACCCGCTGCTGCTCCGCGAGCTGATCATCGCGGCGCAGTCCGGACAGGAGCTGACCCAGACGTACGGGGTCTGGCGGTGGACCGGTCGGCTGGAGCTGGCCCCGAGCCTGACCGACCTGATCGACACCCGGATCGGCCAGCTGAGCCCGCAGGTACGCGGCGTCGTCGAACTGGTGGCCTTCGGCCAACCGATCGGGCTGCGGCTGCTGCTGCAGGCCTGCCGGCACGCCGACGTGGAGATCGCCGAGGAACGCGGTCTGATCCGGGTCGACGTCGACGACCGGCGGCACGACGTCCACATGGCCCACCCGTTGTACGGCGAAGTGGTCCGCCGCCGCTGCCCGGTGACCCGGTCACAGCGGCTGCAGGCGCAGCTGGCCACCCTGGTCGAGCAGACCGGTGCCCGCCGCCGCGACGACCTGCTGCGGGTCGCCGTCTGGCGGCTGGAGTCGGACACCGCCGACGACCCGGCCGTCCTGCTCGCCGCCGCCAGCCAGGCTTTCGTGGGCTACGACATTCCGTTGGCCGACCGGCTCGCCGGCCGGGCGCTGGCCGTCGGCGGCGGCTTCGACGCGGCCGAACTGATGGCGACCATCCTGATGTTCCGCGACGAACCGGACCGGGCGCTGGCCACCCTGACGGCGGCCCGCGCCGAGGTGACCACCGACGAACGGCGCAGTCGTTGGCTGATGGTGCTCGGCCTGGTCGCCTACTGGGGACTGGGCCGCGAATCCACCATCGACGACCTGGCGGTCGGCGCCGGCGACCTGGCGGACCCGGCCGACCGGGCCCGGGTGAACTCGTTCGAGGCGATCATGCGGCTGCACCGCCTGGAGTGCGACGCGGCGCTGCGGCTGGCCCGGGCCGTACTGGACCGGCCGGCGGCCAGCCACGCGGCGCGCGGCCTGGCCCAGTGCACGATCGCCCACCTCCAGGCGGCCCAGGGCGATCTGACCGGCAGCGGACGGGCCATCGCCCGGGTGGAGACCGACGCGCCCCGGTGGCGAACCGAACTGCCGTACCTGCAGCTCGCGCTGGAGCTGGCCCGGGGCACCCGACTGGTGCTCGCCGGGGACCTGACCGGCATCGACGCGATCGTCGCCGAGGAGTTCGCCGACCTGGCCGACGCCGGCGACTTCCGGCTCGGCTCCGGCTACCTGTCGGTCGTCCGCGCGCAGGCGGCCAGGATGCGTGGCCGGCTCGACGAGGCGCTACGGCACAGCCTGCAGGCCTGCGCGATGCTCGCCACCGGTCGGGTCTTCGCCGGGCTCGCCCACGCCGAACGGGCGCACGCCGCCGCGCTGCGCGACGAACCGGCCACCGCCGTGGCGGCGATGACCGACTCGGACCGGGCGCAGGCACCCGGCATGGCCATCCTCTACCCGTGGCGGGAGCAGGCACGCTCCTGGGTGACGGTCGCCGAGGGCGACGTCGCCGGGGCGGTCGGCATGCTCCGCCAGCTGGCGGCCCGGCTGCGCACCGACGGGTTCGCCGGTCACGAACTGACCGCCCTGCACGACCTGGTCCGCCTCGGTCGGGCCGATCTGGCGGTGGACCGGCTCGCCGAACTGGCGTCGGTCGTCGAGGGCCCGCTGCCCGGCCTGATCCTGCGCCAGGCCCGGGGGGCGACCAACGGCCCGTACGGGGAGCTGCTGCGCGCCGCGAACGGCTTCGCCGAGAACGGCCTGTACCTGTTCGCCGCCGAGGCCGCCGCGATGGCGGTCCGCCGACTGCGGCTGGCCCGCTCCCCGCTGGCCGGGCAGACCAACGTGCTGCTCGGCGAGTTCATGGCGCACTGCTCCGACGTGCACACCCCGGCGTTGCGGGCCGGGCAGCCGAACCTGACCGACCGGGAACACCAGGTGGCGAAGCTGGCGGCGGCCGGGGTGGCCAGCCGCGACATCGCCGAACAGTTGTACCTGTCGATCCGTACCGTCGAGAACCACCTGCAGCGGGCGTACGGCAAGCTCGGGGTGACCGGGCGGGGCGAGCTGGCCGGTGCGCTGCGGGCACTGCCGGACGGGGCCGCCGCCGGCGTACCGGGCCAGGCCGGCCCCGGCCGGGCCGGCGGCCGTACAGTAGCCGGGTGACCAGCTCCAGTCCCGCGCTGCTGACCGACCACTACGAGCTGACCATGCTGGCCGCCGCGCTGGCCGACGGCAGCGCGCACCGGCAGTGCGTCTTCGAGGTCTTCGCCCGCCGGCTGCCGACCGGGCGACGCTACGGCGTGGTCGCCGGCACCGGCCGGCTGATCGACCTGATCACCGAGTTCCGCTTCGACGAAGGCACCCTCGGGCACCTGCGCGAGCGGGGTGTGGTCGACGCGCAGACCGCCCGGTGGCTGGCGGACTACCGGTTCACCGGCGACATCGACGGGTACGCCGAGGGCGAAATGTTCTTCCCGAACTCGCCGATCCTCACCGTCTCCGGCACCTTCGCCGAATGCGTGCTGCTGGAGACGCTGGTGCTGTCGGTACTCAACCACGACTGCGCGATCGCGGCGGCGGCGGCCCGGTCGGTGACCGCCGCCCGCGGCCGCGCGGTGATCGAGATGGGTTCGCGACGTACCCACGAGCAGGCGGCGGTGGCGGCGGCGCGGGCGGCGTACCTGGCCGGCTTCACCGCGACGTCGAACCTGGCCGCCGGCGAACGGTTCGGTATCCCGACGGCGGGCACCTCGGCGCACGCGTTCACCCTGCTGCACGACGACGAGCGGGCCGCGTTCGCCTCCCAGGTGGCCGCCCACGGGCGGGACACGACCCTGCTGGTCGACACGTACAGCATCAGCGACGGCATCCGCAACGCGATCGCGGTGGCCGGGCCGGAGCTGCGGGCGATCCGGATCGACTCCGGTGACCTGTCGGTGCTGGCCCAGCAGTCCCGGGAGCTGCTCGACTCGCTGGGTGCCACCGAGACGAAGATCATCGTCTCCGGCGACCTGGACGAGTACGCGATCGCGGCGCTCGCCGCCGAGCCGGTCGACTCCTACGGTGCCGGCACCGCCGTGGTGACCGGCTCCGGCGCCCCGACCGCCGGGCTGGTCTACAAGCTGGTCGAGGTCGACGGCCGGCCGGTGGTGAAGCGGTCGGAGAACAAGGCCACCGTCGGCGGCCGGAAGGTGGCGGTACGTCGGCACAAGCCGACCGGCACCGCCGTCGAGGAGATCGTGGTCTCGCAGGGCGTACCGGACCGGGTCAACGGCGACCGGGTGCTGCAGCGCTCCTTCGTCGCCGCCGGCGAACCGTTGGACCGGCCCACCCTGGCCGACTCCCGGGAGCACCTGCGGCGCTGCCTGATCTCGATCCCGTGGGAAGGGTTGAAGTTGTCCGCCGGGGATCCGGCGGTGCCGGTCACCATCGTGCCGGCCGACTGACGCCGGACCCACTGACAGCGGGCGGAACAGGAAGGACAGGTATGCACCGGGCACTGATCATCGTCGACGTGCAGAACGACTTCTGTGAGGGCGGCTCACTCGCCGTCGGTGGCGGCGCGGACGTGGCGGCGGGCATCTCCCGCACCGTCGCCCAGGCGCCGGCTCAGCGCTGGCGGCACGTGGTCGCGACCAAGGACTACCACGTCGACCCGGGCGCGCACTTCGGTGATCCGCCGGACTACGTCGATTCCTGGCCGGCGCACTGTGTGGTGGGCACCGGCGGGGTCGACTTCCATCCGGGGTTGACCACCGAGCGGATCGAGGCGGTGTTCCACAAGGGCGAGTTCGCCGCCGCGTACTCCGGTTTCGAGGGCCGCAGCGACGACGGCGTCGGCCTGGCCGACTGGCTGCGCGAGCGCGGCGTCACCGGGGTCGACGTCGTCGGCATCGCGACCGACCACTGCGTACGGGCGACCGCGCTGGACGCCGCCCGTGCCGGGTTCGACACCACGGTGCTGCTCGACCTGACCGCCGGCGTGGCCCGGGAGACCACCGAGGTGGCGTTGGACACCATGCGCGCCGCCGGCGTGACCCTGACCGGTGCCCCGGTGCTGCGGCCGGCCTGACCCGTCGGCGGGTCGTCGCGCGGAAACTGACTGGCCGGATGTCGTACCCGGCGGGCATGATGCCGGCCGGAGGTAACACCGCCGATGACCCTGACCCCTTACCGGGAGGCGCTGGCGCTGCCCGGCGTGGCCCGGCTGCTGGCGCTGTCGGTGCTGGCCCGGATGCCCAACACCGCCGCCGGTGTGGCGCTGACCCTGTACGTCGTGCTGGAGCTGCGCCGGGGCTATGCGGCGGCCGGTCTGGCCGGCACCGCGTTGACCGTCGGCGCCGCGATCGGTGCGCCGATGCTGGGCCGGCTGGTCGACCGGCACGGGCTACGCCCGGTGCTGGCCGGCTCGGTGCTCGCCCAGGGCACGTTCTGGGCGGTGGCGCAGGCGCTGCCGTACCCCGCTCTGCTGGTCGCCGCGGTCGTCGCCGGCCTGCTCAGCCTGCCGGTGTTCTCGGTGATCCGGCAGTCGCTGGCCGCGCTGGTCCCGGCCGCGCGGCGGCGGCCCGCGTACGCCCTGGACTCGATGTCGGTCGAGCTCTCCTTCATGATCGGCCCAGCGCTGGCCGTACTACTCGCCACCGCGGTCTCCCCCCGGGTGGCGATGCTCGCGGTCGGTGCCGGCCTGGTCGCCGCCGGGTCGGCGCTGTTCGTCGTCGACCCGCCGATCCGGGCCCGGCACGAGGAGCCGGTGCGGGCCGGTGTGCGCGTCGCCCGCCGGGACTGGCTCACCCCGCACCTGCTCGGCGTGCTGGCGGTCGGCGCGGCGTCGACCCTGGTGCTGGGCGGCACCGACGTGGCGTTGATCGCCGCCCTGCGCGCCAGTGACGAGCTGGTCTTCAGCAGCGTCGTGCTCGCCGCCTGGGGCGCCTACTCCCTGGTCGGCGGGTTCGCCTACGGCGCGGCCCGGCGCGGGGTGCCGCCGGTCGGGCTGATGGTGGCACTGGCCGTCGCCACGATCCCGGTCGGGCTCGGCGCGGGATCCTGGTGGACGCTGGGCCTGGCGCTGGCCCCGGCCGGCCTGCTCTGCGCGCCGACGATCGCCGCGACGTCCGACGCGGTCAGCCGGCTGGCGCCGGCGGCGGTACGCGGCGAGGCGATGGGCCTGCACGGGTCGGCGATGACCGTCGGGATGGCCGTCGGCGCGCCGCTGACCGGCGCGGTGATCGACGCCAGCAGCCCGACCTGGGGGTTCGCCGCCGTCGGCAGCGCCGGCCTGCTGTTGGCGTTGCCGCTGCTGGCTCTGCGCCGTCGACACTGGCGCAGCCGCCGGCCCAACCGCAGCCGTCGGCCCAACCGCAGCCGTCGACCCGACCGCGCCCGCCGGTCAGGGCCGCCGCAACCGCACCCGGTCGGGGTGCGTCCGCTCCAGGTCGGCGGCGACTCCGAGGACCGTGTGGTCGGCACCGGGATGCCCGGCGAGCTGGAGGCCGACCGGCATCGCGTCGTCGTCGAGGCCCCAGGGCAGGCTCACCGCCGGCCCGCCGGTCACGTTGAACATGCCGACGAACGGCGAGATCGTGAAGATCTGCTGGAACAGTTCGGCCGCTGACCGGTCGGTGTGCAGCTCACCCAGCCGGGGAGCGGGGCGGGCGGTCGTGGGAGTCAGCACGAGGTCCACGGCCGCCAGGGCGGCGGCCAGTTCGCCGGCGAGTCGGCGCAGCTCCAGCGTCGCCCGTACCTGGGTCACCGCGTCGGCCCGCCGCCCCCGCTCGATCAGGTCGAGCACCGCCGGTTCCACCGTGTCCGGCCCGGCCTGCCGACCGGTGGCCCGCGCCAGATCGTCGACCATCGCCGCGACGTGGCCGGCGATCACCGTACCGAGCACCGGCCCGAGCCGGCCGGCGGCCGACACGGCTGGCAGCGGCACGAGCCGGTGGCCCAGCGCGGCCAGCGCGGCGGCGCACTCGTCGACCGCCCGCCGGTACGCCGGTGCGACCGGGTCTCCGGACGGGGTGTCGACCAGCACCCCCACCGTCAACGGATGCGGGTGGGCCCGGTCCGCCGGTACGCCGTACGGTTCGCCGAGCGCCGGTCCGGCGGTGACCGCCAGCAGCAACGCCGAGTCGGCAACCGTCCGGGTGATCGCGTGCTCGTGGCTGAGCCCGCCCCAGTCGTCGACCCGGTACGGCCCGGCCGGGTTGCGGCCACGGGTCGGTTTGAAGCCGATCAGCCCGCACCACGCCGCTGGAATCCGGATCGACCCGCCGCTGTCGCTGGCATGCGCGGCGGGCACCATCCCGGCGGCGACCGCCGCTGCCGCGCCGCCGCTGGAGCCGCCGGCCGAGCGCCGCGGATCCCACGGGTTGCGGGTGGCACCGTACAGCACCGGTTCGGTGCTGATGTTCAGGCCGAACTCCGGTGAGCTGGTCCGCCCGATCACCAGCGCGCCGGCCGCTTCGAGCCGGGCGACCAACGTCGAGGTGCCGGCCGGGGGCAGGCCGGCGAACAGTCGGCTGCCCCGGGTCAGCGGCAACCCGTCGACCTCCGCGTGCAGGTCCTTGACCAGGTACGGCAGGCCGGCCAGCGGTCCCGCTGGTCGCCGGCCACGACGCAGCCGACGCAGCGCCCGGTCCGGGTCCAGCAGCACGACCGCTCCGACGCCCGGATCACGCGCCTCGATCCGGGCGGCGGCGGCCTGCACCAGCTCGGCCGGATCCACCTCACCGGCGAGCACGGCGGCGACCAGGTCACCCACCGACCCGTCGAGCAGCCCGGTCACCGCTCAGCCCACCCGCCCGGCCGCGTCGAGCGCCTGCGCCAACGCCGCCGGATCACTGAACATCACCTCGTGCGAGCCTGGCAGCTCCACCAGGCGGAACTCGCCGAGGCGACCGGACTGGCCGGGATGCCAGGTGAACTCCTGCGCCGGGAAGGCGATGTCGTTGGTGGCGTACACGTAGCTGCGCGGCACCGCCAGCCCGGTGAACCCGGGCAACGGCAGCGGCTCGGCCGAACGCGCCAGCGGCTCCGGGGTCAGCTGGGCGTACGCGGCCCTGGCGGTGGCCTCGTCCGCATCCTGCAGAAAGGACGCACGGAACACCTCGTACGGCAGCATCAGCGTGCCCTGCTCGGAGGCCAGGGTCTGGAAGGCGCTCGCCGCCGACGGCGGCACGTGCTGGAACACGCTGTCCCCGTCGCCCAGGACGTACGCGTTGTGGAACACCAGGCGGGCGAGCCGCTGCGGCACCGCGACGGCGACCGCCTGAACGACCGCCCCGCCGAAGCTGTGCCCGACCAGCACCACGTCCCGCAGGTCCGCATCGACCAGCAGGTCGGTCACGGCGCCGACGGTCTGCGCCATCGTCACCGTCGGATCGCCGCCGACGCCGTTGCCGGGCAGCGTCGGCGCGTGCACCTCGTGCCCTGCCGCGACAAGATGCCGGCGCACCCCGTCCCAGCAGCCGCCGTCGTGCCATGAGCCGTGTACCAGGACGAACCGCATGGTGACCTCCTCCGTCGGGAGGCTTCACGCTAGGTCGGTCGATCCGGGCGGTGATATCAGCGCGGCGCCGGATCCCTGTCAGCTGCGCGCCACTGCCCCGGGCTCGTCCCGTACCGCTGGCGGAACAGCACGCCGAGGTGCGAGGCGGACGAGAAGCCGTACCGGTGTGCCAGCTCGGTGACCGTCGCCGACGAGTCGCGCAGCGCCCGGGCGCAGGCCGCCAGGCGACGCTGCCGTACGTAGTCGGCGACCGTGCCGCCGGAGGACTCGAACGCCCGGTGCAGCTGCCGTACGGAGACCGCCAGCCGGGCGGCCAGATCCGACACGCCCAGCTGCGGTGGCGCGCCGTCCGGCCGGGCCAGCTCCTGCTCCACGAGCCGTTCGACGGCCACCCGCAGGGCCAGCATCGGGTGCCCGGTGGTGTCCCCGATGGTGCGCCGCAGCGTCAGGTGCAGCAGCGCGTCGAGGATCCCGGAGAGTTCGTCCGGTTGGCCGGCCGTACCGGCGTGCTCGGCGGCCGACATCAGGTGCGGCAGTTGCCGGATCAGCGCCGCGGCCACCGGTTCCACCGCTGCCGACCGGATCGGGCCGTCCAGCAGCGGATACCGGGCGGTGACCACCGGCTCCGGCAGCACGACGAAGATCACCCGCGCCGCCGAGGCGTGTTCGACGGTGAACTCCTCGGCACCGGGTACGACGACCAGCCGGCCCGGCACGATCGCCTCGTGTCCGTGGCGGTGCCGGATCTCCCCCTGTGCCCGCAGGCTCAGCAGCAGGAACACCCCGGCCGCTGCGGTCGTCGCCGCGGCCGTACGCTGCGCCCGGATCGGGTCGAGCGCGGCGGAGACCAGCCGCAGCCGGCCGATCTCCACGTCCGTCATCCGGGCCTGGAAGGCCGCCGGGTCGCCGACGGTGATCGTCTGGGGAACGAGCGACTCGCGGACCACCTGGCTGAACCCGGCGAGACCGGCCGCGCCGGTGAACCGCTGGTCACCCATTTCCCCAGGTTAACCGGCAGCCCGGCCGGGGTCGGTCAGTGCTTGTCGACGTTGGTCGCGGTGTCTTCCTGGTAGGTGGCACCGCCGTCGGATTCGCTGGTCAGCGGCTTGGCGCCGCCCTCCGGCGGGCCCGCCACCGACTGGTGGCCGGCGGCCAGCTCCGGGAACTTCAGGTCGAACGCCGGCCGCTCGGACCGGATCCGGGGCATCCGGTCGAAGTTGCGCAGCGGCGGCGGGGAGCTGGTGGCCCACTCCAGGGAGTTGCCGTGGCCCCACGGGTCGTCGACGTTGACCAGCGGACCGGCCTTGTACGACTTCCACACGTTGTAGATGAACGGCAGCGTCGAGATGCCGGTGACGAACGAGCCGACCGTGGAGATCATGTTCAGCGTGGTCCAGCCGTCGATCGCCTGGTAGTCGGCGTACCGGCGGGGGAAGCCCTCGGCGCCGAGCCAGTGCTGCACCAGGAAGGTGGTGTGGAAACCGACGAAGGTCAGCCAGAAGTGGACCCGGCCGAGCCGCTCGTCGAGCATCCGCCCGGTGAACTTCGGGAACCAGAAGTAGATGCCGGCGAACACCGCGAACACGATCGTGCCGAACAGCACGTAGTGGAAGTGCGCGACGACGAAGTACGAGTCGGAGACGTGGAAGTCGATCGGCGGGCTGGCCAGCAGCACGCCCGACAGGCCACCGAAGAGGAAGGTCACCAGGAAGCCGATCGCCCAGAGCATGGGCGTCTCGAAGCTGATCTGGCCCCGCCACATCGTGCCGATCCAGTTGAAGAACTTCATGCCGGTCGGTACGGCGATCAGGAAGCTCAGGAAGCTGAAGAACGGCAGCAGCACCGCCCCGGTGGCGAACATGTGGTGCGCCCAGACGCTCATGGACAGCGCGGCGATCGCGATGGTCGCACCGACCAGACCCTTGTAGCCGAAGATCGGCTTGCGGGAGAAGACCGGGATGACCTCGCTGATGATGCCGAAGAACGGCAGCGCGACGATGTAGACCTCGGGGTGGCCGAAGAACCAGAACAGGTGCTGCCACAGCAGCGGGCCGCCGGTCTCCGGGGCGTAGACGTGGGCGCCGAGCATCCGGTCGGCGGCGAGGGCGAACAGCGCGGCGGCCAGCAGCGGGAAGACCATGATCACCAGGAGGCTGGTGACCAGGATGTTCCAGGTGAAGATCGGCATCCGGAACATCGTCATGCCGGGGGCGCGCAGGGTCAGGATCGTGGTGATCATGTTGACCGCGCCGAGGATGGTGCCGAGGCCGGAGATCGCCAGACCGACGATCCACATGTTCGCGCCGACACCGGGCGAGTGCTCGACGCTGCTCAACGGGGTGTAGGCGAACCAGCCGAAGTCGGCGGCACCACCGGGGGTCAGGAAGCCACCCATGGCCAGCGTGCCGCCGAAGAGGTACAACCAGTAGGCGAAGCTGTTCAGCCGGGGGAACGACACGTCCGGAGCGCCGATCTGGATCGGCGTGATGTAGTTCGCGAAGGCGAACACGATCGGCGTCGCGAAGAACAACAGCATGATCGTGCCGTGCATGGTGAACAGCTGGTTGTACTGCTCCGGCGAGAGGAACTGCATCCCGGGCTGGGCCAGCTCCGCCCGCATGATCAGCGCCATCAGGCCGCCGATCATGAAGAACACGAAGGCGGTGATCATGTACATGATCCCGATCTGCTTCGCGTCGGTCGTACGCAGCAGCCGCGCCATGGCCGAGCCCCGGACCGGCTGGTGGACCGGGAAGGGCCGGGTCGCGATCGGCTTCGGTGCGACGGTGGTCACGAATGGCCTCCGGTTCTCGTCAATCCCACGGCACCCGCGCTGGTGCTCCGCTGGCCGTGCCTCGCAGGCAGGATAGTCCCCGTTCACGGTGGGTCCGCACGCCGGGTGCCCGCACCCGTGGCCGGGTCACCATCGGCCGGGTGGCACCCTGGCCACCGGGCGGAGCGACCGGGCAGAGCCGCCCGGCCTGTCACACCGGATCGACGAGCAGCCGGTAGTGGTCGGCGAGGATCCGGGTGCCCTCGGCACGCAGCAGCCGGTCACGAAGGTGCGGTGCGACGTCGCGGGTCCGGTCCCGGTCGCGGGTCCGCTCCAGCACCCATCGGGTACGCGGCCGGCGGCGGCTCTCGTAACCGGCCAGCGCCTCGACCACGGTGGGTCGGTCGCGGACCAGCTCGGCCAGCACCAGCGCGTCCTCGAACGCCATCGCCGCCCCCTGTGACAGGGTCGGCGCGGTGGCGTGGGCGGCGTCACCGACCAGCACCACGTTCCCCCGTGACCAGCTGCCGAGCTCGACCTCGTCGGTGACGGCGACCTGCACCTTCTCCACCGCGTCCAGCACGGCCGGGACCGGGCCACGGAAGTCGGCGAGCAGCTCCCGCAGCCGCAGCAGCGGGTCGGCCGGTGGCGCCGACCCGGCCGGCAGCCGTTCGTCGGCGTACAGATAGGTCCGGCCGTAGCCCATCGGTGTCAGCACGACGCCGCAGCGCCGGCCGAGCAGGGCGGTCCACTCGGTGATCTCCGGGCCGCCGGTGACGACGCTGCGGTAGGCGATCTGGCCGACCGGATGCGGTGCGCCACCGAGCTCGGCCAGTTGCCGGACCGTCGACCGGCGACCGTCGGCACCGACGATCAGGTCGTACTCGGCGAACGAGCCGTCGCCGAACGCGACCTTGGTGGTCTCGTCACCGAGTTCCAGCTCCCGGACCTCGGTCCGGTGCCGGACCGCACCGCCGGCCCCGGTGAGCAGCACCCGGTGCAGGTCGGCCCTTGGCAGTGCCCGGCACTCGCCGACCCCCTGCCAGAGCCGGTCGAGGTCGACGGCGCACAACTCGGTACCGGCGACGTCGAGGAACCGTTGTCGACGCACGACGGCTCCGAGCGGGCGCAGCGGACTGTCCAGGCCGAGGTCACGCAGGGCGCGGATCGCGTTGCCGGGCAGGAAGATGCCGGCCGTGGGCACCACGGTCGGGTCGAGCTTCTCCACCACCTGGGGCCGCAGGCCGGCCAGCCGCAGCGCTCGGGCCGCAGCCAGGCCGGCGACACTGGCACCGACGACGAGCACGCGCATGGGTGCTTGAGCCATGGTCCGCGCCGCCTCCGGGGGAATAGACACTCATCGGAGCCAAGAGACTACTGCCGGCAACACCGCCTGCGGTAGGCCTATTCCGCCCTGTTTGTACGCGCCGGTCCGTGAATCAGATCGATGGGAAATATCCACCGATGGAAATCTTAACCGGTGCGGCGGGCCAGCGGGAGTCCACGCTCAACGTTGCACCCGCGCACCGCCACCGCCGACCAGCGCCTCCACCTCCTTGAGACTGGCCGTCGAGGTGTCACCGGCCGTGGTCATCGCCAGTGCGCCGTGCGCGGCACCGTACTCGACCGCCGTCGCGAGGTCGCCCTTTTCGAGCAGGCCGTAGACCAGCCCGGAGGCAAAGCTGTCGCCCCCGCCGACCCGGTCCAGGATCTCCAGTCCCGGCCGGTGGGTGGCCTGGACGAAGCCGGTCGCGGCGGACCAGGCGATCGCTCCCCAGTCGTTCACCGTCGCCGTGCGGACCGTCCGCAACGTGGTGGCGACCACCGCGAAGTTCGGGTACGCCCGGGTGACCTCGGTGATCATCCGCTGGAAGTTCGCCACCTCGAGCTCGGACAGGCTGTCGTCGGTGTCCGGTACGGCGAACCCGAGGCTAGCGGTGAAGTCCTCCTCGTTGCCGATCATGACGTCGACGTAGCCGGCCAACCGCCGGTTGACCTCCTGCGCCCGGGACTGGCCGCCGACAGCCTTCCAGAGGCTGGGCCGGTAGTTCAGGTCGTACGAGATGATCGTGCCGTGCCGACGGGCGGCGACCATGGCCGCCTCGATGGTCTCCGGGGTGGTCTCGGACAACGCGGCGTAGATGCCGCCGGTGTGCAGCCAACGAACGCCGAGCGTGCCGAACAGGTGGTCCCAGTCGACGTCGTCGGGGCGCAACTGGCTGGCGGCGCTGTGCCCCCGGTCGGAGGTGCCGACCGCGCCCCGGACCCCGAAGCCCCGCTCGGTGAAGTTCAGTCCGTTGCGCACGGCGCGGCCGGTCCCGTCGTAGGGCAGCCAGCGCACGTACGAGGTGTCGACGCCGCCGGTCAGCACGAGGTCCTCCAGCAGCCGCCCGACCTCGTTGTCGGCGAACGCGGTGACCACCGCGGTCCGCAGACCGAAGCAGCGACGCAGGCCCCGGGCCACGTTGTACTCGCCACCGCCCTCCCAGACCCGGAACGAGCGTGCGGTGCGGACCCGTCCCTCGCCCGGGTCGAGCCGCAGCATGATCTCGCCGAGCGAGACCAGGTCGTAGCGACACTCGGCGGCCGGTCGGGGGCGCAGCGACGCCGCCCCGGCGGTGGGCTGTCCGGACATCTGTTGGCTCCTTGTCAGGATCGGGTGGCGGCCCGGGCCGCGGCGACGGCGGCGGCGGTCAGCCGGGTCACTTCGGCCCAGTCGCCGGCGGCGAGCAGGCGCGGGGCGACCATCCAGGTGCCGCCGACGGCGAGGACCGCCGGGTGGGCCAGATAACCGGCGAGGTTGCCGGTGGTGACGCCGCCGGTCGGAATGAACCGGACCGAACGGAACGGGGCGGCGAGGGCGGCGACCATCCCGATGCCGCCGAGCTGCTCGGCCGGGAAGAACTTCACCGTGTCGAGGCCGGCGTCGAGCGCCATCTGGATCTCGGTGGCGCTGGCGACGCCGGGGAAGACCGGCACGCCGCGCTGCTGGCAGCGGCGGACCACGGCGGGCCCGAAGCCGGGGCTGACCACGAACCGGGCACCGGCGTCGACGGCCCGGTCGACCTGCTCGGCGGTGAGCACCGTGCCGGCGCCGACCACCAGGTCCGTCCGGGTGGCCATCGCCGCGATCGCGTCGGCGGCCGCCGGGGTCCGGAAGGTCACTTCGGCGGTACGCAGCCCGCCGGCGGCCAACGCCTCGGCCAGCGGCGCGGCACCGGTCGGGTCGGCCAGCACCACCACCGGGACGATCCGACCGGCACCGATCACCGACGTGACGTCACCAGCGGCGACCGGCTCGGGTGTCTGTTCGTCATCTTGAACGTTGGTCACATACGTGACGATACTCAAGGCATCGATGCTGTCAACCCGGCTACAGTGACGGCCATGACGGTGCGCGATGGATTCCAACCGGTGAAGTCCGCCGGCCGCACGCTGGAGGTGCTGGAGGCACTGGCCGCCGCGCCCGGTCAGCAGTCCCTGGGCGACCTGGCCCGACTGCTGGAGATCCCGAAGAGCAGCCTGCACGGGATCCTGCGCACGATGCTGCAGCGCGGCTGGGTGGAGACCGATCCGACCGGCACCCGGTTCGGCCTCGGGGTACGCGCGCTCCAGGTCGGTGCCGCCTACCTCGCCGCCGACGACGCGGTCAGCCTGCTCGACACCGTCCTGGACGAGCTGGCCGGGCAGTTCGGCGAGACCGTCCACCTCGGTCGACTGGACGGGCCACACGTCGTCTACCTGGCAAAACGCGAGTCGATCCACCCGTTGCGGCTGTACAGCGCGATCGGGCGGCACCTGCCGGCCCACGCCACCGCGCTGGGCAAGGCGCTGCTCGCCGAGCACCCCGACGACACCGTCGACCGGTTGCTGACCTGGCCACTGCGCCGGATGACCCCACAGACGATCGAGGATCCGGCCACCCTGCACGCCGCACTGGCCGAGATCCGCGACCGCGGTTACGCGGTTGATCGTGCGGAGAACGCCGAGGGCATCGTCTGCGTCGCGATGGCGATGCCGCTGCGCCAGCCGGCGACCGACGCGATCAGCCTTTCCATCCCGTCGGCCAGGTGGGACGACGCGGTCGAGGCCCGGATCGTCGAGGCGTTGCGGGCGGCCGCCGGGCAGGTCCGCGCCGCCCGCACCCTGGTCACCCACTGATCCCCGGCCGTCGACCCGCTGACGGGCGTCCGGGCGTCCGCCAGCGACGTTCGACATGATGAACGGCATTCCGCCATCACCTGCGGGTAGCCGGCTGGCGGTCCGGATCGCCAGCCGGCCCCGGCCACCGGCCGGCATTGCCGACTCTTTTCATACATGTAAATGTGTCATAGCTTTGTGGGAGCGCTCCCGTCACGTTGAACCCTCCTATCCGCACCCAGCACGGACACCGAAGGAGTGCAATGAGACGTCCCATCCGCGCCGCAGCGGCCGCAGCGGCGCTCCTCGTCGGCGGAGTTCTCGCCGTCGTCACCGCCGCCCCCGCGCAGGCGGACACGGTGATCTGCGAGCAGTACGGCAGCACCACCATCCAGGGCCGCTACGTGGTGCAGAACAATCGCTGGGGCACGACCGCTCAGCAGTGCATCAACGTCACCAGCACCGGGTTCTCGGTGACGTCGCAGCAGGGCAGCTCACCCACCAACGGGGCGCCCGTGTCGTACCCGTCGGTCTTCCTGGGCTGCCACTACACCAACTGCTCCCCCGGCACCAACCTGCCGATGCAGGTCAGCCGGATCAGCAGCGCGCCGACCAGCATCAACTACACGTACGTGGGCGGAGGCACCTACAACGCGTCGTACGACATCTGGCTGGACCCGACGCCCCGCACCGACGGGGTCAGCCAGATGGAGATCATGATCTGGTTCCACCGGCAGGGCTCCATCCAACCGATCGGTTCACCGGTCGGCACCACCACCATCGCCGGCCGCAGCTTCCAGGTCTGGACCGGCAGCAACGGCAGCAACAACGTGGTGTCGTACCTCGCCCAGTCGTCGTTCAGCAGTTGGAGTTTCGACGCGATGGCCTTCATCGCCGACGTGCGCAACCGGGGCCAGATCACCAACTCGTGGTACCTGACCAGCATCCAGGCCGGCTTCGAGCCGTGGAACGGCGGCGTCGGGATCGGGGTGAACTCGTTCTCGGCGGCGGTCAACACCGGCGGGGCACCGCCACCCACGACCGCGCCGCCGCCGCCCACCACGCCGCCGCCGGGCAGCGGCGCCTGCCGGGTCAGCTACACCCCGAACACCTGGAACAGCGGCTTCACCGCCGAGGTGCGGATCACCAACACGGGTAGCGGCACCGTCAACGGGTGGACGTTGGCGTACCAGCTGCCGGCCGGGCAGTCGATCACCAGCTCGTGGAACGCGACCGTGTCGCAGAGCGGTTCCTCGGTGACGGCCCGCAACATCGCCTGGAACGGCACCCTGGCGCCGGGCGCGACCGCCTCGTTCGGCTACCAGGGGACCTACAGCGGGTCCTACTCCTCGCCGACCAACTTCACGCTCAACGGCACCTCCTGCACCACCGGCTGACCGCGGCACGGACCGAGCCACCGTCCGGCGCGGAGCGCACCGGACGGTGGCTCAGTCCCGCAGCTGGTCGATGGCGGCCATCTCGTCCGGGGTGAGGCGGAACCCGAAGACGTCGGCGTTGGCGACGATCCGCTGCGGCGTCACCGACTTCGGGATCACCACGATGCCGTGCTGCAGGTGCCACCGCAGCACCACCTGGGCCGGGGTGACGCGGTGCCGCCCGGCCACCTCGACCAGCAGTGGATCGTCCAGGTCGGTGTTGCGGAACGGGCTGTACCCCTCCACCACCACGTCCCGTTCCTGGTGCTCGGCCAACGTACGGCTGTCGTGCATCGCCGGCGCCCACGGCACCTGGTTGACCGCCGGGCGTACCCCGGTCTGCTCGATGAGTTCGTCGATCTGGGCCAGGCTGTAGTTGCTGACCCCGATCGCCCGCACCACCCCGGCGTCGCGTTGGGCGATGAACTCCCGCCAGGTGGGTACGGCGGCACCACCGCGCGGCGGCCAGTGGATCAGCCACAGGTCGACGTACTCCGTCGCCAGCGCGGCCAGGCTGGCGGCGAGGGTCTCCGCTTCCTGGCCGAGGCGCTCGGGCGGGAGCTTGGTGGTGATGAAGACCTCCTGCCGGTCCAGCCCGCTGTCCCGGACCGCCCGGCCGACCTCGGCCTCGTTGCCGTACATCGTGGCGGTGTCCAGGTGCCGGTAACCGGCGTCCAGCGCGGCCCGTACCGCCCGGTAGCCGGACTCCCCCGTCGCCTGCCAGGTCCCGAAGCCCAGCATCGGCATGTCCACGCCGGGTCCCAGAGACACCCCGAGCTGCTCACCGTGGGTCGCCATGCTCGCCGACTACCCACGCCGACCTGTGCCTATACCTCGGCCGGACGACGCATCGGCCAGTGGCCGACCGACCCTACCGTCGGGCCGGGCCGACACCACATGCTGTTCACCGCGCGTACATTCGTCGTCACCCACCCGGTCGCCGGGTGGGCGGTCCGGGCACGCGCGCCCGCCGACCGGAAGCACGGACCAGAAACGGGAACGGAACCACATGAGCATCATCGACACCACGACGTCGGCCGTACCGCCGGTCGCGCCACCCGCCGAGGCCGAGCCGGGCGGCGGTGGCCGGCACGAGCTGTGGCCGGCGGCCCGGGCCGTGCTCGAGGCCAACTGGTCCGGTCGCCACACGGTGCCGTCACGCACCCTCTACCCGCACCAGTGGAGCTGGGACGCCGCGTTCATCGCGATCGGGCTGGCCCGCCTCGCCCCGGACCGGGCGTGGCAGGATCTGCGCAGCCTGTTCCTGGCGCAGTGGCCGGACGGCCGGGTCCCGCACATCGTCTTCGATCCCGGCATCGCCGAACGGGACTACTTCCCGGGGCCCGGGTTCTGGCAGGTGCCGCTGCGCCGACCGGGCCACCCCGACGGTACGGGCATCGTCCAACCACCGGCGCACGCGCTGGCGGTCTGGGAGCTCTACCAGCGGGCCCCCGACGCCGTCGGCCTGGCCCAGCTCCGGTGGTTCTACCCCCGGCTGGTGGCGGCGCAGGACTACCTGCTGGGTCGCCGCGACGCCGGTGGCGGCGGGCTGGCCGCCATCGTGCACCCGTGGGAGTCGGGGCTGGACAACAGCCCGGCCTGGGACACGGCCCTGGCCGCCGTACCGGCCGACCTGACGGTCCTCACCGGGCGGCAGCGACACGACAACCGGGTCGCCGCGGTGGCGCACCGGCCGACCGACGAGGACTACGCCCGGTTCGTGGCACTCGCCCTGGCGTACCGCGACCACGACTACGCCGACGACGCGCTCGCCGACCGGCACGGCTTCGTCGTCGAATGCCCGACCTTCAACGCGCTGCTGGGTGCCGCCGAGCGGGCGCTGGCCGCGATCGCCGGCGTGGTCGGCGCCGATCCCGCCCGGCACCTGGCCCGGGCCGGGCACATCACCCGCGCGATCGACGATCGGCTGTGGAATCCGCGCACCGGCATGTACCACGCGCGTGACGTGCGGACCGGCCGGCTCAGCCCGGCCCGGTGCGTGAACGGACTGGTGCCGCTGATCCTGCCGGACCTGCCGGCCGACCGGGTGGCGGCGCTGGTGGCGGTGCTCGGGTCCGACCGGTTCGGGATGTCGGCGGCCATGCCGGTGCCCAGCTACGACCGGACCGCCACCGACTTCGACCCGGTGCGGTACTGGCGGGGTCCGGTCTGGATCAACATCAACTGGCTGCTCTGGCGTGGACTGCGCGCCCACGGCTGCGCCACCGAGGCCGACAGGCTGCGGGCGGCCATGATCGACCTGGTCGGCAGGTCCGGCTACTACGAGTACTTCCACCCGGTGACCGGGGCCGGGGTGGGCGCGGCGGCGTTCAGTTGGACCGCCGCCCTCCTGCTCGACCTGTTGGCCGATGGCGACTGAGCACACGATGGACACCCCTGATCACACGACGGGGCCCCACCCGCCGTTCTCCGGTCACTCAGAACGTGTCGACCAACGCCGATCCGACACTCCGCCTGATACCAATACCCATTCGGCGGGCCACCCGCACATGCCGTTGATTCTCTCATAAAGGACATATTTCCCGGAAATCGTTTGCAGGACAGAGAAATGTTGCAGCAGGTGAACATCTGAACACGGAGAGATGACATCCACCGTACGGTGCGCGACTGAAGGCCTCACGGATGGTTCCGGCCTGCCAGGCTCGCCATCTATCTTTCCGTGCCGGCGGGGCACCGACGACACGGTCGACATCAGACCGTCCAGAAGGCAGCCCGGCAATTCGCGGCGAACCGCCAGGGGGGTGGGCGATGCAACCTGCACACGAGACCGTACGCCGGAGGCGACGGCTCGATGGACCACTGCTGCGATCGGCGGTCACCGTACTGGTGCTGGTGCCGGTCTGCGTGCTCTTCGTCCAACTGTGGCGCGGCACGTCGGCCGACGTCGCCTTCGCGCAACGGGAACGAGAGGGCGTGGCCTACCTGGCCGCGCTCAACGAGCTGACCATGGCGCTGGTCGACGCCCAGTCGGCCGCCGTGGCCCGGCAGCCGGTCAACGCCGAGGCGCTCACCCGGGCGTTGGACGCGGTGGCCGAGGTCGACCAGCGCGTCGGCGCCTCGCTGCGGGTCCAGCAGCGCTGGACGTCACTACGGGCGGCCGTCGAGGCGTTGCCGGACCGACGTTTCGACGAGCCGACGGCGGCGTTCGACGCCTACCGGCAGACCACCGACCTGCTGCTGGCGCACTACGACCGGATCCGGGAAAGCTCCAACCTGGTCCGTGACCCGGAAGGCGACGCCTACCACCTCTCCGACGGCGCGGCTGAGGAACTGCCCGAGGCGCTCATCGCCACCGGGCGGTTCGCCGACCTCGCCGTCCTGCTGCCGACCCGGCCGGCGCAGGAACGGCCGTTGGCGCTGGTCGAACTGATCGGTGCCACCAGCGACATCCTCTCTCCCGCCGACGACCTGGCCAGCAACGTCCAGGCTGCGGTGGAGAGCACCGACAGCCGGACGATGAGCAGCAACCTGCTGACCCAGGTGGACCGGTTCCAGCGCAGCATGGACGCCATCGCCGCGGCGGCCGCCATCCTGAACACCGCAGCCGCCGAACTGGCCCGGGCCGCGCAGTCCGAGGACGACTCCGGCGACGGCACGGGCAGCGACGGCGGCAGCGGCAGCGACGGCGGTTCCGGCGACGACGACCGGGCCACCCGCGCCGCCGCTGTACCGGACCTGGGACAGCTGGTCGCGCTGCGGGGGGAGGCGCAGTCGGCGGGGGCTGAACTTGCCGGCACGATGCTGGCCGAGCTGGACGGTCTGCTGGCCGACCGGATCAGCGGGTCACAGCGCGACCAGTGGCTGTCGGTCGGCGTACTGATCCTGGCGGTCTGCCTGGTCAGCGTCCCGGTGCTGCTCGCGTACAGCGCGGCGGCGGGGCCGCGCACTCCACCTGTCGGCACCGGACCCACCGACGGCCCGCCGGCGACCGGCGGCCGGGCCGGGCCGGCCGACGACGCCGACGGGGTCACATCGGACAGCCGACACTGGGAGCCGACCGTTGCTGCTCGATAGACTCCGCATCCGCGGGAAACTGGCGCTCCTGGTCATGATCCCGCTGATCGCTGTCGCCGCGCTGACCGTGCCGATCGTCGTCGACCGTGTCGCGCTGGCGGCCCGGGCGGCGGACACCGTACGGTCGGTGCAGGTCGGCGGGCGGATCGGCTCGCTCGTCCAGGACCTCCAGCTGGAACGGCTGCTCGCGGTCGGTCACCTGGTCGGCGCGGTCGACCGTTCCCGGCTCGTCCTGCACGAAGCCGCGATCACCGACCGGATCGCCGACATCCGGGCCGACCTCGGAGCCGGAATCGGCCCGGAGCTCGACGCGGCGGTGGCCGCGGTCGACGACCTCGCCGAGACCAGGGCCGGCGTCCTGGCGCGCACCGCCGACAGCGACCAGGTGATGACCACGTACGGCAATCTGATCGTGCGGCTCATCGACGCGTTGCACCTGGTCGACGCGGCCGACGTGGCCACCGCCGAGGGCCGGCAGATCGTGGCGTTCGACGCCGCGCTGCGCCTCGACGACGCGATCAGCTCCGGCGCGAGCCACATGCTGCTGGTCGTCGCCGAGCGCAGCCCGCAAGCGGCGACCCGGTACGCGATGAGCCTGGTCTCCACCCAGGAGAACGCCGCCCGGTTCAGTCGCTTCGCCTCCGCCGACCAGGTGGCGCTCTACACGCTGGTCGAGCAGGCCGTCGACGAGCGGCTCGGCAGCGGCTTCACCGACGACTCACGCAGCGGTGCCCGCGACGGGTTCACCGTCGACCCGACCGAGGCACTGGCCGGGCTGTCGGTCGACGCGCTCTTCCCCTCGTTGGAGTCGCTGATCGCACTCGGCCGGTTCGTCGAACGCAAGATCGTCATCGACGTCACCGTCGAGGTCACCGAACGACAGAACCAGATCCTGCTGACCGCGTACGGCGTGGCCGCCGCCGCCGGGCTGGTGCTGCTGTCGGTCGTCGCGCTCAGCCTGGTCGTCGCCCGCTCGGTCGCCCAGCCGTTGGCGCGGTTGACCAGTTCGGCGAACCGGGTCGCCCGACTCGCCGAGGCCGAACTGGTCCGGGTCGCCGACGACGAGACCGAACGGCCCGACCCGGTGCGACTGGATCCGGTCGAGGTGACCGCCACCGACGAGATCGGCGACCTGGCCCGCGCTTTCGACCGGGTCCAGCGCACCGCCGCCCGACTGGTCGAGCGGCAGGTCTCCGGCCGGCGCAACGTGGCGCAGATGTTCGGTCACGTCGGCCGACGGACCCAGAACCTGGTCAACCGGCAACTCGCGGTCATCGACCGGCTGGAACGCGAGGAGACCGATCCGAAGCGGCTGCAACATCTCTACCGGCTGGACCACATCTCCAGCCGACTGCGGCGCAACGCCGGCAGCCTGGTGGTGCTCTCCGGATCGACCGGAGCCGAGGAGCACATGGCGCCGCTGCCGGTCTCCGACGTCATCCGGCTCGCCCTCGGCGAGATCGAGGACTACACCCGGGTGGACGTACAGGCACCGGCCGGCTTCGCCATCGTGCCCTCGGCCATCGCGGACCTGGTGCTGCTGCTGGCCGAGGTGATGGAGAACGGGACGGTCTTTTCACCGCCGCACACCAGGGTGACGGTCGGCGCGGCGGCACGCGGCGACGGCCTGCGGATCAGCGTGGTGGACAGCGGGCTCGGCCTGTCGGCACAGCGGCTGGCCGAGGAGAACGCCCGACTGACCCACCGGGAACGTCTCGATCTGGTCCCCACCGAACTGCTCGGACTGTTCGTCGTCGGTCGGCTCGCCCGCCGGCACGGCATCGCGGTCGCGCTCGACGCCACGGCGGGTGGCGGGGTCACCGTGACCGTCGACCTCGGGCCGGAACTGCTGGTGCCGACCGTCGCCTCGACGCCGGCCCCACCGAGGCGGATGCCGCCGCCGGGGCCGGTCCCGGCGCGGCCGTCTCCGGTGGGCACGGCCCCGGTACGGCCGGCCCCGGCCACCCCACAGCCCGACCGGCCGGCGACGCGGACGTCGGTCGGCACCGTCGGCGACGTCGGGGCGGATCCCCGCTTCGACCCGGCGGCACTGCACCGGGCCACGACATCGCTCGACACCGGTACGCCATGGAACGCCTTCGGCACCGCCGCACCCGGCAGCTCCGGGGCACCCGGCGGTGCGGACAGCGACCAGGCCACGGGCGCAGCCGGTCCCGCCGGGTCGGTGCCAGCCGCGACTGAGCCGGCCGAGTCGGCCCCGGCCGGGCGCGGCCCGCTGCGGCAACGGGTCCCCGGTGCCCAGCATCCGGTCGGCACCGGCCCGGCGGCGGTCAGCGACACCCCGACCGACCCCGGGGCCGCGCGGGCCCTGCTCGAAGAGTTCGAAGCCGGCGTACGGCGGGCGCAGCAGCAGGTCGCGCGGGATCCGGCCGCGCAGGATCCGCAGGTGGCCGGGTCGGCGCGGCTGACCCAGCGCGTACCGGGCGCCAGCCTGCCCGACCGACCGACGGCCGCACCGACGGCCAGCGCCTCCTGGCCACCGGACCCGCAGGCCGCGAAGGACTCGTTGGACGCCTTCGAAAGCGGCGTCCAACGGGCACTCACCGAGATCACCGGACACCCTCAGCACGGCAAAGGACCAGACCGATGAACAGCCCGTACACACCGGACACCGCCGAGCGCCCGACCCCGACCCCGGCCGGGACCGCGAACGGCCCGCTCAGCGCCGAGGCGCAGACCTTCAACTGGTTGCTGGACTCGTTCACCTCCAGCACCGCCGGCGTCCGGGAAGCCATCGCGGTCTCCTCGGACGGCCTGCTGATGGCGATGTCCGCGATCCAGGACCGGGCCAACGCCGAACGGTTGGCGGCGATCGTCTCCGGGATGACCAGCCTGGCCGGGGGTGCCGCCAACTGGTACTCCCTCGGCACCTTGAACCGGGTGGTGGTGGACATGGCCGACGGCTACCTGCTGGTCAGTTCGATCAGCAGCGGATCGGTACTGGGCGTGGTCGCCGACCGTTCGGCCAGCCTCGGCACCGTCGCGTACGAGATGACGTTGTTCGCCGGGCGCGCCGGTGGCGCGCTCACTCCCCGGTTGATCGCCGAGTTGAAGAACTCCGTCCAGTCGTGACCCGGTCGCCGTTCGGGGCGGACGATCCGGCCGAGCCGCCTGTGCGGATCCGCCCCTACCTGCGTACCCCGCCGGTCGACGGAGCCGGACCGGACGACGGTCGTGGTGGTACCGGGCATCCGGTTCCACCGCCGGCCGCCCCGGCTGGCGCGGGAGCCGGCCCGACCGGCGCCCCGACTGCGGCGTCCGGGCTGCGGCCGTTCGTGCTCACCGCCGGCCGGGTCGCCGGCGCCGACCCGGACATCGGGTTGGAGACCCAGGTCACCGCGCGGGTGCCGGACATGTTCGCGCCCGCGGCACCGCTGCACAGCCTGGCACCCGAACTTCAGGCGATCATCGCGCTCGCCGCTGACCCGATCTCCGTGGCGGAACTCTCCGCCCGGCTGGGGCTGCACCTCGGGGTGACCCGGGTGCTGGTCGGTGACCTGCGGGCAACCGATCATCTCGACGTGCACGTACCCGACGTCGAGGCCCCTGCCGATGCCGACACCATCCTGCGAGTGATCCGTGGACTTCGTGCCATCTCCTGACCCGTTGGCCGCCGGCCTGCCGATGCGGACCCGGCGGCGGCCCGCGCCCCGGCCGGCGACCCGTACCGCGCCGATCCCGGTGAAGATCGTGATCGCGGGTGGCTTCGGCGTGGGCAAGACCACCACTGTCGGGGCGATCTCCGAGATCGCCCCGCTCACCACCGAGGCGGAGATGACCGCCGTCTCGGTCGGCGTGGACGACCCCGGTACGGAGTCCGGCAAGACCACCACCACGGTGGCAATGGACTTCGGATGTGTCACGATCGACCGGAGCCTGAAGCTCTACCTGTTCGGCACCCCGGGTCAGACCCGTTTCGGCTTCATGTGGGACGACCTGGCGCGGGGTGCACTCGGCGCACTGGTGGTGGTGGACAGCTCACGTCTGGACGACTGCTATCCGGCGGTCGACTACTTCGAACGGGCCGGGCTGCCGTTCGTGGTAGGAGTCAACACCTTCAACGGACGGCTGAGTCACAGCATCGACGAGGTCAGGTGGGCGTTGGCGACGGACCAGAAGGTCCCGATCGTCGCCTTCGACGCACGGGACCGGCTGTCGGTACGTGACGCCCTGCTGGTGGTTCTTGACCGGGCTCTGGACCGCGCGGTAAGGAGTCAGCCATCCTGAGACGATGACAACGGGAGGTCGAAGATGCGTGGTGACCTGGACGACGCGCTCGCCCGGCTTGCCCGACGGGACCAGCTGCACAAGCGGGTCAACCAGGGCACCGACCGGGCCACGTCGGCGGCGGAGGAACTCGCCGCGGCCGTACGGCAGGTGGTGGAGCGACACCCGGGGCTGGCCGTGGTCGTCCGACTCACCGATGGTGACCAGTCGGTCGACCTGTCGGTGAGCCACCACGGCGGCCGGGTCGAGGTACACCTCGCCGGTCCCACGACGGCCGGCACCGCCACGGCCGGCCCGGCCACCCCGGCGAACCGTCGCACCAGTGACGGGCCCCGGCACGGGCACAACGAACGGCGGGACACCGGCACCGGCGCTCCGACTGTGATCACCGGCACCTTCAGCGAGCCGCCGGCGGTCGGTGTACCGACCGCCGGCGGACCACCCGACTGGCCGCCGCGTGCCGAGCCGCCGGCCGGCAGCCCGGCCGCCCGGCTGGCGGAGCTGATCCGCCAGGACCCGTCGCTGCTGGGCGGCACCGCCGACGGCTGACCGACGGCCCCCGGGGGTCAGGAGTTCGGCGGCTCGTCCTGGCCGGACTCCTCGGCCGCGTCGGCTTCCTCCTTGGTGTGGTGGACGGCGCCGTCGGCGTGCTCCGGCGGCCCGTACACCGTGTAGAGGACCAGCGGGTTGGGCCCGGTGTTGCGGAAGTTGTGCTTCGTACCGGCCGGGACCGCCACCAGGTCGCCCTGGGCGACCTCCCGGCGCTCACCGGCCACCAACGCCTCACCGACGCCGCTGACGAAGGTGAGGATCTGGTCGATCTCGTCGTGGACCTCCTCGCCGATCTCGCCGCCCGGCGGGATGGTCATGATCACAAGCTGGGAATGCTCACCGGTCCAGAGCACCCGCCGGAAGTCCGGACTCTGCTCAGCGACGGTGGCGATCGTGAAGTGCTCCATACGGTTCACCGTACCCACGGCGACCGGCTGTCACGCCTGTTGTCACGCACACCACGCCCCGCGCAGGTCACCCGACGCGGAGGTGCCGGACAGCCCGGCCCGGGGCGCAGGTCAGCCGGTCAGTTCCCGGACCGCCTCGACCAGCAGCCAGCAGCCGAACAGCACGAACAGGGCGGCGGCGCCGTAGGCGACGACCCGCTCGGGCAGTCGCCTGCCCAGCATCCGGCCAACCACGATGGCCAACGCGTCGGCCGCCACCATGCCGAGGGTCGACCCGAGCCAGGTACCGAACCAGCCGTGCCGGGTGGCCAGGGTGATGGTGGCGAGCATCGTCTTGTCGCCCAGCTCGGCGAGGAAGAACGCCGTGAACACGGCGATGATCGCCGACCGGGTGGTGCGCTGCGCCCGCCGGGACTCCTCGTCGGTGAGCGAGTCGCCGCGCAGCGTCCAGAGCGCGAACCCGAAGAACGCCACCGCCGCGACCAGGGAGATCCAGCCGGTGGGCAGCGCCACGCCGAGGCCGTACCCGATGCCGACGGACACCAGGTGCACGACGGCGGTGGCCGCGGTGATCCCGATCAGGACCGGCCACATCTTGAACCGGGTGGCGAAGGTCATCGCCATCAACTGGGACTTGTCGCCCAGCTCAGCTATGAAGATCACGCCGAAGCTGATCGCGGTGGCGGTCAGGAACCCGTCCATGGTGCCTCTCATCCGGTTCGGGCCGGATCGTGGGCACGCGGACCTCGACCCGGCTTGGACAGCCTGAGTCGAAGGTCTCGCCCACCTGACGACAGATCGTCAGGTCGCCGCGGCCGGGTGCGCAGCACCAGTGTGTCGACCGCGATGTTGGGAGCTACTCCCCCTCGCTGGGGCTGAGCGTAACGCGTACCGCAGCCGAATCCACCGGGAGTGACACAACACACGGGGGCGGCTCCGGCCGCCTCGGCAGTTTCCGTTACGTTCACCATCATCCGTGGCGAACGGCGCCCATCGCCCAGGGTGGACGCGGCGGCGGCGCTCGCGGACACTATGCCGGAGCTTCCAGAGATATCAATCGCCGAAACCGTGGTGAGGGCTTGACAATCCTCCCCGCCCTAATGGATGGGGATTCCCTGGGTCACCCCAGGGGGTTCCTGCTTCGCCGACGACCGCCCCGTCCGAGAGGAGGACTCCCGGTGAGGTCTTACACCGCCTCCACAGGCAATCACGGAGAGCCCCTCCGCGAGAATGTTGCGGGCCGCGTTCACGTCCCGGTCATGGGCCTGCCCGCACCGGCAGGTCCACGACCGCACCTGCAACGGCATCCGGTCAGCCAGTACGCCGCAGGCGGAGCACAGCCGGGTCGACGGGAACCAGCGGTCCACGACCACCAGGTCCCGGCCGCACCAGTCCGCCTTGTAGGCCAGCATGCTGCGGAACTGCCGCCAGCCCGCGTCCGAGACGGCGCGGGCCAGACTGTGGTTGGCCATCATGTTGCGGACGGTCAGGTCCTCGATCACGATCGTTTGGGTGTCACGAACGAGCCGAGTAGTGAGTTTGTGCAGGTGGTCGTGTCGGCGGTCGGCGATCCGGGCATGGATGCGGGCGACCTTCAGCCGTGCTCTGGCCCGGTTCGCCGAGCCTTTGGCCTTGCGGGCGAGGTTGCGTTGGGCGCGGGCCAGCCGATCGCGGTCGCGGCGTTCGTGCCTCGGGTTGGGGATCTTCTCCCCGTCCGAGAGGGTGAACAGGCTGTCGAGGCCGGCGTCGACCCCCACCACAGTAGAGGTGGCCGGGGCCGGTTCGATCCGGTCGTCGCAGAGCAGGGAGACGAACCAACGGCCCGCCGCGTCCTGCGACACCGTCACCGTCGACGGCACCGCACCCTGCGGGAGTGGCCGGGACCAGACGATGTCCAACGGATCAGACATCTTCGCCAGGGTGAGCCGGCCGTCGCGCCAGCGGAACGCGCTGGTCGTGTACTCCGCCGACCGCCGCGACCTCTTCCTCGACTTGAACGTCGGATACCGGGCGCGTTTCGCCCAGAAGTTGGTGAACGCGGTCTGCAGATGCCGCAGCGCCTGCTGCAGAGGGACGCAGGAGACGTCGCCGAGGAACGCGAGTTCGTCGGTCTTCTTCCACCCGGTCAGCATCGCCGACGACTGGTTATAGGTGATCCGTTCCTGGCGTTGGGTCCACGCCTCGGTGCGGGCGGCCAGGGCCTTGTTGTAGACCAGCCGGACACAGCCGAACGTCCGGGCGAGCTCTGCGGCCTGCCCGGGGGTGGGGTAGAAGCGGTACCTGAACGCCCGCTTCACGGTCCTGGACACAGTCCACAGTCTAGCGATCCGGTCGTGAGCCGTGGGGCAGCGTGTGTAATGGGCGCCGATCCGCCCCGGCGGCGGATCGACTTTCCCTGTCCCGCTCCGCGGGAGTTCCGTTTCCTCCCCGGCCTGAAGGCCGGGGTATCCACGGAAGGAATCCGATGACCTTGACCGAGCCGAACCTGGTGGTCGACGTGGGTGCATCGGGTACGCGGGTGGCGCTGGTCGTCGCAGACCAGACAACCCTGGTCAAGGAGCCGGCCAGTGGTGCCGCGAGCTGGCCGTCCTCGGTCTGCCTGGCCGACGAGGGCTTTCTGGTCGGCACGCCGGCCGAGGTGCGCAAACGCGCCATGCCACGGCGCTACATCGACGGGCCGCGCCGCGCCGTCGACGCCTCCGCCTCCATCTGGCTGGAGCACCGGGAGGTCACCGGCCCGGAAGCGCTCGCCGCCTACCTCACCGTCGTCGGCAACGAGACCCGGCAGCTGTTCGGCCTGGGGCCGATCGACCGGCTGACGCTGACCGTACCCGCCGACTACCTGCCCGGCGACCCCCGGCGGGACACGATGATCGCGATTGGCGAGGCGGCCGGCTTCCGCGACGTCGAACTGATCGGCGGCGCGGTCGCCGCCGCCCTGGATCCCCGTACCGACAACCTGCCGGCCGGTGCGCTGGTGCTGGTATGCGACCTCGGCGCGACCTGGACCACCGCCATAGTGCAGGTGTACGGCAGCCACACCGTCCAGCTCGCCCAGGAGAGCAGCCCTGCCGGCCAGGAGTTGGACGCGCTGCTCATCAACGACCTGCGGACCCAGGGGCGCACCTGGCTGGAGCCGTTGCTCGCCGCACCCGGTGACGCCGGGCTGCGGGCCTACTACGAGGCGATCGACTTCGTCCGTCGGTTGAAGCACCAGCTCGTCGACTCCGACGAGGTGGTCGACCACCTGACCCCGCTGTCGCCGCCGTACCGGCTCACCCGCGACTGGCTGGAGGCCTTCGCGGCGCCCGCCCTGCGGTGGCTGGTCGACAGCGTCCACGGCGTGCTGGGCACGGTCGGCGCCACCACGGCGGACCTCGCCGCGGTGGTGGTCTCCGGTGGCGGCGCCCACCTGTCCGCCGCGCACGCCGCGGTGCGCTCCGGCCTCGGCTACGAGCCGCCCGGCGGTGCCCACCGGGCAGCGGCCCCCGAGCCGCTGCGGGTCGCCGCGGAACCGGAGCTGGCGGTCCTGCGTGGCGCGGCCCGGTTCGCGGCGGGCGCCGCCGGACGGGTCGTCACCGCCGACCCGCCCCGGTGGCGGGTCGAACCGACGTCCTGGGAGATCCCCGGCGGCCGGGCCCGGCTGGCCCGCTGGTGCGTACCGCCGGGCGAGCCGTACCAGGCCGGGGCGGTGCTGGCCCACATCCGTACGCCCGACGAACGTGTCTTCGAGCTCACCGCCGCGCAGCAGGGTCGCCAGCTGGGGCAGCAGGTGGCCGTCGGTGACCTGGTCGGCCCGGTGCTGGTGGTGGCCGCCGCCAAGGACGCGACCGCGCTGCAGGGTCAGCCCCCGCCCCGGCGCCGGCACCTGGAATCGACCGGCAGCTGGCTGCTCACCCCCGACGGTGAGCACCTGGTGGAATGCGACCGGGCCGCGCGGCTGATCCGACTTCGGGCGATCGCCGACGACACCGTACGGGCGGAGTTCCGCCCCGACCACGGACCCGGCGGCGACCCACAGGGCCGGGTGTACCTCGACCCGGAGGGCCGGCTGGCGGTGGTCACCTGGGACACCGACGGCTTCCTGTCGGTGTGGGACATCGAGACCGGCAAACTCACCGTACGGTTCCGCGACCCCGGCGAACCGCACCGGGTGCTGGTCGACGAGACCGGCTGGCGGGCGGCGGCGGAAGGCCGCACCAGGGCCGTCGGCCGGTACCGCCGGACCGTCGTGACGCTGTGGGATCTGCGGACCGGCGAGCGCATCGACCGGATCACCGACGACGCGTGGCAGCAGCACCGGCCCGAGTTCGCCGAGCAGAGCCAGCTGGGTGGCTTCCGCGCGAGCGTGGTCAGCGCCGACGGGCAGTTGCGGGCCAGCGTCGCCGACAGTCTCGACGGCATCACCGCGATGCTGCTGCAGGACACCGTGACCGGGCAGGAGCTGTTCCGCGTCCTGGGCGGCACCGGGCAGCGGCTCCGGGTCGGATTCAGTGCCGACAGCCGGCACCTGCTGGCCAACTGGGAGTCCAACGAGCGGAGCCTGATCGATGTCTGGGATGTCTGAGCCGCCGGTCCTGGTGGTCGACTTCGGCACGTCGTCGTCGGCGGCTGCGGTCGTCACCGGCGACGTCGTCACGCCGGTGCCGGATCCGGTGACCGGTGCCCCGGCCTGGCCCTCCGCGGTGCACTGGGACGGCCAGAGCATGCTCGTCGGTGCCCTGGCGGAGCGGCGCAAACGCTCCGAGCCGACGGCCTACGCCGCCGAGTTCAAACGCGGGATGGCCGCGGACGTGCCGGTGCTGCTGGGCGACCGCCGGTTCCGGCCGATCGAGCAGGTGGCGGCCCTGCTGACCGCGCTGCGGGCGGAAGCCGAACGGCGCTGCGGCCACCCGGTACGCCGGACCGTGGTAACGATCCCGGCGTCGTACGCCCCGGACGACCCCCGGCGGGCCCAGATGATCGCCGCCGCCGAGGCCGCCGGGCTGGGCCCGGTCGAGCTGCTGCCCGAGCCGGTCGCCGCCGCGTTCGCCCCGGTCGCCGGCCCGGCACCGGTCCCCGGAGAACTGGTGCTCGTCTACGACCTCGGCGGCGGCACCTTCGACACCGCGCTGGTGCGCATCGACGAGCGCTGGCACGAGGTACTCGGCCACGCCGCCATCGACGACTGCGGCGGCCGGGACATCGACGCGCTGCTGGCCGAACGGATCCACGCCGACGGCCAGCAGTGGCTGACGCCGCTGCAGGCGACGGCGGCGGCCGACCAGTCCGCGCCGGCGACGTTGCGGCTGCAGATGGCGGTCACCGACTTCGCCAAACGGATCAAGCATCAACTCAGCGACACCTCGACCGTGGAGGACTTCCTGCTGCCGGACACTCCGGCGTACCGGCTGGGTCGGGCGGACCTGGCGCAGCTGGTGGCGCCGCTGCTGGACCGGACGATCGCCTGTTGCCGGCAGCTGCTGGCCGACCTGGCGGTGCCGCCGGCCAGCCTGGGTTCGGTCCTGCTGGTCGGCGGCGGCGCCCGGATGCCTGCGGTGGCCGACGCCGTGCACCGGGCGTTCCAGCGTCCACTGCGCCAGGTCGAGGAGCCGGAGCTGGCCACCGTGCAGGGCGCGGCCCGGTGGCTGCCCCGCAGCGGACCCCGGGTGATCCGCGCGTCGACCGAGACCACCCGGATGGTCCCGGTGTCGTTCGCGATCCCGGGCGGATCGGCCCGACTGCTGCGGTGGCTGATCGTCCCGGGACAGCCGTACCCGGCCGGGACGCCGCTGGCCCGGGTCCGGCTGCCCGGGGGCGCGCTGTGGGACCTGGCAGCCGGTGCACCGGGCAGCCTGGACCGGCTGCTGGTGCCGCCGAACGCCGAGTTCGCCAGCCACCAGTGGCTCGCCCTGGCCACCCCCTGACCCGGCGACGACCCGTGACCCGGTGCCGGGCGTCGGCGTTGTCAACGCGTGCGCGCCGAGGAACCAGCAGTGTCCAGCGGACCGGCCGAGCCGCCCTCGGACCCGTCGACCGAGCCGCCCGTGGCCCGGTCGGCCGGGGCGGTGCCGGACCGGCTGCCGGTCCCGTCGCGGGTGCGGCCCGGCACGCCGACGCAGCGCCACTACGACCGGCTGGTGCGGGTGGCGTACCTGGTGCTCGCGGACTCGACCGAGCCGCTGGCCGGCCCCGGTCGCCGCGCCACCGACCAACGGATCGCGCGGGCGCACCGGGTGGTCCGCTGGTCGCTGCCGTGGCGCCAGGTGACCGACGACGAGTACCTGTGGCTGCTGGCCCGGGTGGTCCGCCGGGCGGCCAACCCGCCCCGGTTCACCGTCGCCCTGCCGGGGCACTGGGGCCGGCCGGTGCCCGAGGAGGACGACCCGCAGTCCGACCGGCTGCTGGCCGCCCTGACCACCCTGCCGACCCCGGTACGCGCGGGATACGTCCTGCTGGTCGTGGAGCAGCTGCCGCCCCGGGACGCGATCGGGGTGCTGCACGAGGCGGGCTGGCCCGACCCGGTCGTCCAGGTAGCCGCCGGGGCCGCCGAACGGCAACGGCTCGCCGACACCGAGGGCATCACACCGGCCCGCCAGCGGCACCTGCTGACCGGACCGCTGACCGACCCGATGACCGTCCGGCTGCGGCCGCCGGACCAGCGTACGGTGCGGTGGGCCCGGCTGGGCCGGCTCGCCGCGCTGGCGACGGTGCTGCTGGCGACGGTCGCGGTGACCGCGACGCTGTCCCCCCGGCTGGCGCGGTTCCCGCCCGAGGTGGCCGGACCGGCGGTGGACGGTACGGGCGCACCGGCGCCGGACGGCATCCGCCGCGTCGGCGACCAGGCCTGGCGTGGCGCCGCCCGGCTGAGTCTGGCGTCGTGGCCGACCCGGGGTTCCCGGACCGACGACACCGCCCTGGTGACAGCGGCGCTGGACAGCTGGCTGGCGCTGGCCGAGGCGACCGCCGGGGACCCGGCGGCGCGTACGGCGGCCCACGGCGCGACCGACCCGGACGGTGCCGCCGCCGGGCTGGCGGTGCGGACCGGGACCGGGGTGGTCACCGCCTTCGCCGCCCCGAAGGTGCCGGTGACCGCCCCCGTCGGGGCCGCCCATCTGGTGTACGCCGGTGAGCTGACCGGTGCCGGAGGGTCGACGGCAACGGTGGCCGTGCTGGCCGACGTGAGCCGGGTCGCGGTGTTCCGTACCGCTGGTGCCGACCGGTCGGTGCGGATCGAGCCGGCTCCGGCGGCGGACGCCCGCGCCGCCAGCGCGATCCGGCTCAGCGCGCCGACGGAGCCGGCCCGGTACCTGGTGGCGCCGTGGGTCCGGCAGGTGCAGTCCCGCAGCCTCGCCGGTGGTCAGTGGCACGAGCTGGCGGTCCGGTCCGGAGTGACCGACCCGGTGCCGGCCGGGCACCACGCGGCGGCCGACTCGGGCGGCTGTTGGGCGGGGCCGTTGCTGCGGATGCAGGTCACCGAGGCGGGGGTCGACCGCCCGTTCACCCTGGCCGACCTGGGGCGGGTTCCGCTGAGCCGGCTGAGCTACCTGTCGCCGCAGCGCGACCCGGGGCAGAGCGTCGACGACGCGGACACCCCGGCCGGCGCGCGGGCCTGGTCCGGGCTGGGCTGCCTGGCCGGCGAGCTGTCCGGGCACGCGCCGCATTCGGTGCTGGCCTGGGAGGTCTGGGCGGGGACCCTGCCGGGGCGTGCCGACGAGGTCCGGCTGACCTGTGTGCGGGCGGAGCTGCCGCGGGACGCGAACCTGGTGGCGGCGGTCCTGCTGGTGCCGGACGCGCCGGCACGGGCGGTGGCGACCGCCGCCGACACCCGGCTGTGCAGTCCGCTCGCGCCGGCGGTGGCGGTGGCCTGGTGGTGGGAGTCGCCGACCGGTGGGTGGCATCACGTGACGACCAGCGGCGGCGCGGTCGCGCAACTGGAGGTCACCATCCGGGGGCAGCGGCAGCAGGGCACCGGGCTGCTGGTGTCGGCGGCGCATCCGGACGGCCCGGTGGGGCCGGTACGGGTCCGGGCGACCGACCAGGCCGGCCGCGCCGTCGCGGTACTGGACTGACGCCGGTCCGCACCGCCTCGACCGTCCGGTCGGGGCTCATCGCCGGCGGCGACCCCGGTCGGCCCGGTCGGCGTTGTCGGCGGCCTCGGCGGCCTCGACGGCAGCGGCGACGGCCTCGGCGGCCAGTGCCCCGGCCGCGACCTCGGCGATCCGGGCGGTGTCGGCGGCCCGCCGGGCGGTGGCGGCGAGTACGTCGTGTTCGCGCCGGGCCGCATGGTCGGCGGCCCGGTGCTGGTCGACGGCGCGGTCGAGCGCGTCGCGCAGGTCGTGTCCGGCCGGGTCCGGGTCGCCGGCCCGCCGCCACAGTTGCCGCAACTGCTGTACGGAGATCTCGCCGCGCCGGTACGCGGTCAGCGCCGCCCGGCTGACGTCGCGTTGGTGCTGCGCGGGCACGGTCGGTGTCCCGGCGGTGGCCGGGCGGCGCTGCCGGGCCGACCGCAGCGCCTGCTGGTAGCGGGCGCCGGCGGCCTCCTGCCGCTGCCAGGCCGCGTCGCGGTCCTGTTCGGCGGCGATCGCGACGCGGCGGGCCTGCTCGGCGCGGGCGTGGGCGACGGCGGCGGCCTCGGCGATGGCGGCGGCCTCGGCGGCCAACTCGTCGGCCTCGGCGCGCAGCGCCCGACGGTCGACGCCCGGCTGCGGGTCACGGACCGCCAGCGCGGCGAGGGCGAGCAGGGCGAGCAGCACCAGACAGCTGGCGAGCAGCAGGCCCCACATGCCGGCGCCGGTCACCACGCGCTCTCCCAGGGTGGGTCGGACCGTCCCGCGCCGACTATAGACCTCAATGGATACGGCAGGCCACTGTCCGTACCCGGGCGGTTGCGCGACGACCAGCCCGGCAGGGACGGATGCCGTGGTGAGTAGGGTGTGGGCGTGGCTGGGGCAGTTGAGGCGGAGCGCGGATGAACGGGCCGCTCGCCATCGTGGTCATCGTCGGCGCGTTGCTGGTGGCCGGCTGGGCGTTGCTCTGCGCGGCACTGGACCGCCCACCGGGCCTGGTCCAGTACGGCGGCCTGGCGGCCGTCGAGGTGGCACTGCTGGCGTTGACCGTCGTCGCCGTGGTGGCGGTGGTCGGCGGGCACCGCCCCGGTGACCCGCCGGTCTTCGCCGGCTACCTGATCACCACCCTGTGTCTGCCGCCGATGGCGGGAGTCCTCGGTCGGATGGAGCCGACCCGGTGGGGTTCGCTCACCGTCGGCGTCTTCTGCCTGGTCATCCCGGTGCTGGTGGTGCGGTTGCAGCAGACCTGGACGGCGGTGGCCGGTGGCTGAGCAGGAAACCCGGGACGGCCGGGCGGCGCGGGACGGCCGGCCGGGCCGGACCAGCAACGGCCCCGGCCGGGTACTGATCGGCGTCTATATCTTGTTCGCGATCGCCGCCTCGTCGCGGGCCGGGGTGCAGATCGCCACCCGGTTCGGCGAGGCCCCGGTGGCGTACCTGCTGTCGGCGATCGCCGCACTGGTCTACCTGGTGGCCGCCGCCGGGCTGATCGTCGACGGCCAGGTCGGCCGGCGGATCGCGTACGTGTGCTGCAGCGTCGAACTGGCCGGGGTGCTCGGCGTCGGCGCGGCGAGTGTCGCCGTACCGGCTGCGTTCCCCGACGAGACGGTCTGGTCCGGGTTCGGCAGCGGATACGGCTACATCCCGCTGGTGCTGCCGGTGATCGGGCTGTGGTGGCTGTTCAGCCGCAGCCGGATCCAGCGGTAGCCGAACCCGTCGAGGTCGAGGGCGTCGAGCTTGCCGACCGGCGGGTAGTCCTGGTCGGCCAGCACCTCGGTGGGCAGCTCAGCGTCGTCGTAGAGGTCACCGAGGTCGACCGTGGCCGGCTCGGTCCCGAGGTTGTGCAGGAAGAGCATGGTGCCGCTGTGGTCGTCGGCACGGTGCACCAGGATCCCGGGCGGGGTGGGGACGTCGACGTGCGTACAGGAGCCGGCGCCGACCTCCGGGGCCTCCCGCAGCGTACGGATCATGCGCTCGAACCAGCCGAGCAGTGAGCCGCGGTCGCGGCGTTGCGCGGTGACGTTGACCGTGCCGTAGCCGTACTCGTCGTCGTCGATGATCGGGCGGACCAGGTCGGCCGGGTCGGCAGTGGAGAAGCCGGCGTTGCGCAGCGACGACCACTGCATCGGGGTACGGATCGCCTCCCGGCCGTCCAGCGACAGGTCCTCGCCCATGCCGATCTCCTCGCCGTAGCGCAGCACCGGGGTGCCGCGCAGGGTGAACTGCATCGAGTACGCCAACTCGATGCGCCGCCGGTCGTTGCCGAGCATCGGGGCGAGCCGGCGGCGGATGCCGCGCCCGTACAGCCGCATGTGTTCCTCGGGGCCGAACTGGGCGTACACCTCCTCGCGTTGGGCGGCGGTCAGCCGGGACAGGTCGATCTCGTCGTGGTTGCGCAGGAACGTCGCCCAGGAGGCACCGGCCGGCAGCGCCGGGGTGTCGCGCAGCGCCTCGATGACCGGCTCCGGATCCTGGCGGGCCAGGGCGAGCAGGAGCCGGCCGTTGAGCATGAAGTCGAAGAGCATGTGCAGCCGGTTGGCCGAGCCGCCGGCGTCGGCGAAGTAGTCGACGAGCTCGTCCGGTTCGACATTGGCCTCGGCGAGCAGGACCGCGTCGCCGCGTCGCCACTGGACGTGCTGGCGCAGGTCGGTGAGGACGTCGAAGTCCTTCGGCGACGACGGCTGGCCCGGGGTGGTGTGCTCGATGATGAACGGCACCGCGTCCATCCGGAACCCGGCGACGCCGAGCTGCAGCCAGAACGACATGATCTTCTTGAGCTCGGCGCGGACCTGCTCGTTGCGGATGTCGAGGTCCGGCTGGAACCGGTAGAACCGGTGGTAGTACCAGGCCTTGGCCCGCCGGTCGTAGCTCCACGTCTCGTGCTGCTCGCCGGGGAAGACCATGCCCTGGTGCCGGTCGCTGGGCTCGGTGTCGGACCAGACGTACCAGTCGCGGTACGGCGAGTCCGGCGACGAACGGGCCGACTGGAACCACGGATGCTGGTCGGAGGTGTGGTTGACGACCAGGTCGATGATCACCCGGATGCCCCGGTCGCCGGCCTGGTGCAGCAGTTCGGCGAAATCACCCAGAGTGCCGAAGCGCGGGTCGACGTTGTAGAAGTCGGTGACGTCGTAGCCGTCGTCTCGGCCGGGCGACGGGTGGACCGGGTGCAGCCACAGGCAGGTCACGCCGAGCCGGGCCAGGTAGTCGAGGCGACCGATCAGCCCCGGGATGTCGCCGATCCCGTCCCCGTTGGAGTCGGCGAAAGTGTCGATATCCAGACAGTAGACGACCGCCTTGCTGAACCACCGGTCGTTCATGCCCGCACTCCGTCGCCGCCGACCGCACCGGAGGAACCGCTGTTCACGCTCTGCCTGCCCATGACCGGTCAGCTTCTCCAGCGGCCGCGGTCGGCAAACTCTCCGGCGGACCATCGCGTGACAGGTGGCAATTGCCCGACCTGGCCGGCCGTCGCGCTCCGTACCCGGTCTGTAATCATCGTGCGGGTTCCGTGGTCGACCCCGGCGGTCGACGACAGGTGAAGAGGGCGAGGACATGGCGACCATCTACGACGTCGCGCGACAGGCGAGGGTCTCCCCGGCCACCGTGTCCCGGGTCGTCAACGGCCACGCCAACGTCGACCCGGTGCTCGCCGACCGGGTCCGGCAGGCGATGCGGGAACTGGACTACCGGCCGAACGCGCTCGCCCGCAACCTGCGGCGCAGCCGGACGACACTGTGGGCGGTGCTGATCAGTGACATCGGCAACCCGTTCTTCACCGCCCTGGTCCGTGGCGTGGAGGACGTCGCCCAGCAGGTCGGCTACTCCGTGGTGCTGTGCAACACCGACGAGGATCCCGCCAAGGAGGCCCGCTACCTCAACGCCGTCCTCGCCGAGCAGGTCGCCGGGGTGCTCATCGCCCCGTCCGGCGCGGCCGGTGACCTGGACCGGCTGACCGCGCTGCGGGTGCCGTTCGTGGTGATCGACCGACAACTGCACGGCGGGCGGATCGACACCGTACTTGTCGACAACGAGCACGGTGCCCGGCTCGCCACCGCCCACCTGGCCGAGTCCGGCTACCGGCGGATCGCCTGTATCACCGGCCGGCGGGGCGTCTACACGGCCAGCAGCCGACTGGCCGGATACCGGCTGGCCCTGGCCGACGCCGGGCAGCCGTACCGGGAGGACCTGGTCCGGTACGCCGACTTCCGCGCCGACGGCGGCTACCAGGCGATGGCCGACCTGCTGCGGATGTCGCCCCGGCCGGACGCGCTGTTCGTCGCCAACAACCTGATGACCGTCGGCGCGGTCGAGTGCCTGGTCGACCAGGGCGTCGACGTGCCGACGGAGATGGGCGTGGTCGGCTTCGACGATCTGCCGTGGGCGCATCTGGTCCGGCCGGCGTTGACCACCGTCACGCAGCCTACGTACGAGTTGGGTGAGGCCGCCGCCCACCTGCTCGCCGCCCGGATCGCGGACCCGGACCGGGCCGCGACCACGGTGACCCTGCCGACGAAGCTGCAGGTACGGGAGAGCTCGACCCGCGCCGGGGTGTGAGGCGGGCGGCCAGCGGGTACGGCAAGGACCCGCACGAGCACCCGGGAGCGCCATGGCCGTCACCGTCGACACCCCACCTGAGCAGGCGGGTGGCCTGACCGGCTGGGTGGCCGGCGTCATCGAGCGCCTCGGCGAGATCGGCGTCGGACTGCTGGTGGCGCTGGAGAGTGTGATCCCGCCGATCCCCAGCGAGGTGGTCCTGGCGATGGCCGGCTACCTGGCCAGCCAGGACCGGGTCGACCTGGTCTGGGTGTGGCTCGCGGCGACCGCCGGGTCGCTGGCCGGCGCGCTGCTGCTCTACTGGCTGGGCGCGGCGATCGGCGAGCCCCGGCTGCGGCGCTGGTTGGACAAGCTGCCGCTGGTCGACCCGGAGGACCTGGACTCCGCCGACCGTTGGTTCGACCGGTACGGACGCTGGGCGGTGCTGTTCGGGCGGATGGTGCCGATCGTCCGGAGCCTGGTCTCGGTGCCGGCCGGCGCCGACCGGATGCCGTTGACCCAGTTCAGCGTCTTCACCACGCTGGGCAGCGGGGTGTGGAACGCGTTGTTCGTCGGCGCCGGATTCGCTCTCGGCTCGCAGTGGCAGCAGGTCGAGCGGTACAGCCGCTGGTTCGACATCGCCGTGATCGTGCTCCTCGGCGGGTTGGTCGTGCACTGGGTGGTCGGGCAGGTACGACGGCGGCGACGCCGGGCCGCCGACCGTGACCGGGCGTGCTGAGGACTGGAGCTCACTGGCCGGTCAGGGTTACTGGCCCCGGACCTCGCCGCACTTGTCGGTCGGCGTCCGGCGGTCATGCACAGCGATCCGCCGGTATTCCTGTGAGGAATAATTATTCCTCACAGGAATACCGGCGGATCCGAGTTACCGTCCCGGCGGGGCAGCGTCGCGGTCAGGGCAGCATCGCGGTCAGGGCAGCGTCGCCAGGTGCGGCTTGACGGTACGGGCGAACGAGTTGCCGTTGCTGACGTCCCAGTTGATCGACCAGGTCATCGCACCCCGGATCCCGGGGTAGGTGCGAGGCGGCCGGAAACTGCCGCAACCGGTGCCCCGGGCCAGGCAGTCGAGGGCCTGGTTGACCATGGTCGGGGCGACGATGCCGCCGCCGGCCGCCCCGGGGCCGGCGGGTAGACCGAGCGCCACCTGGTCGGGCCGCAGGCCGGCTTCCAACTGCAGGCAGGCCAGGGCGGTCATGAAGTTCACCGTGCCCTGGCTGTAGGCGAAGGTCTGATCGCAGCCGAGCATCGAGCCGGAGTTGTAGAACTGGGTGTGCACCACGGTCAGGATGTCGCGGATGTCCAGGGCCAGCTTGAAGTAGGACACCGACGGTGACTGCATGTCGATCGTCTGCGGCGCCATCGTGATGATCAGCCCCGGCCCGGTACGGCTGCGCAGCGTCCGCATCGCCTGCGCCATGTAGGTGGGGTTGAGCCCGTTCTCCAGGTCGATGTCGACGCCGTCGAAGCCGTACTGCTGGATCAGCCCGTACAGGCTGTCGGCCAGCGCCGACGCCGACGCCGCGTCGTTGACCGCGACCCGGCCGGTCTCTCCACCGATCGAGATGATCACCTTCTTGCCGCGCTGGTGCAGTGTGGCGACGTCGGCGGCGAACTGGGCGTCGGTGTAGCCGCCGAGCGCAGCGGACAGGCCCGGGTCGATGCCGAAGGTGACCTGACCAGGGACGCTGGTGGCCTCGGCGAAGGCGACCGCGATCAGGTCGTACTCGGCGGGAACGTCGCGCAGCCGCAACTCCACGGCCGGGTTGTCGAAGTTGTGCCAGTAGCCGGTGAGGAAGTGTTTCGGCAACCCGTCACCGGTAGGGGGTGGGGTACTGGGGGGTGGGGTCGTCGGCGGGGCGGTCGTGGGCGGGGCGGTCGTGGGCGGCGCGGTGGTCGGTGGCGCGGTGGTCGGTGGCGGCTGCTGGCCGCCGCAGGCCGCCCCGTTGACCGTGCAGTTGAGTGGAGCCCCGGGGCCGCTGCCGAGGAACCCGAAGGAGACCGACGCGCCGGGTGCGACGCCGCCGTTCCAGCTGCGGTTGGTGAAGGTGAACCGCTGGCCGGAGACGGTCAGCAGGGCGTCCCAGTAGGTGCCGACCGTACTGCCGGCGGGCAGGTCGAAGGCGACGGTCCAGCCGGTGAGGGCCGCCGTACCGCCGTTGGTCACGGTGATCCGGGCTTCCCAGCCGCTGCCCCAGTCGGAGGTCTTGACGAAGGTCGCGGTAGGTCCGGCGGCGAGCGCCGGCCCGGCCGCCCAGACCACCCCGGCGGCGGCGAGGACCGCCGCCAGCACCGGGGCCACTATCCGTACGGGTCTCATCGACGTCCTTCCCTCGAAGCACCAGTGCCGGCAATTATTAGGACTCTTAACAGTTTTGTAAACACCTCACTCCGCAGAAGTTGGTCGCCGGGCCCCGTAGGTCAGGTACGCAGCAGCTGCTCCCGCAGGATGTCGGCGTGACCGCAGTGCTGGGCGAGTTCACGCAGCACGTGCAGGTACACCCAGCGCAGCGGCAGCGGGCCGCGGCGGTTGCCGCGCAAGACGTCGTCCAGCTCCAGCGACGACGTCGCCCGGCGGGACGCCTCGCAGGCTTCGCGGTGGGCCCGTCGAACACTGGCGATCGTGTCGTCGTCGTCGAGGATGAACGACTCGTCGGCCGTCGCGGGCAGGCCGAGCTCGGTACGCGACCGGCAGGTGACGGCTTCGTCGAACCAGACCCGCTCGACGAAGGTCACGTGCTTGACAAGTCCCAGCAGGGTGGTCCGGGAGGCCACCAACGAGCGGCGGGCCTGCTCTTCGGTCAGCCCGTCCAGGCAGCTGTTGAGCGCTGCACGGTGCTCGTCGAGGAACGCCTCGAACTGGACGTGCAGCGGCTGGGTGACGACCTGGTCGGCGAAGGTCGGTGGGTAGGTAGGCATGACGGGAGCATCCCAGCTGACCTGGGGGGGCGGATGCCCGGCCGGCCGAGGCCGGCCGGGCACCCCGTCGAGGGTCAGCGGCGGAAGTGGAACCAGTTGACGTTGACGAAGTCGTTCGGCTGGCCGCTGCTGAAGGTCAGATAGACCGTCTGCCGGCCGGTCACCCCGGAGACGTTGCCCGGCACCGTACGCCAGGTCTGCCAGCCGCCGGTGTCACCGACGGCGAAGCTGCCGATCGGTGCGGCCGTCGGGCTGCCGATGCGGACCTGGACCAGTCCGCTGACCCCGGCACCGGCACCGGAGGCGACCCGGGCGACGAAGTCACGCGGCGGCGACGAGCCGAAGTCGACGTTGTCGTAACGCGCCCAGTCGCCGTTGGCCAGCCAGCCGATGTTACGGCCGCCCTCGCTGCACTCCTCGGTGCCGACGCCGCTCTGCGCGTTGAACGCCTCGGCCTGGATCGTGGCGTACGCGTTGACCACCCCGCCCGGTGGCGGGGTCGTGGGCGGCGGCGTGGTCGGCGGCGGGTTCGACCCGCCGCGGGTGTAGACCGCGACGTAGTCGACAAGCATCGGTACGCCGGAGACGGTGGCCGCCGTCGGCGTGGTGGAACCGGCGACACCGTTCGGGAAGGCACCACCCATCGCCACGTTGAGCAGGATGAAGTAGCCGGCGTGGGTGGTCATGTTGGACCAGTGCGGCTCGGGGATCTGCCCCTGGGTGACCGTGTGGTAGTGCTGCCCGTCGACGTACCAGCGCAGTTGCTGCGGGCTGACGCTGGCGTCCCACTCGAAGCGGTAGGTGTGGAACGCCGACTGGCAGGAGGCACCGGGGCAGGCCCGCGATCCGCCGAGGCCGTTGAACTCGTCGCACGGTCCGCCCGGGGCGACGCCGCAGTGCAGGACGCCCCAGACGTTGTTCAGTCCGTTGACGTTCTCCATCACGTCGAACTCGCCGATCGCCGGCCAGTTCTGGTAGTTGCCCCGGTACGGCGACCCGAGCGCCCAGAACGCCGGCCAGTAGCCGGAGGCGGCGGCCCCGGTCACGTTCGGCACCTGGATCCGGCCTTCGATCGCCATCACGCCACCGGACGGCGGCTTGAAGTTGCTGCGTACCGTCTCGATCCGGGCGGAGGTCCAGTTGCCGGCGCCGTCGCGGATCGGGGTGATCCTCAGGTTGCCGTTGCCGTCGTGGCGGACGTTGGCGGTGCTGTTGGTGTAGGTCTGGATCTCGCCGGTGCCCCACTGCGGCGGTCCGCCGGGGTAGCTGGTGCCGGTGTCGATGATCCAGTTGGCCGACGAGGGCAGGGTGTTGGCGGCACCGGTGAAGTCGTCGCTCCAGACCAGGTTCCAGCCGCTGGGGGTCGGCGGAAGCGCGGCGTTGGCGTGCGCGGTGACCGAGGCGACCAGGGCGGTCGCGGTCAGCGCCGCCGCGACGGCGACGACGCGGGTACGGGGACGACGGCGTGTGCCGCGCGGGGGTGCGGTCATCATGTGCCTCTCTGCTGGGGGTGAGAGCGTTCTCTGCGGAGGGGGTGCCGGATGTTGCTCTCAGGGCATCAGGACTGATCAGGACGGATGAACCTCGCCCGGCGAGCTGAGAGAGCGCTCTCAGGTGTTGTACGTCGCCGGACCACACTTGTCAACCACCGTCGATGTCGGCGACCACCGCGTGGTCAGCCCGCCCGCTGCGTCAGCCAGTGCCGCAGTACCGTCTGCTCCAGCACCGTCCAGGTCGTCGTGGTGGCCAGGTAGAGACCGGCGGCCAGCGGCACCACCAGCGCGACCAGCACCGTGCCGTACGGCAGCAGGGGCAGCAGCCGGCCGGCAACCGCCATCGGCGACGGCTCAGCCGACCCGCCGGCTGCGGCCCGGGCGGCCTGCGCCGAGCGGCGCATCCGACGCGACGTCGCCCACGCGGCGACCGCCAGCAGCGCCAGTACCAGGCCGAACACCCCGGCCTCGGCCCCCCCGGACAGCTGCGGCGCGGAGGTGCCCAGCCCGACTCCGAACAGCGACCCGGCGAGCAGGCCGTCGGCACCGGACGAGCGGGTCACCAGGTGGTACATCAGGATGAACACCGGTGCTGCGGCCAGCGCCGGCAGGCACCCGGCGAACGGTGACGCACCCGCCGAGCGGTACAGCGTCATCGTCTCGACGGCGAGCCGTTGCGGATCGTCGACGTACCGGCCGCGCAGCTCGGCCAACTGCGGGGCGAGCGCGGCCCGGCGGACCTCGGCACGGATCTGCAGCCAGGTCAGTGGGCTCAACAGCAGCCGCACCACGACGGTGACGGCGATGATGGCGACAGCGGTGGCGTTGACTCCGGCCAACGGGGTGAACGCCACCGCCAGCCCGGTGACGAGGTCGGTGGCGTACGCCACGACCGGCGCGAACGGGCCGGCGTCGGCGGGTACGGCGGACAGGACAGCAGTCATCGACAGGATTCCCTTGCAAGGGTGGAACCCCACCCGGGGCGTCGACCGGTGTCGGCGACGCGCGGCCCGGGCCGGGCAACGGTCAGGCGGTGACGAAGGGCCTGCCGGGTGCGCGGGGACGGGGCCGGCCCGGTGCGTCCGGGTCTGCCTGACGGGGAACGTGCCGGCCGTCGCCGGGCCGGTGGGCGCCGGGACCGGGTCGGCCCGGCAGCTGACCGACGGCCGGGACGCCGCAGACCAGCCGAACGGCCAGGACGGTCGCGATCACCACGGTGACCGACGCCGCGGCGGCGGCGAGCAGGTGCGTCGGTGGCACGCTGGAGACGGTGATCAGCGACAGGGCGTACGCCCAGATCCCGATCAGGCTCAGCGGAAGCACCGGCACGCAGGCCATGCTAGGAGGCGGCCGCAACCCGGACCGGGCGACGGACCGCGACCCGGACCGGGCGACGGTACGGCGATGCGACAGCGAGGAGTGGTAGTCAGGGTGCGCACGTCCCACGGAGCACGTCGGTGACCGGCTGGTTCGAGCGCACCATCGTCTCGACCGGCCGGCTCCCGCTGTTCTGCTTCTTCGTCGGGGTGGTCCTCGGCTTCGCCTTCATCCGCTTCTCGGTGCGGATGATCAGGGCCCGGGTCCGCTGGTGGCCCGGCAACATCACCCCCGGTGACCTGCACATCCACCACGTCGTGTTCGGGGTGGTCTTCATGCTCGTCGCTGGGGTCGCCGGGCTGGTGATCCCGGTGGAGCTGACCGTGTGGCGGGCGGTGGCGGCGGCGCTGTTCGGCATCGGCGCGGCCCTGGTGCTCGACGAGTTCGCCCTGCTGCTGCACCTGAGCGACGTCTACTGGTCGGAGCGGGGCCGCACCTCGATCGACGCCGTCTTCGTCGCCGTCGCCGTCTCCGGGCTGCTGCTGATCGGCCTGCGGCCGTTGGGGGCCAACGAGTTCCTCACCGGTGAGACCGATCCGGCGCAGTTCGCCGGCGCGGCGCTCATCGTGATCAACCTGGTGCTGGCCGCCGTCACCCTGCTCAAGGGCAAGATCTGGACCGGGCTGCTCGGCCTGTTCCTGCCGGTGCTGCTGATCGTCGGCGCGCTGCGGCTGGCCCGGCCGCACGCGCCCTGGGCGCGCTGGTTCTACCGGGGCGACAGTCGCTGGGCCGAGTGGCGCCGGACCCGGGCCGCCGACCGGGAACGCCGCTACCGGCAGCCGATCATCCTGGTCAAGATCCGAATTCAGGAGCTGATCGCCGGCCGCCACGACCTGCCGCTGCACCGCCCACCCCGCCGCTGACCGGTCGTCACCAGCGACGCGCTGCCGACATTCGTACCGCGACCGGCGCCGGAAGGCGCAAGATGGTCACGACGACGACCGGCCGGGCCGGCAACCCTGGGCCCGGACCACCGGGTCGGTCACGTTTGCCCCACCGCACCGGTGGGGTATGCGATCGCCGGCGCGCCGAGCGGCGGCGTGCGACGACAGGCGGTGTCCAGATGACCAGCAGTACCGTCGCCGAAGCGCCGTCGCGACACCTGCCCGACGAGTTGACCGTCGGCGTCGAGGAGGAGTTCCTCCTCGTCGACCCGGACACCGGCGTCGCCGCCCCGGCGGTCGAGTCGGTCCTGGCCGAAATCCCGCCGGAGCTGCGCGGCCAGGTGCAGCGCGAGTTCCAGACCAGCCAGATCGAGATCGGCAGCCCGCCGGGCCTGGACCTGCGGGCGCTGCGGCGGACCCTCGGTACGCTGCGCGGCGGGGTCGCCGACGCCGCCGAACGGGCCGGGGTGCGGCTGCTCGCCGTCGGCACCGCGCCGATCGCCGGGCCGCTGCCAGCGGTGGTCGACGACCCTCGGTTCCACCGGATCGTCGAACGGTACGGCATGCTGGTGCCCGGGCCGGGCAACAACGGGCTGCACATCCACGTCGGCGTACCGGACCCACGGATCGGTGTCGAGGTGCTCAACCACCTGCGGCCATGGCTGCCGGTGCTGCAGGCGGTGACCGCCAACTCGCCGTTCTTCGACAGCGTCGACACCGGGTACGCCAGTTGGCGGTCGATCATGTGGCAACGGTGGCCGGCGGTCGCGCCGACGCCGTGGCTGCGCTCGCACGAGCACTACCTGTCGTTGATCGACGACCTGATGGCGACCGGGATCATCCTCGACGAGGGGATGCTCTACTGGTACGCCCGGTTGTCGGCGCACTACCCGACCGTCGAGGTCCGCATCGGTGACGTCTGCCCGAGCCTGGACGACACGATCCTGCTGGCCGCTCTGGTGCGCGGGCTGGTCGGCACCGCGTTGGCCGCCGTCGCGCAGGGCCGGCGCGCGCCGGAGGTGGCGCACCATGTGCTGGCGGCGGCGCACTGGCGGGCCGCCCACGACGGGTTGGAGGGCCGGGCCGTGGACCTGACCGACGGCTCCCCCGCCCTGCGCCCGGCCTGGCACCTGCTGCGTCGCCTGGTCGATCAGATCCGTCCGGAGCTCGACCGGCACGGCGACGTCGGGCTGGTGAACTCGCTGCTCGGCCGACTGCGGTCCCAGGGCAGCGGGGCGGCCCGACAACGGGCGGTCCACGCCGGCACCGGTGAGCTACGGGACGTCGTCGGCTACCTGGCCGGCCAGACCCGCAGCGTATCGATCATCCCGGCACCGGCGGGCGTGGCCCGCGACCGGCTGCCGGCAGCGAGCGACCATGGATCGGAGGGAGTCTGACGTGGTGCACCGGATGGTGGTGATCGGCGGTGACGCGGCCGGGATGTCGGCCGCCTCGCAGGCCCGGCAACTGCGTGGCCCGGACGACCTGTCGATCGTCGCGTTCGAACGCGGCCGGTTCACCTCCTACTCGGCCTGCGGAATCCCGTACTGGATCTCCGGCCTGGTCGACGACGCGCAGGAACTCATCGTCCGCGACCCGGAGACGTTCCGCCGCGACCACCACGTCGACGTGCGGGTCCGCCACGAGGTGACCCGGATCGACCTGGACGCGCGCGAGGTGGTCGCCACCTCGTTCGCCGACGGCGGGCGCGAGGTCCGGGAGCCGTTCGACACCCTGGTGTACGCCACCGGAGCGGTGCCGGCACAACCGCCCTGGGCGAAATCGGCGGCGTTCGGGGTGTTCGGGGTGCAGACCCTCGACGACGGGGCGGCGCTGCGGGAGTGGCTCGACCAGGACGATTCGCCGCGCCGGGCGGTGGTGGTCGGCGGCGGCTACATCGGGGTGGAGATGGCCGAGGCGATGATCCGCCGTGGGCTGGCGGTGACCCTGGTGGAGCGCAGCGCACAACCGATGTCTACTGTCGACCCGGACATGGGGGCGCTGGTCCGGTCGGCGCTGGTCGGGCTCGGCATCGACGTGCGTACCGGGGTGTCCGTCACCGGACTGCACGAACGGGACGGACGGGTCTGCGAGGTGCTGACCGACGACGGGGCGCTACCGGCCGACGTGGTGGTGCTCGGGCTCGGCGTACGGCCCAACACGGCGCTCGCGGAGCAGGCGGGACTGCCCATCGGCGTCACCGGGGGAATCCGTACCGACCTGCAGATGCGGGTGATCGGGGTGCCCGACGTGTGGGCGGCCGGCGACTGTGTCGAGACGTACCACCGGGTGAGCGGCCAGCCGGTGCACGTGCCGCTGGGTACCCATGCCAACAAGCAGGGCCGGGTCGCCGGCATCAACATCGGCGGCAGCTACGCCACCTTCCCCGGGGTGATCGGCACTGCGGTCACCAAGGTCTGTGATCTCGAGGTGGCCCGGACCGGGCTGCTCGAGCGGGAAGCCAAGCAGGCCGGATACGACCACGTGACCGCGACCGTGGAGTCGAGCAACCGGGCCGGCTACTTTCCCGGTACCGCCCCGATGACCGTCAAGCTGATCGCCGAACGGCACACCGGGCAGTTGCTGGGGGCGCAGATCGTCGGCACGTCCGAGGCGGCGAAGCGGATCGACGTACTGGCGGTGGCGGTGTGGAACCGGATGTCGGTGGCCGAGATGACCGCGCTGGACCTCGGCTACGCCCCGCCGTACTCGCCGGTCTGGGATCCGGTGCTGGTCGCCGCCCGCCGCGCCAACGACACGGTCGCCCGAACCGACTGACCCGGTCGCAGACGCGTCGCGGCGGGCCGGGCAGCGGTCAGGCGCTGGTCGGAGGCGGTTAGCCTCGACGGGGTGGACCCGGCGACGTACCCCAACGATGACCACCTGCGTGTCTCCGACACCGAGCGGGAGCAGGTGGTGGAGCTACTCGGTCAGGCGACCGCAGAGGGTCGGTTGACCCTCGACGAGTACGCCGAACGGGTCACCGAGGCGCACAACGCCAGGACCCGCGGCGAGCTGGCCCGGCTCACCGCGGACCTGCCGACGGACCCTGCCGGCCAGCTGCACGGCAGCGGTGGCGCGATGGCGGTACGCGGCCCGGGCGGCACGCCGCTGCCGATCGGTGGGAGCGCCTCCCCGGCTCCGGTGGAACGGATGGTGGCGATCTTCGGCGACGAGGTCCGTAAGGGCCACTGGCTGGTCCCGGACCGGTTGGAGGCGCGGGCGGTGTTCGGCGACTGCAAGATCGAGTTGCAGGACGCTCAGCTGCAGCATCACGTCACCACCATCGAGGCGACGTCGATCTTCGGGTCGGTGACGGTGTACGTGCCGGAGGGCGTCGACGTCCGGATGAGCGGTACGGCGGTGTTCGGCGACAAGAAGTCGAAGCTGACCGCGCTGCCGCGACCAGGCGCTCCGGTCATCGAGGTGGTCTGCAACGTGATCTTCGGCTCCGTGGTGGTCCGCCCCCCAAAGCGCAAGTGGTGGTGAGCGCACTACCCCGCCCCGCCCCGCACTACCCCGCCCCGCCCCGCCCCGCCCCGCCCCGCCCCGCCCCGCCCCGCCCCGATGATCTTGCAGTTATCGCGAGCTTTTGTCCACTTTGCTCCACGATAACTGCAAGATCGTCGCGATCTTGGTCAGCTGGGTTGGCAGGTTTGGCACCAGTAGCTGTTGCGGGCGGCCAGGGCACCAAGGACGACGGTGTCACCGCAGCACAGGCAGGGGCTTCCGGTGCGGCGGTAGACGTACACCTCGCCACCGTGCCGGTCGGCGCGCGGTGGGCGACCCGTCGCCTCTGGTAGGTGTTCTTCGCGGACCGTGTCGATGCGGCCCAGCTGCGCCCCGATCCGCATCAGGTCGACCAGGTCGCCCCAGATCGCCTGCCACTGGTCGGCGGTGAGCCGCCGACCTGGTCTTGTCGGGGCGATCCCGGCCCGGAACAGCACCTCGGTGGCGTAGACCAGGCCGACCCCGGCGACGATCGACTGGTCGAGCAGCAGCACGCCGAGCGGTCTGGCGCTGCGCCGGATCTTCGCGCCGGCGGTGTCCGGGTCGGCGTCGTCGCGCAGCGGGTCCGCGCCGAGCCGGCCGCGCAGCGCGTCGACCTCGGCCGGGGTGAGCAGTTCGCAGGCGGCGGGGCCACGCAGGTCGGCCCAGTGCCGTCGGCTGACCAGCCGAAGTCGGACCTGCCCGACCGGTGCCGGCGGCGCGCCGGCCCCGTCGGTGACGGTGCCGTAGAGACCGAGGTGCACGTGCAGGATCCCGCCGCCGTTGCCACCGTCGTAGTGGTGCAGCAGATGCTTGCCGTACGCCTCGGTTGCCGTGAGGGTGGCGCCGGTGAGCCGCTGCGCGCCGGCCGCGAACCGGCCCTGCGGGCTGGTCGCGACGATCTGCGCTCCACCGAGTACGGCGTAATGGCGTGCGGCCAGCCGGTGGATCGTGTGTCCCTCGGGCATGGCGACAGAGCCTATCGGCCCGAAGATCATCGTCGGCGGAACGCCCGCATGATAGGGGTGTGTGACGGACGGGACGTCTGGGTATCCCGGGAGAAACCGCCGGCGCACCTACAGCGGAGCCGGCGCACCGATAAGGAGGATGGTCTGATGGTCAGGATTCCCTCGCTGACGCGGCGTACGGAGCCGACGGCGTCGGCCGAGACCGCGCCGCCACCCGGCGGCACCACTCGGACCGCGCCCCACAACAGCCCGGCCGACCCGCCGACCGGTGACCGGACGCCGCCGAAGGCCACTGCGCCGCCGCAGACCACGACGCCGCCGAAGGCCGCGACGCGGACCGACACCGCAGGCCGCGACGACACGGTACGCCGCAGCGACACCGCCGTCACCGACCCGGCCACCCGGCCGACCGCCCCGGGGCCACGACCGGAACCGCCGACCCGGGAGGAGACCACCGGCCGGCCGACTCCCCCGCCGGCTCCGGCCGGCCCGCGCCCCCGGGCCAGCATGCTGGCCACCCTGAGCCTGATTACCGGTCTCGTCGGCGCGTTGTTCGTCCTCTCCGGCCCGCTCGCGCCGTACGGGATCGCGATCGGCGTCGTCGCGCTCGCCCTGGGCCTCGGCGGGATCTCGGCCACCGCCCGCCGGCACATCGCCGGGCGGACCGAGGCGCTGATGGGGATCGTCCTCGCCCTCGGGGCGATGCTCGTCGGCAGTTTGGCGCTGACCGATTCGCTGACCTGGCTGACCACCGAGACGGACATGGCGCAGCAGGTACGGCAGTGGCTTGATTCACAGTTTGCCGGAATCTTCTGACGGGCAATTGTGAGCCGGGACGGTGGTTCACCGCCCCACCGGCCCCCGAACGAGCGGTGGTTCACCGCAGGGGCGCCGAGAGCACCGGTGGTTCACCGGGCACCGCATCTTCGGGGGGCGACAGCGTGGTCGCCCCCCGAAAGCATGTGTACGCAACGTTCCGTTGTCCATCCCCGGTAAGCACGCAACGATTCGCCGCCACAAGCAACTCACAGCAGTGGTTTCTGCTGATCTGAGCTTCTAGCGTGGAGACAAGCGCCAGCCCACGGCCACCGCCGGGGCGCGCCTTCGACCCCAGGAGCCAGACACATGACGATGCACGCCACCCACCGGCACTACCTGATGTGCCGGCCGACGTACTTCGCCGTGGAATACGCGATCAACCCGTGGATGGACCCGACCCGCCCGGTCGACCGGGAGTTGGCGATCGCCCAGTGGGAGCAGCTGCGCGACACGTACCGGGAGCTGGGTCACACGGTCGAGGAGATCGCACCGCTGCCCGGTCTGCCGGACATGGTCTTCGCCGCCAACGGCGCCACCGTCATCGACGGCCAGGCCCTCGCCGTGCAGTTCCGGGAGCCGCAACGGGCCGACGAGGCGCCCGCCTACCGCGACTGGCTGGAGCAGGCCGGCTTCGCCGTGCACGAGGCCAAGCACGTCAACGAGGGCGAAGGCGACTTCCTGGTGGTCGGCGACCACCTGCTCGCCGGCACCGGGTTCCGCACCTCACCCGCCGCGCACGCCCACGCCCAGGAGGTCTTCGGCCGGCCGGTGGTCACCTTGCAGCTGGTCGACCCGTGCTTCTACCACCTGGACACCGCACTGGCGGTGATCGACGAACGGACCATCGCGTACCTGCCGGAGGCATTCTCCCCCGGCAGCCTCGCCGCGCTGCGGCGGCTGTTCCCCGACGCGATCGCGGCCAGCCTGGCCGACGCGGCGGCGTTCGGGCTCAACGCGGTCAGCGACGGCCGTAACGTGGTGCTGCCGGTGCAGGCCGAAGGGCTGGCCACGGCGCTGCGCGAGCGCGGCTACCAGCCGATCGGGGTGGACCTGTCCGAGCTGCGCAAGGCCGGCGGCGGGGTGAAGTGCTGCACGCTGGAGCTGAGGGGGTCCGGCCGATGATCGTCGACGGGATGCTGCGGACACCAGGCGCGCTGCTGCGGACACCGGGGGCGCTGCGCGACGCCGAACGGTGGACCGCGCACAACTACCACCCGCTGCCGGTGGTGCTCCGTGAGGCCGCCGGTGCCTGGGTCACCGACGTCGACGGAAAGCGGTACCTGGACTGCCTCGCCGGCTACTCGGCCCTCAACTTCGGCCACCGGCACCCGACGCTGATCGCGGCGGCCCACGCCCAGCTGGACCGGCTCACCCTGACCAGCCGGGCGTTCGTGCACGACCAGTTCGCCGACTTCTGCCGCGAGCTGGCGGCGCTGTGCGGCAAGGACATGGTGCTGCCGATGAACACCGGCGCCGAGGCGGTGGAGACCGCGATCAAGGTCGCCCGCAAGTGGGGCTACCAGGTGAAGGGCGTACCGGACGGGCAGGCCACCATCGTCGTGGCCGACGGCAACTTCCACGGCCGGACCACGACGATCATCAGCTTCTCGACCGACGCCGAGGCCCGCGCCGACTTCGGGCCGTACACCCCGGGGTTCAAGATCGTGCCGTACGGCGACCTCGCCGCGCTGGCCGACGCGATCGACGAGACCTGCGTCGCGGTGCTGCTCGAACCGATCCAGGGCGAGCAGGGCGTGGTGGTGCCACCGGACGGCTACCTGACCGGGGTACGCGACCTGTGCACCCGCAACGACGTGCTGTTCCTCGCCGACGAGATCCAGTCCGGGCTGGGCCGCACCGGGACCACGTTCGCCTGCGACCACGAGGGCGTGGTGCCGGACATGTACCTGCTGGGCAAGGCGCTCGGCGGCGGCATCGTGCCGGTGTCGGCGGTGGTCGCCGACCGCTCGGTGCTCGGCGTGCTGCGCCCCGGTGAGCACGGGTCGACGTTCGGCGGCAACCCCCTCGCGTGCGCGGTCGCCACCGAGGTGGTCCGGTTACTGGCCACCGGCGAGTACCAGCGGCGCTCGGCCGAACTGGGTGCCCGGCTGCACGCCGGGCTCGGTGCCCTGCGTGACGCCGGTCGACTCACCGCCGTCCGGGGTCGCGGCCTGTGGGCCGGGCTGGACCTGGCCCCCGGCCCGCTCACCGGCCGGCAGGCGTGTGAGCGGCTGGCCGACCGGGGCGTGCTGGCCAAGGACACCCACGGCGCGACGATCCGGCTCGCCCCGCCGCTGGTCGTCGAGGAGTCCGACGTGGACTTCGCCATCGAACAGCTTTCCTTCGTGCTGCGCTGAGCACACCGGCCGGCCGGGGGGCGATGCGCCGCCCGGCCGGGGGCCGGCCGTCCACGGGCACGGTCAGTGGAACACGATGGCCCGGCCGCTGGCGATGCTCGCCCGGCACGCCTCGTGCAGCGTGAGCCAGGTCTGCGTCTCGACCGCGAAATCGGCGTCGTCGGGCAGCGCGAACAGCCGGGCCGCCTCGGTGTCCGGCAGGTCACCGGCCGGATCGAGCCGTACGCCGAGCGCCGCCGCGCAGCGCCGCAGCTCGGCGAGCAGGCCCTGACTCGACCCGACGATGCCGCCGCCGGCGACCCCGGCCTGCGCCGGCAGGAACAACGGGTCGCCGAAGTCGACCGGGACGTAGTAGCCGGCGCTGTCGGAGTGGCACAGCAGATGCGACTCCAGCAGCGCCGCCTGGTCGTCGATCAGCTCCCGGTCCGCGGCGAGCCCGGCAGCGTCGGCGACCGGAGTGACCGGCGTGGCCGAATCCACCAGGGCCAGCACCCGACGCAGCTGGTGCAGGGCGCTGGCGGAAAAGCCACGCAGGTGCGGCCGGGTCGACGGCACCACCACGTCGTAGGGCTCCTGCCAGGCGACGCCCTCGGCGGCCAACGCGGCGCTCAACTCGTCGAGGGCGACGCGGCTGCGCGCCGCCCCCTCATCGTCGATTCCGGACAGTGCCGTGGTGATGCCGACCGTTACCGCGAGACTCATGCGGGGCAGGGTAGCCGCACCGTCCGACAGGCCGTCAGTCAGCAGGTGGCCAGCATGCCGGACAGGGCGGACTTCTCCGCGCTGTCCACGGTCAACCCGTAGTACCACTTCACCTGGATCCAGGCGCGGGCGTACGTGCAACGGAACGATGCCAGCGGCGGCTGCCAGTCGGCCGGGTCCTTGTCGCCCTTGGCCTGGTTGACGTTGTCGGTCACCGCCCACAGCTCCGGCCCGCCGAGGTCGTTGGCGTACGCCTGACGCCGGGCGGTGGTCCAGGCGCGGGCACCGGAGCGCCACGCCTCGGCCAACGGCACCATGTGGTCGATGTCGACGTCGGAGGCGGCGGTCCAGGTGGCCCCGTCGAACGGGCTGTACCAGGTACCGGAGGTCGCGGCGCAGCTGCTGTTGACCACCACGTTCGTGCCGTCGCGCTTGAGCACCTGCTCGCGGGTGTTGCAGGAACCGGTGATCGTGATCCAGTGCGGGAACAGCGAACGGTTGTAACTGGACTGGTTGGTCTCGGCGGCGACGGTCAGCGAGTTCAGCCGACTGAGCGCGGTGCTGTAGGACGGGATGTTGGGCGGGGTGGCCTGGGCGGGGACGGCGGTCAGGGTGAGGGCGACGAGTGCGGCGACCGTCGCGGCGACGGCGGCGGCAATGGTACGGCGGGCCATGCGGGGAATCTAAGCTGCTCAATCGCCATGATCAAGACTGTTCGATGAACGTGGCGTAAAGTCCAGCGCTCGAACGGGGTGGCTCTATCGTTGTCGGCGTGCCGAGCCACCCCGCACCCTCCGGTCCGCCGACGACGCTGCCCCGGCTCGCGGTGGGCTGTGCGATGTGGACACACAAGTCCTGGCAGGGCCGGCTGATCGCACACCCCCTGCCGCCGGCCGAACGGCTGCACCACTACGCCGCCTGGTGCACCGCCGTGGAAGGCAACACCACCTTCTACGCCACCCCGAGCCGGGAGACCGTCGCCACCTGGGCGGCGCAGACCGACCCGGACTTCCGCTTCGTCCTCAAACTGCCGAAAACCGTCACCCACGAGCACCGGCTCACCGACGCCGACGGCCCGCTGAACGCCTTCCTCGACGCGATCGCGCCACTCGGGCCGCGTACCCATGCGCTCTGGGCCCAACTGCCGGCGTCGTTCGGCCCCGACGACGTACCGACCCTGGCCCGGTTCCTGCGCCGCCTGCCCCGCGACCACCGGTACGCCGTCGAGGTCCGCCACCCGGCGTTCTTCACCGACCCGGCCGAGACCCGCCGGCTCGAAGCGGTCCTCGCCGAGGTGGCCGCCGAATGGGTGCCGTTCGACACCACCACGTTCTTCGCCGCCGCGCCGACCAGCGACGCCGAACGCGAGGCCTGGGTCAAGAAGCCGCGCACGCCGCTGCGCCTCCGGGCGCTGACCGACCGGCCGATCGTGCGCTACCTCGGCCGCGACGACGTCGAGCAGACCGCCGCCGGCTGGCGCCGCTGGGTCGAGGCGTCGGTGGCCTGGCTGCGGCAGGGCCGCTCGCCGACGGTGTTCATCCACACCCCGGACAACGCCGACGCGCCGACGCTCGCCCGGCGTTTCCACGACGAGGTACGGGCCGCGCTGCCGCAGCTCGCCGCGCTGCCCGAGCCGATCCCGGCGCAACCGCTGACCCTGTTCTGACCGACGCGTGCCGCCACCGGGTCCCCGAGAGCGGAGGATGGGCTGATGCCAGTCGTCGAAGCGGTGGTCACCGTACCCGTACCGCCGGATCTCGCCTTCGCGGTGTCCCAGACCACCACGCCGGTGCGGCACCGCTGGGATCCGTTCATCCGCGCACAGCACTTCCTCGACGGTGCCACCCGACCCGGCAAGGGGGTACGCACCTTCACCCGGTCCCGGCACGGCCTGACGATGATCAGCGAGTACGTCTCCTACGCACCGCCGACCAACGTCGGCATGAAGATGGTGCGCGGTCCGTGGTTCTTCGAGATGTTCGCCGGCGGCTGGCGGTTCGCCCCGGCGCCCGAGCCCGGTCACACCGTCGCGACCTGGCGCTACAGCTTCCGCTGCCGACCGGCGGCGCTACGCCCGGTCGCCGACCGGATCGGGGTATGGCTGCTCGGCCGCGACATCCGCCGCCGGATCGCCGGATACGCGGCCGGGTGTACGGACCCGGAGGTGACCGCCGCCGCCCGCCGGACACTGCCCCGCTGAGGGTCGCGCGCCGGGCGACGACGGCGACTCGCCCGGTGACACGGTCGAAGGGCCGGACCCCGGGTACGGGGTCCGGCCCTTCGACCGTTGTGCTGTGTCCAGGTCGGCTGTTGCGGTCAGCTGTTCCAGTGCTGGGCGACGAGTTCGGCCGCCTGGGTCTCCCACTGGGCGTAGTGGAACGGGTACGCCGACACCTGCACGGTCTGCGCGGCCTCGGTCAGCGGCATGTCCTGCCAGCCGTCGACCTGCTTCAGCCCGTTGAGGAACGCGGTGGTCGAGTACTCGACGTCGGTGATCTGCTCCACCGTGCCCCAACCCGACGACGGCCGCTGCTGGAACAGGCCCTGCGAGTCGTGGTCGTTACGGTCACCCAGGTGGCCCAGGTTCTCCAACTTCGACTCCTGCAGCGCGGTCGCGATCGCGACCACGGCGGCCCGCTCGTCCATGCCGGCCTTCTTCGTGGCGGCGATGATGCCCTTGACGTTGTCGGTCTGCTCGCCCGACAGGGTGATGCGGGACTGCTCGCCCTGCACACCGTGCGGGATCAGCTTGGCGGTGTCGACACTGCCGCTGTCGCTCGCGGCGGTCGCGGTGGTGGTCGACGCGGTGGCGGTGGTCGACGCGGCCTGCACGCCGGGGGTGTGCTGGGCGGCCAACGCGGGAGCGGCGATCGCCCCACCGGCCAGGGTCAGACCGGCGATACCCAGAGCGGTGCTCCGCAGGCTCGTGCGCAGGCTGGTGGCCAGGGTACGGCTGAAGATCGTGGTCATGGGGGGTCCACCTTCCGTTTTCCGAGGGGGCACACCCTCACCCGGGCCCCGGATCATGCCGGGGCGGGCGGTGCACGGGGTGCGCGGTAAACGGTGTGCGGTAAACGGTCATCCGGGTGGTACCGGGCACATCCGATGACACGGCCGGTCACGCCGCCGGCACTGTCGGGCGCTGCCTTCTGCGCGTCGCGACCATGTACAACCACGCCGACCGGCCGGCCATTCCCCGCCGGGCCTGGCCCAACGGCCCACCATCTCGGCCCGCCGGCATCGCTCTGGCAGTGGCCCTGCGGTCCGCTACGTCACCGAACGTGACGGCACCACACAGGGACAACCGTCCGGACGATATACCTCAACGGAATGATTATTCCTCACAGGAATACTGCTCTACCGCAGTGCCGGTCCGCCAGGACGCCCCGTCCGGGTGGAACGGGCAGGCGACGCCCCGGCCCGACCGATCATTCCGGGGCCGGCGGCCGGCGCAGGGTCGCGTACGCCAGCGGCAACGGGTCGGGTTGACCGTCCCAGCGGCCGGTGAGCGCGGCACCGTCCGTACCACTGCCCGGCGGCTCGATCTGGCCGGGACGGCGGACGACGAGCAGTTCGACGGTCCTCGTCACGATAACGGTCGAATCGCCGTCGATGATCCGATTTCACCGTCGATCTCGACGAATTCCGCCGCCTGTCCGGTGTCGGCCAGGATGGCGTCGGCGAGGGCGGCGGCGTAGACCGGGTCGCCGCAGCCGTCGTACACCCACCGCCGGCCGAGCACCGAGTGCTCGCAGGTGCCGATCAGCCACTCGTCCGCGCCGGGCAGCGCCGCGTCCCGGTAGGTCAGCGGGACCTGGAGGATCGGCCCCTGCCCGGCCCGGACCAGGATGGTCTCGATGCCGACCTGCCCCGCCGGGTCGTCGAAGCGGTACGCCGCGACTCGGTCCAGTTCACCCGCGCCCAGCCCTCGGGACCAGTCCCGGCCGGGTAGCCAGTCCGCCAGCAACTCGAGTTTGGTCGGCTGAATCTCCGCCCGGTACAGCAACCCCATGCGCCGATGGTAAGGCGTTCACGCCGCTGGGTCAGGCCCACGGGTCGAAGGGGTTACCGCCCGGTTTCGTCCTGTTCAGCAGGTTTCGGAACCGATCGTCCTGATCGGTGATCTTGATGCTGGCGGAGCCGAAGTTGGCGGCCATCAGCCGGTCCCGCAGCGCGGTGCTGGGCCAACCGTTCCAGTCGACGATCGGCGGGTACCGCCAGGTGCCGTAGTGGTTCTCCGGCGGGTCGTCGTTGCTGTTGGCCAACCGGAAGTTGTGCGAACCGAAGGCGCCTTCCTTGTGGTAGACGACCTTCGGATGGGTGCCGTCGAAGCGCACCGAGGAGCGCGGATAGGTCTGCACCTCGCCGTGCACCGTACGGGACACGAAGTCGACCTGGTGCGCGGCCTGGTTGACCCAGGAGACGACGTGCTCCCAGTCGTGCCGGTGACCGCAGCAGCCCTGCACGGTCTGGTCCTTCTCGAAGTAGCTCGCGTACACGATGGCGCACCAGCCGTTGTTGCACTTCGACCGGGCGTACGTCTGGGTGCGGTCGAGATCCTCCCGGTCCCGACAGTTGCCGTTGACCGCGCCGGTGGTGTTCAGCCCGCCGTTGAGGGTGCCGTCGGGGGCGATCGCCGCCACGGGGTAGCACCCGTCCCCGTCGTAGTCGTACGCCGGCGAGAAGGTCAGCTCGTAGCCGCCGGCGGACTGGGGCAGGTTGGGCAGGTTGGCCGCCAGTGCGGCGGTGGCCGGGGCGATCACCAGCACTGTGGACAAGGCGGCGGCCCCGATCCAGTTCCGGCGGCGAACCACCGTACGGGACGGGGCGGTGACGTGACGCAAGGCGGCCTCCCTGGACGACCGAGGTGACCAGATTAGTGTGGTCGACGTCGATATCCAAGGAGTTGACTATCGATGGCCGTACGGTGGACGGCTGAGCTACTGCTCAGCCTGGACGCGACGCCGCCCGGTCGCTGTGACCGAGGCTGAGGTCGGGCGCGATGCGGTCCCGGACCAGTCGCTTCAGCTCCGGGATGTCCGGGAAGCCGGTCTCCGCACGCGACCAGATCGTCTCGCCGTCGAGCCGGACCTCGAAGATCCCGCCGGTACCCGGCACCAGGGCCACCTCGCCGAGTCGCAGCGCGAAGGTGGTGAGCAGCTCCTGTGCCGTCCACGCCGCCCGCAGCATCCAGCGACACTGCGTGCAGTACTCGATCTCCAGCCGGGGCTGTTTCGTGGTGGTCACCAACCGAGTATGCCTGCGCCGACCACCGGGGCGGCAAACTTGTCGCCATGGGCGACGACCGCGATCACCTCGACGACCTCGACCTCGACCGGGCGCTCGATTCGGTCGGCCCCCGGCTGCGGGCGCTGCGCAGGCAGCGCGGCACGACGCTCGCCGAACTGTCGGCCGCCACTGGCATTTCGGTGAGCACCCTGTCCCGGCTGGAGTCCGGTGCCCGCCGCCCCACCCTCGAACTGCTGCTGCCCCTCGCCCGGGCCCACGGAGTGAGCCTGGACGAGCTGGTCGACGCGCCGCCGACCGGCGACCCACGCATCCACCTGCGCCCGGTCACCCGACATGGGATGACCGTCCTTCCGCTCACCCAGCGGGCGGGCGGCATCCAGGCGTACAAGCTGATCATCCCGCCGCGCAGCCCACGCCGGGTGCCGGAGCTGAAGACCCACGAAGGCTACGAATGGCTGTACGTCCTCGACGGGCGGCTGCGCGTCCTGCTCGGCGAGCACGACCTGGTCCTCTCCCCCGGTGAGGCGGCGGAGTTCGACACCCGGGTGCCGCACTGGTTCGGCGCGGTCGGCGACGAGCCGGTCGAGTTCCTCAGCCTCTTCGGGCAGCAGGGTGAACGCGCCCACCTGCGGGCCCGCCCCCGGGCCAGAGCGGGATCCGGGGAGAGTCCCCGGTCCAGCGGCGGGTCCGGGGAGGGCGGGACGCCCTGAACCGCGTACGCGTTTGGGCCGCGCTCGGCTTCGTCTGCGTCGCCGTCGGCCTGTCGACCGCGATGGCTTCGCCGTACCTGACCCTGTTTCTCGACGACGCGGTCCGGGCCAGCGCTGGGCAGATCGCGCTGTGCCTGGTCGCCGCCCCGGTCTCGGCGGTGGTGATCGCCACCGTGGTCGGGCGGCTGTCCGACCGGCTGACGAGCCGCCGGTGGCTGCTCGTCGCCGCCGCATCGGCCGGGTGCCTGTCCAGCGCGCTCACCTCGGTCGTACGGGACTTCCCGGTCTTTCTGCTCATCACGGTCACGCTGACCGCGTCGGCGCAGGTGCTGGTCCCGCAGATGTTCGCCTACGCCCGGGAGGCGCTGGCCGACTCCGCGCGGATCGCGATGGCGATGAGCACGTTCCGTACGCTGTTCTCCATCGCCTGGGTGGCCGGCCCGCCGCTGGCGTCGCTGCTGCTCACCACCGGCGGGTTCCGGCTCACCTACGCCGCGTCCGCCCTGGTGTACGCCGTCGCCGCCGTCGCCGTCCTACTCGCCTTGCGGCACCGTCGTCGCCCGGACGCCGGCGGGGCGTCGGACACCCACCGGTACGGGGCGGACGCCCCCCGCCGGACCATCTGGTTGAGCGTCGCCGCGTTCGTGCTGACCTGGGCCGCCAGCAACCTCGCCATCCAGGCGCTGCCGCTGCACGTCACCCGGGACCTGGGGGCCGGTGTCGGGGCCGCCGGGCTGCTGCTGGGCCTGTGCGCCGGCCTGGAGATCCCGCTGATCCTCGGCTTCGGCTGGCTGTCCACCCGGCTCCCGGTGCACCGGCTGCTGCTCGTCGGAGCCGGCTGCGGAGCGGCGTACATGACGGTCGTCGCCGTCTCGGACCAGGTGTGGCCGCTGCTGGTCGGGCAGCTGCTCAACGCGGCGTCGATCGCCGCGCTCGGCGGTCTCGGCATCACCTACATGCAGGACATGCTGCCCCGGCACCAGGGGCGGGCCTCGACCCTCTACTCGAACGCCATCCCCACCGGGGCGCTGCTCGCCGGCCCGGTCCTCGGCGCCGCCCAGCACACTGGCTACCGGATGCCGTACGCGGTCGGTGCCCTGCTCTACGTGGGAACGCTCGGATTGCTGCTGCTCGCCCGCCGCCGGCCCGACCCGGCAGTACCCGTCACCCAGTGAGGCGTCAGGCCGGGGACGACGTCAGCCCGGGGACGACGACGTCAGTTCGCGTACGTGGCGAGCAGTTGCAGCCGTTCGGCGTCGGCGCTGCCCGGCGCGGCCGTGTAGACGATCAGGATCGGCCCGGAGCGCCCCGGCGGGGTGTAGGCGTCCCAGTCCAGCCGCAGGTCACCGACCAGCGGATGTGGGAACGTCTTGCTGCCGCTGACCGACTCGCGTACGTCGTGGCGGGCCCAGAGCTGGCGGAACTCGTCGCTGCGGATACTGAGCGTGCCGACGATCTCCCGGGCGCGCGGGTGCTCCGGGTCGGCGGCGACCGCCGCCCGCAGGAAGCCCAGATAGTCCAGCACGGTCTCCTCCCAGCCGAGGCAGCGGCCGTGCGCCTGCGCATGGTCGAACATGTCGATCAGCGCGTTGGTCGGCCCGATGCCCGGGTAGAGGGCGGCGGCCATGGCGTTCCAGGCGAGCAGATCCAGGTGGCGGCTGACCACCACGGCCGGGGTGTGCAGGCTGTGCAGCAGCCGGCGGGTGCTCTCCGGCACGGTCACCCGGGTGGGTCGGCGCGGGGCCGGCGGCTGCTGCGCCCGGCGGGCCAGGGCCCGCAGGTGCCGGGTCTCCTCGGCGTTGAGCGCCAGGGCGCGGGCGATGCCGGTCAGTACGTCGTCGGAGGGCCGGACGTCGCGCCCCTGCTCCAGCCGCTGGTAGTAGTCGGTGCTCACCCCGGCGAGCAGCGCCAGCTCCTCGCGGCGCAGCCCGGCGACCCGACGGCGTGGGCCGGGGGCCAGTCCGATCTCCTCCGGCCGCAGCCGGGAACGTCGGTTGCGTAGGAAGTCGGCCAGTTCGCGGGCGTAGACGGTGCTCGTCACACCATCGAGTGTGCCGGTCGACGCACCCCGCAGGGTAGGTCCCGTGGTCCCAGGTTGGTCAGGTCTGCCCGGCGGCGCGTCCGGCCACCTAGCGTCGGCGGTCATGCAGGACATACGGAACTGGACCGCAGAGCAGATCCCCGACCAGCATGGCCGCCGCGCGGTGGTGACCGGCGCGAACTCCGGTGTGGGGCGGGTGACCGCGCTGGAGCTGGCCCGGCACGGGGCCGCCGTCGTGCTGGCGGTACGTAACGTGCCGGACGGCGAGGAGGCGGCCGGCGTGATCCGGCGCGAGGTGCCGGGCGCCGACGTCGAGGTACGGCGACTCGACCTGGCGTCACTCGACTCGATCCGGTCCTTCGCCGCCGACTTCACCGGCGGGCTCGACCTGCTGGTCAACAACGCCGGGCTGGTGCTGACCGGCCCGCGACCGCCGCTGACCGTCGATGGGTTCGACCTGCAGGTGGGCACCAACGCGCTCGGGCCGTACGCGCTGACCGGGCTGCTGCTGGACCGGTTGGCCGCCGGGAAGGAGCCCCGGGTGGTGACCGTGTCGTCGATCGTGCACAAGCAGCGCAACCTGGACCTGAACGATCTGATGATGGAGCGTTCCTACACCGGCAACCGGGCGTACGCGTTGTCGAAGCTGGTCGGCACGATCCTCGGCCTGGAGCTGGACCGGCGGCTGCGGGCCGGCGGGTCGCCGGTGGTCAGCGTGCTGGCCCACCCCGGCATGACCCGTACCAACCTGACTCCGCGCGCGATGGCCGACCGGGGCCGGCTGATGCGCGCTGGCGGCCGGTTGCTGTCGCTGATGGTCAGCGGGGTCGAGTCCGGGGCCCGGCCCCAGCTGTACGCGGCGACCGCTCCCGGCGTGCGGGGTGGGCAGTTCTTCGGGCCGGGCGGGTTCCAGGAGATCCGTGGCCCGGTCACCGAGGTGCGGGCCAGCGCCCAGGCCCGGGATCCGGGCAACGGCCGCCGGATGTGGGCGGCGGCAGCCCGGCTCACCGGCGTCGCGTACCTCTGACGCGGCCCGGCGCACCGGCGGTGCGCACGTTCGCGGCGGCGCGCACGTCGTGGCGGTGCCGCCGGCCGGGACGCTGGGGCTGGGTGGCGACAGGTAGTGCCGCTCAACAGTATTCCTGTGAGGAATGATTATTCCTCACAGGAATACTCGCTGATACACATCTGCCGATCGGCCCGCCGATCACGCTGAGCGACACGCGCTGAACGCAGACCAGGGCCAGGCCCGCTACGCTGGCCGCCGTGACCCGTACCGATTCGGCAGCCCGGGTGATGTCCGCCCCGGTCGCGCGCGTCTACGCCGCTCTGGTCGACCCGGCCGCGCTCACCGCGTGGCTGCCGCCGCAGGGGATGGCGGGCCGGTTCGAGCGGTTCGACGCCCGGCCCGGCGGCGGCTACCGGCTGGTCCTGACCTACGCCGACGCGTCGGCCGCGCCGGGCAAGGCGACCGCCGACTCCGACATCGTCGAGGCCCGCTTCGTCGACCTCGTCCCCGGCGTACGGGTCGTGCAGGCCGTCGACTTCGTCGCCGACGATCCGGCGTACGCCGGCACGATGACCATGACCTGGGAGGTGACCGCCGTCGACGGCGGCACCCGGGTGGCGATTCGCGCCGAGGACGTACCGGCCGGCATCAGCGCGGCGGACCACGCCGCCGGCCTCGCCTCCTCGCTGGCGAACCTCGCCACGTACGTCGAGCGGTAGCCTCCGCCGGCTAACCGAGACCGGTCACGCCCAATGGCCAGGAGACAGCAGTGGCGTCGCCTCAATCGGCTGCAGCCCGTCGTCCAAGCCACGGAGGCGCTGGTAGATGTCACGCATGGCGGCTCGGTCCGGAATGTGTTGCGTGCCGGCCGCCCGCTGCAGCACCGTCAGCGTGCTGACCAGTCGGATCGACCCGACTGGCTGACCGGCGGCATGGAGTTGTCGCAACCGACCGATTTCAGCGGCTGCGATCCGGGCTCCCGCTCCGTCGTCGATGAGCACGGACATCGCTGCGCCCGCTTCTGCTGCGACGACAGCGTGCGCCACCACCATGATTTCGCCCAGATCTTTCGGCTGTTGCATCCGTTTCTGCATCGGTTGCTGGGTCATCCGGCGTACGGCCACCGCAAGTTCTGGCGTTTCATCGTCAGACAGCACCTGGATCCACCGTGGCGTCAGTTTGCGCCACACACTGCCTGCCGTGCGGAATCGTGGGTCCGCCCGCGCCTTGCGCAGCACCTCGTCCTGCACCGTCTCCGGGGCACTCAACGGCCCGAGGACACCGATGAGGAGCCGTTCCTTGTTGATCGACAGGAAGTTCAGACCAGGGCCTGCATCGATGATCGGCCGTGGGCTCATTGCTTCCCTGTCTCCGTGGCCCACTCCTCACCGTCGCCCGCGTCGCGGAGATAGTCGTCGAGCTCCGTCACATCGACTCCGACATCCGGCAGGTCCGCCAGGTCCGCCGGATCAGCCCAGACCGTCTGCTGGGCCGCCGGTCCGATCCCAGCCTCGGCCAGTTCCGCTTCGGCTGCTTCGAGGGCGACGCCGCGCAGGTTGGCGATGACCTGGGCGGAGAGCACACCTGCCGCGTAGCCCTCGATTGCGCGGGACAGTAGTCGTTGTGGCGCCCGCCGTCGGTTCGAGTCAGCCTGCAGCGCGTTGTACTGGTCGATCCATCCGAAGCGGACAGCGAGTTGGGGGGTCGTCACTCCCATCCACTCCGCTTTCCTGCCCGCGTCGATGTATCCGGCCTGCTCCAAGGCGATGGCGGCGACGGCTGGAGACACCAGGTAGCGCTGGACGACGGCAGACAGCACGGACCGATCAGTCACCCGCAGGTCCGCGAGGAACTGCCGCAGACCGTCCAGCGGCAGCAGCAGGTGCCGGGCGAAAGCATCGGCCCGGACCTCGACCGGTGACCGCTGGCCGCAGCTGCCGGCATCGTCTGCCGCCCAGTCACCGAACTGCACGTGGCCGAGCTCGTGGGCGAGCGTGCTGCGCTGCCGCATCGGGTGCCGGGTCCGGGCGACGCCGATGAACACAGTGCCGTGGGCCGGGTCACACATGGTCAGACCGTGTTCGTCGGGTCCAGCGTCAAGGACCGCCACATCGACGCCGGTGGCCTGTTCAATGACTGCGACGAGATCACCCAGCGGCTGAATCCCGAGGTGGTGCTCCAGGCGGAAACGGCTGGCCGCCGCGCGTCCCTGTGCTTCAGGTGTCACGCCCGGAACCGATGTCGCTGACGGCCGGGATGGCATATTGGTGAAGATAGTCATCGAGTTCCAGAAACCCTAGTAGTGCCTGCCTCATCCCTTCCATGTCCGAACCACCGGTCGCCCTGGCCGCGAACTGGACGCGGTCCGCCACCGCCACCGCCCCGGTGAGTTGAGCGACGGTGTGTCCGGTGGCCCAGGCAATAGTGACGATCTCGGGCATCTTGGCCACTCGGTCGCCGGAGATGATGCGCGACAGGGTCGACTGCGAGACGCCTGAACGTTCGGCGAGAGCTCGCTGACTCAGACCAGCGGCGATCCGGGCACGCTCGATCCGGGCACCAGTACTCATTGCCGCCGCCCCTCCCGACTTGAATCACTTTCTCGTAAGATGATTCAGTCTACCTCCCCCAGGGCCTTCTGTCTCGCACTGCCGGCGCCCAGCAGCCAGAGCCACCGCAACGACGCGGGCGCCTGGCTTGACCTCAAGTTCGATCGAAGTTGCAGACTGCGGAACATGGCGGACGGAGTGCTTGACGAGGCGTACGAACGGATTCTGGCGACCGGGCCGGAGCGCGACGGCTGGCTGTCTAACCACGCGCCGATGGCCGCCGAGGCGCTGGCCCGGCATGGGCGCGGCGACGTCGTCCACAAGTGGTTGGACGGGTACGCCGACCGACTCGAACCTCGACCCCGAGGTGTCAGCCCGATCGCGGCGCAGCAGTGGCGCGACCCGCTCGGTGACCCGGTCCGCACCGGCGACTGGCTCGACTACTTCGAGCGGGAGCTGGCCCTCGCCCCCTGGCGGGAGGTGCTGACCCGATGGTGGCCCCGGCTGCTGCCGGGGATCGCCGCCGGCGCCACGCACGGGGTGATCCGGGTCGGCCATGCCGTCCGGGCGCTGATCGACGCCGAAACCGCACCCCGGGTCGCCGAACTGGGCCACGGGCTCGCCTACTGGGCCGCCCGCTGGCAACCACTCGCCCCGCCCGGCAGGGGCGCCTACCCGACGTCGGACCCCCGGACAGCGCTCGACGCCGTACCGAGGGTGCCGGACCAGCGGTACGGCATCCGGGCGCGACTGGCACAGCTCGCCGATCTGCCTGACTGGCCCGCAACAGCAGGCGCGGTGCCCAACCTACCGGCCGTTTCGGGCGCGGAGCCGGGCAGCGCGGCCGGGTCGGCTCCCGACCGACTGGCGGCGATCGTCGCCGCCGCCGTCGCCCGGCACGCCACCCACGGGTACGCCAACCCGGTCATGCTGGTGCACGCGGCCACCGCGCCGAACGCCGTCCTGCGCGCCCTGCCAGCGCTGCCCGAACGGCTCTGGGAGCCGAGCCTCGCCGCGGCCTGGGCCGCGACAGCAGCGGTGACCGCCGCCTACTCCCCCGCCGAACCCCGGCCAGTGCCTGACCCGGCCGGCGACACCGAGAGCTGTACGGACTCAGTACACGACGCGGAGCAGGCAGCCGAGCTGTTCGAGGTCGCTGCCCGCACCACCGATCCGCACGCGATCAAGTTCGCGGACACCGCTCTGGACGTGTACGCCGCCACCGGTGACCCGACCACGCTCCGCAGAGCCCGACACTGCGTCCACCTGGTCGCGACCGACAGCTGACCCGCCAACCAAGTATCCAGGAGCATCACCAGGGCGTGGCCATCTTGAGTCTGAACTACTCGGCTCGCCGACGATCGCCGGGCTGCAGCACGCAGTGGTGGGAGACTTGTGACAGCATCCGTAAGGAGGTGAGTCTGCCAATGAGCGTTGCCGCACTTGATCACCCCGAGCCGTGGACCGAGTCCGAGTACTTCGCGCTCGGGGAGACCCGAAACCGGATCGAGTTGATCGACGGAGGACTGTGGGTGAGCCCCGCACCGAACAGGCCACATCAGGACATCTCGTTCCTCCTCCTGACCGCGATCCGGCCGGCCGCGCGGTCGGCGGGTTTGCGCGCACACGAGGCGGTGAACGTACGACTGGCCGCCAACCGGATCGTGATCCCGGACCTGGTGGTGGCGAAGGTCGGGCGGCTCGGTGGCGTCGCCGACGCACACGAGGTCGTCCTGGCCGGCGAGATCACCTCGCCGAGCAGTGTCGCGACCGACCGCGTACAGAAAATGCAGTTCTACGCGGCCGCGCGGATCGGCTGGTACCTACTCGTCGAGCCCGACATGGTCGAGTACGAAGCACTTACGCTGCGACTGTTCCGGCTTGAGGGCGAGCACTACGTCGAGCATGCGGTTGCCGAAGACGGGCAGCGGCTGACCTCCGACCTTCCGTTTCCGATCGACGTCACGACCGACGCCCTGCTCGACTTCTAGCGCCGCACAGGTGACCCGGTCAGTCATCGGCGCAACGTGTCGAAGCTGAGGCAGATATCTGCAGGTGCGCCCGGCACCGACGCCACCTCGGACCGGTGCCAGTGCGGTCCGACCGCGTCGGTCGCCACCCGCTGCCAGAACGGCTGCGCTCCTGGGTTGTACGCCTGGAAGGCGATCCGCCACCGGCCCGGCCATTCGGCGATGGCCTGACCAGCGGCCACACGTCCCACGCCGGTCCGCCGCAGTGGCCGGACCACGAAGAAATCGTTGATCGAGGCGATCTCATCCGCCCGGCCCGCCATGACGAATCCGCCAAGCTCTCCCGCCACTGTGATCAGCCACGCCCGAGTGTCCGGATCCGCGCCGGCCAGAAAGCGGTCGAGACGGCGATTGTGGTAGGTGCCGTCCGCGTTCGGCAGGTGACGGTACGCCTCGGCAAGGTCGTACCGGTAGAGCTGCCCCAGGTTGCCGAGCACCGCACGGTGCGACCGGTCGACTGGCGTCAGGCCGACCGGCGTTGATGGAAGCTCCGGCTGGCGCACGCCGACCCCGGTGGTCAGCGTACGGCTGACGGGGTGTGAGCGACGAAGGCGGACCAGGCGGCCGGCGCGAAGGCCAACGTGCTACCGGCCCGGTCCTTCGAATCGCGCACCAGCACCCGGCCCGGCAGGTTGTCGGCGACCTCCACACAGTTGCCGCCGTTGGAACTGCTGCGGCTCGACTTGCGCCAGATCGGCTCACTCGCGTTCATCGATCATCCTCACGATCAGATCGCGGCCCGGTTCCGGGCCGGGTGTGAACGAGTGCCTGGTGTTTGGACTCCCACAGCCACCGTACCTGCGGAGGAATGACCAGGGTGGGCCAGAGCCGGACGAGTGTCGGGCCGTCGAGCCATCGAACGAGATCATCTGCCGTCGTCGCTTCGCGGAGCACTGTCTCGTACATGCTGGCCAGCCGACGAGGATTGGCAAGGTCGTACTGCGCTCGCCCCGACCAGACCAGATCCCTGGTCAGTGTGACCTGCCCACTGACCGGCCCGAGCAGATCGTCAAGGCGGTCGCTGACCACGTACGGGCGCTGGTCGCTGTAGCGCGATCCGGGCGGCGCGGCTCGCGCGGCCGGCCTCGCCCCCGGCTGGTGGGACGGGGGCGAGCCGGTCGGCTGAGCGCACATGCCCAAGAGGCTGGGTGGGGCGGCGTTGGGGGTGGGTCAGCGTACGGCTGACGGGGTGTGGGCGACGAAGGCGGACCAGGCGGCCGGCGCGAAGGCCAACGTGCCACCGGCCCGGTCCTTCGAATCCCGGACCAGCACCCGGCCCGGCAGGTTGTCGGCGACCTCCACACAGTCGCCACCGTTCGGGCTGCTGCGGCTCGACTTGCGCCAGATCGGCTCACTCGTGTTCATCGATCATCCTCACGATCAGATCGCGGCTCTGGCTGACGGTGAGCGCCAGTCCTGACAAAGCATCCCACGACTGTTCCAGGTCGACCACGTCCTCGGTGTCGGTGACGACCCGGCCGCCGAGATGGTCGTCGAGGTAGCCGATCCGCCGGTCGTTGGGCAGCACGGCGACGACGAACGCGCCGGCCAGCCCGACGTGGGTGCCGACGTCGGCGGGGAGCACCCGGATCTGGACGTCCAGGCGGTGGCCGATGTCGACCAGGTGCTCCAGCTGCTCCTTCATGAAGGCACCGCGCTGACGCAGCACTGCCTCGCCGATGATCGCGGTGAACTGGATGTCCTCGTCGCGGTCCAGCGTGGCCGACTGGCGTTCCAGCCGGACGGCGAGCGCCTCGTCGAGCCGTCGCCGGGTGCGGGTGCCGACGGTGAGGACCGCGCGGGCGTACGCCTCGGTCTGCAGCAGCCCTGGGATCACCAGCGGCTGAAACGAGCGCAGCACCAGCGCGCGGCGCTCGTTGTCCAGCCAGGAGCGCAGCCATGGGGCCTGCGCGTCCTCCCGGGCGGCCCGGGACAGCCGCTGGATCTGGTTGCCGGTCTCGTAGATGCGGTCGAGGTCGACGGCGGTGTCCGGCAGCGGGATCGACTTGCCGGTCTCGAACGCGCCGATGAGGGAATTGCTGACCCGGATGGCCTCACCCACCTGGGCCTGGGTCAGGTTGCGCTTGAGGCGCTCACTGCGCAACAGATCTTGAAGCTCGCTCATCTCCTGGCCTCCATTGGAATCCATTGGTACGCGCTGGAATGACTGACGCATGGCAATCGGTGAACTGAGTATTCCGTGTCGAGGTCGCACAGTCCAGGGTGGAAATCACCAGAGGCGCTTCGACGGCGGCAAGGGAGATCACGTGTTACGCAACGACGGAATCGGCGGCACACCCCGCCTCACCCGCTACACCTCGATCGGCACGCCACCCGGCGGGAAAAAGGATCATGATCCGACGCCGAACCGACCGCCACTGCCGAGGCGGAATCCCGGCGAGACCGACCTCGAACACGATCCACGGTTCCGGCTGGTCGGCGCACGGGCAGCCACCCCGGCACCGAAACCGGAGAGCGGCCGACTGTCAGTTGATCATCCGGTGGTACGGCGGGCCCGGGAGATCGTCAGCACGCATCTGCCGAGTCGACTCGCCGAATGCCGGGTGTGCAATTCCGCCGCGCTCTGCGAGCCGTTCACGAAGGCGCTCGGGGTGCTGCGCCGACACGATCCCGGAAAGGCCCGGCGGGTGATGGCCGTGCTCTATCTCGCCGGCCTGTGGCCTCCGGTCGCCCTCGACGCCGACACAGGCGACGACGACGCCGATGAGGATGGGGATGGGAGTGGTGACGATGTCGCGTGACGAACTGCTCCGCGTCGGCGACACGCTACGTCTCGGCAAGGCCGACTGGGTGTACGCCGACCGGTCGATGATCGTCCGGGTCGCCGACATCCGCTACGGCCTCGACGAGGAGCACTCGCAGGTCGTCGGGATCATCGGCACCGTCGTCGCCGGTGGCCGCGACGGCCGGATGGTGGCGATCGCCGTCTACAAGACCGCGCTGACCCGCCCCGGTGTCGTCGAGCGCCCCCGCCCCGTCAACGGCGTTGACCACTACAATGAGGCGCATGAGCGCTGAGGCCGTCGGCATGCACATGCCTGCCGTTGTCACGCTCGACGACGCGGCCGCGATGAACTCCGCCGACCCGAACGGCCACCGCTACGAGACCAGCCCTGAAGGGGTCCTGTCGGTCATGCCCCCACCCGACTCTGAGCACGCGGTGACCGCTAGCCGGCTGTGCGCCTGGTTCATCATGGCGGGTTGGCCGGCCGAGCAGGTGCTGCAGGCGGCGGGGGTTCGGATCCCCGGGCCGGACGGAGACGGTGGCAGGATCCCGGACATCAGCGTCTGGCAGAAGCCCCCGCCGAAAAGCGTCTGGTCGGCGGCGATCGACATCGCGCTCGTGATCGAGATCGTCTCGCCCGGCTCGGAAGGCATCGACGCGGTGACGAAGGTCCGAGAGTACGCGGCGGCGGGCATCCCGCAGTACTGGGTTGTCGACCGGGACGGTGCGCAGACCGTCGCCCTGCACCGGCTCACCGCGTACGGCACCTACCAGGAGAGCGCCAAGATGCCGCTGGCCTGGCTGCTGCAGACGTCCCCGGCCGACCACCTCGGCTGAGAGCGACGGGTCAGGAGCGGTCCATCATCCGCATCGCCATGGTGGGCGCGTCGGCCATCACCGACGTCGGGTTCGACACCCCACCGGTGGCCCAGACCTTCGAGCGGGCGATGTGCACCCCCGGGTACAGCTCGACGACGTCGGTGGGCTGCAACGGCCGGGCCTGGCGTTTGACCGTACGGCGCTCCTCGTCGTCGGTCGAGCCACCCGGCCGTACGCCGGTGCCGTTGGTGCTGATGTCCTGCAGCACCAGGTCCTTGCCGTGCAGCTCGAACCGGACATGGCTGCGGCTGATCCAGCGCCGCGCCTCCTCGGTGAGCCACTGGCCGAGCATGATGCCCTCGCCGCGCTCGGGTGCCCGGCCGACCACCACCGGATGGTCGGCGGAGACCACGAACCGCTGCCGGACCATGCCGTCGATGCGGATCGACAGCACCTCGGCCGGTGGGCGGGCCCCCGCCTCGGTGAGCCGCTCCCCGTGCCGGGGGCAGGTCGGCTGCCCGGTACGCAGCGTCGGCGGCGGCTGCCCGCCGGGGCGGCCGACCCGCATCCGCCCGAACAGGGCGCACTCCGGGTCGGGGCAGCTCCAGAGCCGGACCAGCAGTTGCGCGCCGGCCGGCGACGGCTCGGCGACCGCCGGGGCGGTGTCGCCGCCGACGCGGGCGGTCAGCACCGGGCCGCCGTGGCCGGGCAGCGGGGCGAGCAGCCGGCCGGGCTGACCCAGCCACTGGTAGCGCCCGCGCAGGCCGTCGAACCGGTTGCGGCTGAGCACCGGCAGGCCGAGCAGTTCGGCGACCTCCAGGACCCGGTCGGCGGGCTCGGCGAGCACCTCCACCAGCCCGTCGTCGGCCCATCGGCGGGCGACCATCCGCTCGTTGGAGGTCAGATCGGCGTCGGAGAGCAGACCCCGGTGCACGACGACGTAGACCGGGACGTTCTCCTCGGCGACGCTGCGGCCGAGGGCGTCGATGAGTTGCCCGAGCCGCAGCATGTTGGCCGGACGGCCGTTGTCGAAGTCGGCGTACCGCACGACCTCGGCCAGGTCCACGACGGCGCGTGCGGTCGCCGGGTCGGTGCTCAACCGGCGCTCGATCGCGTCGAGCACCTTGCTGACCTCGAATCTCACCGGGTACCTCCCCCGTTCAGCCCTGCGCCGCGACGATCTCGTCGATGCGGCGGGCCAACTCTATGTCGAGGGCCGTGGTGCCGTGTGCCGAGTGGGTGCTGCAGCGGAAGGTCAGGGTCCGCCACCGGATGTCGATGTCCGGGTGGTGGTCCATCTCCTCGGCGGTCATCGCCACGCGGGTCACGACGGCGATCGCGTCGGGAAAGGTCGCCAACGAGACGGTACGGGTGATCGCCGTCGCGTCGCCGGACCAGTCGGTCAGCCCGGTGAGTGCGGCCTGCACCTGGGCGGTGTCGAGCACCTCTGCCATGCCGCTGACCTTACCTTCTGCCGGCCGCCGGCCAGGCCAGGTCGTGGTGGCGTGGTGGCGTGGTGGGCGAGGCCCCCGGCGCCGACCCGGCGGAGCCGCCCCCTGCGCCTAGTAACGGACGGTGACGCCGCCACGGACAAAAACGGATTCCAGCAGTATTCCTGTGTGGAATGATTATTCCACACAGGAATACTGCTCGGTGCGCAGTTTGTTTCCCCACGCGGGCGTCCGGAGCGCGGGCATCCGGGCCGGAACCATCTCCGACGGTCACCGCCGCACCGGTCGTACCGGACAGCGGTCGCACCGGACAGCGGTCGCACCGGACAGGTCAGCGCAGCGGGCGACCGACCGCGTGCAGGTGGCGCAGCGCCTCGGCGTACGACGCGGTCAGCCCGGCCTCGGTGTACGGCAGGCCGAGCTCCCGGCAGTAGCCGCGCACGATCGGCTGGGCGTAGCGCAGATGCGGCCGCGGCATGCTGGGGAACAGGTGGTGCTCGATCTGGTAGTTGAGCCCACCGAGCAGCACGTCGACGAACCCGCCGCCGCGCACGTTACGCGAGGTCAGCACCTGCTTGCGCAGGAAGTCCAGCTCGTCGTCCGGGCCGAAGATCGGCATCCCCTTGTGGTTCGGCGCGAACGCACAACCCATGTAGAGACCCCACAGCGCCTGGTGCAGCACGATGAAGACCACCGCCCGCAGCGGCGAGAGCACCGCGAAGACCAGACCGAGGTACGCGGCGGTGTGCACCGCCAGCAGCACCCCTTCCACGGCCCGGCGCTTCACCGGACCGTTGATCACCGCCTGGACGCTGGAGACCCGCAGCGCGAGACCTTCGAGCAGCAGCATCGGGAAGAACAGGTACGCCTGCCGGCGAGCAAGCCAGCGGCCGAAGCCCCGGGTCGCGGCGGCCTGCTCCTCGGTCCAGACCAGTGCACCCGCCCCGACGTCCGGGTCGGAGTCGACGTGGTTCGGGTTGGCGTGGTGACGGGTGTGCTTGTCCATCCACCAGCCGTAGCCGAGCCCGACCGCCAGGTTGCCCAGCAGCAGCCCGGCGGTCTCACTGGCCCGCCGGGTACGGAACATCTGCCGGTGCCCGGCGTCGTGGCCGAGGAACGCCACCTGGGTCGCGGTGACCGCGAGCGCCACGGCGGTCAGCAGCTGCCACCAGCTGTCCCCGCCGACCAGCAGCACCGCCCAGCAGGCCAGGTAGGCCCCGACGGTCAGCCCGATCCGGGCGGCGTACCAGCCGGGGCGGCGGTCGAGCAGGCCGGCCTCGGCGACCCGGCGCGACAGGTCGGCGAAGTCACTGCCCCGGCGGGGCGGGCCGGTACGGGCGGGTGCGGCAACGGTCATCGGCGGCTTCCTCATGAGCGGGGGTGGGTGGGGTGACGCAACAACGAGTCTGTACGGGCCGGCACCGCCGAGCCATCAGGCATGCCGCCGATCCGTGGTGAGGTTAACCCCCCTACCTGTGGGTCAGCTCATCCGGCCGACCGCACCGCGCAGCCGGCGCAGATCCCGCAGCCGCCGTTCGTAGGTGACCGCCAGGGTGATCAGCGCCAGGCCGCCGACGGCCAGGAAACTCCACCGGGGCAGCAGGTCCCACACCGCGACCACCTCCCGCAACGCCAGCACCGTCAGCACCACGCCGCCGATCATCACCGGCGCCTGTCGGCGGTACGCCGCTCCGGCCAGCACCACCACCAGCGCCCCGGCACCGAGCAGCAGCCGGCGGACCGGTTGCCCGTCGGCGACCAGCACCGACGCGAGGCTGGGCAGCAGCGCGGCGGCCAGGCCAGGGGCGTAGCAGATCCAGCTGGACCGCTGCGGGTGGGCTCGCAGGGTGAACCAGCCGACCGCCAGCGCGGCGAGCGCCGCCGGCAGGGTGTACGCCTCGGTCAGCGACACCTGGGTGGTCGTCAGCAGCAGCCACCAGGCACCGACCTCGCTGGCCAGCGCGGCGACGGCCAACGGCCATGCCCGCTGCACCACCGCCGGGGCAGGCGCGCCCGCCGGCTGCTCGACCGCCGCCGGCTGCCCGACCAGCGACGCGCTGCGGGTCAGCAGGGCGCGGGCACCGAGCACGACACCCCAGAGGGTGCAGATTCCGGCCGCGTACCGGGCCGAGCCGACCGTCATCAGCAGGGCCGCGCCAGCGGCGGCGTGCCCGGTGACCTCGACGCCGATCGACTCGGCCCGCCCCCGTACGCCCCCGGCGGCTGACCGGAGGGTCAGCACCGCGCCGACGGCCAGGGCCAGCGCGGCGACGGCGAGGACCGCGTACCCGCCGACCCGGACCGGCAGGTCGGCGGCGCGCACAGCGGTCGCGGCGAGAACACCGCCGGCGACCACGGCGACGACCCCACCAGCGACCCGCACCGGGGTACGGCGACCCGCCGCGCCGATCCCGGCGGCGCAGGCCACCACGGCGGCCAGCCCGGTCAAGGTGGCGATCCGGGTGGGCAGCAGACCGGCCAGTCCGGCCCCGGCCAGCGGGGCACCGACCAGCAGGGTGACCGCCACCTGCGGCGCGGCGGTGGACCGGGCGGCGACCACCAGCCCGGCGAGTCCGGCGGCGAGACACAGCGCCGGCACCACCGGCCACGGCGTACCGGCGCTGGCCAGGGCGACCAGCAGGGCGAGGACGGCGACCGGGCCACCGGCCAGCACCGCGTACCGCGCCCGGTGGCCGGCCAGCGCGGCGACGGCGGCGAGCAAGGCCAGGGTGACCGCCCCGGCGGCGGGGACCGGGACCGGCAGCGCCGGGCTGAGTCCGGTCCCGGCCGGTACGCCGGCCCAGCTGGCGTCGAGCCAGCGGTACGGGGTGAGCAGCAGCGCCGCCAGCACCGGCAGGGTGCTGACCGCTGCTGGCAGGGTCAGCGCTGCGGCGACGCCGGTGAGCAGCAGCCGCAGCCCGCGCAGCGACAGCCGGTCCAGGCACAGCGCGGGCACCGGGGCCGGAGCCGCTGCCGGGTCGGCCGGGCCGTTCACCGCCGGGTCGGCGGGGCCGAACCGCAGCACGCCCCGGGGGACGAGGGTCGCGGCGACGGCCAGCAGCAGCGCCCCGGCGGCGGCGTACCCGCCGGTGGACTCCCCTGGCACGTACGGCACGGCACCGGTGGCCGGGGCGACGAGGGTGGCGACGACGGTGACCGGCAGCGCCGCTCCGGCGTACCAGAGGTATCCGGGCCACCAGCGGCGGACCGCGACCAGCGCGACCGGCAGCCCGATCGCGGCCGCTGCCGCGGCGCGGGCCGGCCAGCCCGCCGGGGTGTCGAAGGTGTGCACGGCGAGCGCGACGAAGGCCGGCCAGCCGGCGACCGCGACGGCGACACCGGTACCGCCGATCGGGGCCTGCCACCAGCGGACGTCGGGCCGCCGCAGGGCGCGGCGGGCGACAGCGACGACGGCGAGCGCGGTGCCGACGACGACCGCCATGGCGGCCGTGGCGACGCCCGGTCGACCGGCACTGACCAGCAGCGCGTGGGCGGTCAGCAGGGCGGCGACGGCCGCACTGGGCAGCGCGACGACGGCGTGGCGCGACCCGGCGGCCCGCACCGCCGCAGCGGACCCGGCCACCAGGCCGGCAGCGGCGACCGCCCACCACGGCACCGGTACGGCGGCCGGCGCGGCCAGTAGTCCGACGGCGGCCCCGACGGTGAGCAGCATCGGCCGGACCACCCGGGGCAGCAGCAGGAGCAGCGCGCCGGTGACCGCGACGACGGCGAACGGCAACTGCCAGTCGCCGGGGGCGTCGACCGGTCCGGTGCCGGCCCGCCACAGCGGGCGGGCCGCCACGATGCCTTCGGCGGCGACGGTCAGGGCGGTCATCAGTACGCCGATCCCGAGCAGCCCGGTCACCAGCAGCGCACCCGCCCATGGCCCGGTACGGACCACCGCCGGTAGCCGACCGCGCAGGTACCGGCCGGCGGCGGCGAGCCCGACGGCGGTGCCGGCAACGATGGCCAGGGCCAGCGACGGCGCCGGTACGGTGCCGGCCAGGAGCACGGCGATGGTGACCGCCGGGGCCAGCCCGGCCAGGCTGATCGCCAGCAGCGCCGGTACGCCGGTGAGCCGGCCGGCGACCACCACCACGGCGGCGACGGCCAGCAGCGGCAGCCCGGCCAGGGCGGGGGCACCGGACGGGTGGCCGAGAATGGCAGCGGCCAGGGCGGCGATCCCGGCGGCGGTCAGCGCCGCCCCGACGGCCACCCAGCCGGTGACCCGCAGCGCCAGCCGGGTCGGCGGGGTGAGCGCGATCATCGCCAGAGTGCCCAGGGCGGTGCCGAGCAGCAGCAGGGTCGTGCCGGCGGCGTCGGCGCGCAGGTCGACGGCGAGCAGCGGCAGCACCGGCTGCGCGGCGAGCAGGGCGGCGAAGCGGGCGGCGGCCAGGCCGGTGAGCAGGTGGTAGCCGGCGGCGACCAGACCGGTGAGCGCGAAGGTCGCGGCGGCGTACCGGGCACCGGGCAGGTCGGCGGCGCCGAACAGGTCGACGTAGCGGGCGGCGTATCCGTCGAGCAGCACCAGCAGCAGGCCGAGTGCGGCGAACGTCTCGGCGGTGCCGCGCAGGCCGCGCCAGGCCGCCAGCAGCGGCAGGGCGAGCAGTACGGCGGTGACACCGGTCAGGATCGCGGCCCGGCCGCCGACGCCGACGCTGGCCCAGGCGACTGCGGTGAAGACGATCGCGGCGGTGCCCAGCAGCAGTCCACCGAGGATGAACAGAATGTTCTGCACCGTACGGGTGGAGGCTTCCCGCCGTACCGGCGGCGTCGACGGACCCGGCAGCGGCACCGGGCCGGCGACCGACGCCGGGAGCGGGCCGGCGGCGACCGGCCGGGCAGGCGGTACGGTCGTCGCCCGTACCGCCGCCTGGACCTGGCTGGCGAGCTGGTGCCGGCGGGTCTGCGCGGCGCGCAACTGGTGGGTCGCCGCCAGCCACGCCACCCGGGTCTGCTCGACCCGGGCGGCCAGCCCGGCGATCTCGCCGTCGAGCCGGATCACCTCGGCGGCGACCGGGTCGGGTGCCCGCCCGCAGCCTGGGCAGCCGGCGGTCAGATTCGCCGGCGTGCCACAGGCCGGGCACGGATAGCGGGTAGCTGCGGTACTGCTCATGACGGCATCGTCGGTGATGCCGGGATACGCGGGACAGAGTGCGGATACTCAGTCCGGCAGGTGGACGACTCAGGGACGGGTGTGTTCGAATACCCACCGTGCGTAGTCGGGGTTGCCGGCGTCGATGACGGCGACCAGGACTTCAGGAATGTCGTAGGGGTGTGCGGTGCGTAGATAGGCGATCAACGGATCGCTACGATCGATGGCGGTCTTGAACTGCACCGACCACTCCTTGGTGGTTTCCACCCGCCCCTGCCACCAATAGGTGCTGGCCAGCGGTCCACCGATCTGGGCGCAGGCGGCGAACCGACCGGCGACCGCCGAGGCGGCGAGCACCTCGGCGACCGAGCGGGCATCCACCACCGTCGTCACAACGGAGATCTGATCCACGGGGCGAACCCTACGCCCTCCGAGTGTCGGAATGGTTCTTCTCGATCCACAAATCGATCCGCGCCCACCAGTCGTAGAGCCATTCGATGCGTTCGTCCCGTCCCGTCGGAATCTGCTCCGGCGGCACCGACCAGAAGCGCATCACGATGCGCTTGTCCATCGGTAGTTCCCGCCACACATCGGCCACGGTCAGCATCCGGTCCAGGCCGGTGTGCGCGACGAAGATGACGCCCGCGTCCGGTGCCGCGTCCAGCGCCGCGAGCAGTCCACCGGGCCGGGGTGCGAGCACGTGTCGCATCGACTCGGCGCGGGCCGCCATGCCGTGCAGGCCGAGGGCGTGCAGCCGGTCGATGGCCCGACTCCGCCGGCCCGGGGTGAAGTTGCCGCCCTCGGGGAAGATGACGAAGGCGTCGTTGGCGTCCAGCCCGGTGGCCAGGTGCGCGATCTGGGTCTCGACCGGGTCACTGCGCGGGTCACCGGGGGCGATGAACCGGTTGGGCAGCCGGTTGAGCAGCACGTCGATCGCCGGATCCCACTGCAGGGTCTCCTTCAGCACGATCCGTGGCTCCCGGTCGAACCAGTTGACCAGGCCGTGGATCAGGATGAACGAGTCGCCCGGTCCGGCGTGCCGGCACACCACCAGTTCGGGCCGGCCGGGCAGCGCGGTGTCCGGGTCGGTGCCGACCACGTCGATGCTCAGCCGCAGCGCCCAGCGGGCGTGCCAGAAGAAGAACGACAGGAACCAGCCGGTCAGTACGTAGTGGGCACGTTGGAACGTCGGGCTGCGGATCTTCCAGCCACAGCCTGCGGCGAGCCAGAGTCCGAACAGGGCGATCAGCGCCGCCGCGTCCCAGACCAGATAGACGACGAAGACCCAGAACAGCCGCAGCACCCGCAGCCGGCCCGGCACCAGCAGCGACGCGGCGGCGGCGAGGAAGACCCACACCGGCAGGGTGGTCAGCACGACGACGGTGAGCAGCAGTACGGCGGGGCCGAGCAGCACCCGGCGTACCCATCGGGGTGGCAGCGGCATCAGTAGCCGGTCACGTTCGTCTTGAGGTAACGCCGCGACGCCGTGTAGGCGCGGCTGATCCGGCGGCCGACGGCGGCCATGTCCCGGTACGCCCAGGGCGTGTCATCTCGTGGTTCTCCCCCACCGGTCGGCAGCACGTGCACCTCCACATCCTGACCGAGCGACGCCAACTCCCTGGCGAACCGGTGCCGGCGGGCGATCTCGAACGCCACCTGGGCGATCTCCCAGGGGCGCTTCGGCGGGCTGAGCGGCCGCTCGATCCGACCCACCTGCAGGACGAAGATCCGCCGCGCCCCCGCCTCGACGGCCTTGCCGATCGGGATCGAGTTGACGATGCCGCCGTCGATGAAGTGCTCGCCGTCGATCTCGGTCGGCGGCAGCAGCCCCGGTACGGCGGCCGAGGCGAGCACCGCCGGCACCAGTGGACCGGTGTCGAACCAGTGCTCGGCGGCGCGTTCGATGCTGGCGGCGCAGCAGTGGAACGGCACCCGCAGGTCGGCGAAGGTGCTGGTGTCGCCGAGTTCGCGTTCCAGCAGCCGGCGCAGCGGCCGGGGCGAGTGCAGATGGGTACGGGCGGCGAACCGGCGCAGTTGGCGGGCCATCGAGTCGCCGTACACCTCGCTGGCCTCCGGGGAGGCCCAGAGCCGGACCAGCCGCAGGGTCACCGCCTCGGTCGGGTCGGCGGCGACCAGCACCCCGTTGACCGCGCCGATCGAGGTGCCGACGACGAAATCAGGGGTGATCCCGGACCGGAACAACGCGCGCAGCATGCCGACCTCGACGGCGCCGAGGACGCCGCCGCCGCCGAGCACGAACGCGACCGGGCCGTTGACCATGGCGTCCATCCTGGCACGGCCACGATGCGGGGAAGATCATCACCGTCTGACCGGAAATACCGACCAATGTTCACCTGTTTAACGTGCCGTTGACAGGACGTTCCGATTCACGCAGCCTGATACGACCTCCACCCCATCAGGCAGGTGCGACAAACGATGGCATCGCTGCACGCGGGCGAACTGCTTGCCCGCAGGTACCGCCTCATCGACCGGATCGGTGCCGGCGGCATGTCCGTCATCTGGCGTGCCCGCGACGAGGTGCTCGACCGGGTCGTCGCGATCAAGGTGCTGGCCGCGTCGCTCGCCGCCGACGCCCGGTTCCGCAGCCTGGTCCGCGAGGAGGCCCGCTCGGCCGCCCAGCTGATCCACCCGCACGTCACCGCCGTGCACGACTACGGCGAGGCGGTCGCACCCGACGGCACCGTCACCGCGTTCGTCGTGATGGAGCTCCTCTCCGGAGAGGAACTGGACGCCCGGCTGACCGCCGGCCCGCTGCCCTGGCCGGCCGCGGTGGAGATCTGCGCCCAGGTCGCCGAGGCCCTCGCCGCCGCCCACCGGCTCGGCATCGTGCACCGCGACGTCACACCGGCGAACATCATGATGACCGCGATCGGCGCCAAGGTGCTCGATTTCGGCATCGCCACCCAGGTCGGTGCCCCTGACGAGGACGAGGAGGGCGAGACCTTCGGTACCCCCGCCTACGTGGCACCGGAACGGCTGGACGGACGGCCCGCACAGCCCGCCACCGACGTCTACTCCCTCGGCGTCCTGCTCTACGAGACGCTGAGCGGACGGGTGCCCTACCCCGCCGACACCTGGGAGGACCTCAATCAGGCGCTGGCCGGGGAGATCCCGCCGCTGACCGTGACCGGGCTGCCGGCACCGGTGGTCGACATCTGTCTGCGCTGTCTGTCCCGGGATCCGCTGCGCCGGCCGACCGCCCACCAGATCGGCGCAGCGCTGCGCGACCAGCTGCTCCCGGCCGACCCGCAGGCGGCCACGATGCTGGCCCCGACGATGACCCTGCCGACAGTGGACGATCCCGCAGCGACGGCCGGTCGGCCCGCCGACGACAGCGGGAAATCCCCGGCGGCCACCCCCGAGCGCCGCAGCGGCCGCCGGGCCGCCGTCGTCGGCATCGCCGTGGGCGTCGGCGCCGCCCTCGCCACGACAGCCATACTGCTGCTGGCTCTGGACCTGCTGCCGTACCGCACCACCGGTGACACCGACGGCACGCCGCCGGCCGCTGTCGGCCACCCGCCGACCGGATCCCCGGTTCCGCCAGCCAGCCCGGCTGCCGAGGCGACCGCCACGGCGACGGCGCCGTCGGCGGACCCGACGGACGGTGCTCCCACCGCCCCGGCCAACAGCGGTGCGACACCGACGACGCCACCGACCGTACCGACGATCGACGAGGCGATCGGGCAGCTGAGCCAGCTCATCGACGAAGGACTGGCCGACGGCGCGATCCGCCGCGACGCCGGGCTGGACCTGCAGAACCTGGTCCAGAATCTGCGGGTCTCCCTGGCCAACGGTACGGCCGACGTCGGGCGTGAAGTCGAATTCCTGCGGTCGAAGGTCGCCATCCGCGCCACCGAGGGGGCCATCACCTTCGGCTTCGCCGACCGCCTCGACGCCGCCCTCGACCAGCTCGCCGGCAGCGCGACCTGACTGAACGTGACGGGCAGCCACCGGGATACCGGTTCTGGCGGTATTCCTGTGAGGAATAATTATTCCACACCCAGGAATACCGCTCTACGGCATTACCGGCCCCAGGACCAAGCGGGACGGGACGCTGGCGGGTCAGCTCAGCCGGATCCGGTCACCGGAGTGGTCGAACAGCAGCAGCCGGTCCAGGTCGACCGCGACCGTCACGGAGTCACCCGGCCGGGCCGATGCCGGCATCGGCACCCGGACCACCAGATCGCTGTCGTCGGTGTCCGGCCCGGCCGGGTCCGGCTCGTACACCGGGTAGAACCCGTACTCGGTCCGAGCCGTCGCGGGCGGCTCCCGACGGCGCTGCTGCGGGATGATCCGGCCGATCGTCTGGCGCAGCTGCCGGGGCGGCGGATCCTCGGCCAACAGCTCCGCCAGGCGTACGTCCGGGTCGGGCAGATCCAGCTGCGACTGCGCCGCGGCACCGGGCAGCCCGCCGGTCGTCACCCGTACCAGGGCCTCGTGGCCCAGGTTCTCGACCGCCCGGACCGTACCGCGCAGCGTCGCAGTGTCCCCCGCCGCGACCAGCCGCACCGCGTCGGCGCGCAACGCCACCACCGCCCGTTCGGTGTGGTGCGCCGCGAGGCCCGCCACCCGGGGGTCGTCCACCGGCAGGTCCAGGGTCTGCCCGCCGAGGTCGACGACGATCCGGTCCGGCTCGGCGTACACCGCACCCTGCAGCAGGCTGGTCCGTGGCGTGCCGAGGAACGCGGCGACGAACAGGTTCACCGGGTCGCCGTACACCTGGGCTGGCGGCCCGGCCTGTTGCAGCCGGCCTCGGCGCAGCACCGCCAACTGGTCGGCCATGGTCAACGCCTCGGTCTGGTCGTGTGTCACGTAGACGGTGGTGACCCCGTGCCGACGGGCCAGCCCGGTCACGTCCGCCCGCAACTGCGCCCGCAGCCCGACATCCAGGTTGGACAACGGCTCGTCGAGCAGGAACGCCTTCGGCTCGCGGATGATCGCCCGCGCCATCGCGACCCGCTGCCGCTGCCCGCCGGACAGTACGGTGGGCGAGCGGTGCAACTGCTCGGCGATGCCCAGCTCGGCGGCGACCGCGCGGATCCGCTGCTCACTCACCGACCCGTGCCCCATCCGTAGCGGAAAGACGATGTTCTGCGCGACGGTCAGGTGCGGGTACAGCGCGTAGTCCTGGAAGACCATGGCGACCTGGCGGCGCTGCGCCGACCAGTGGTCGGCGATCTCGCCGTCGATCAGCACGTGCCCGGAGGTCGGCGTCTCCAGCCCGGCCACCAGCCGAAGGATCGTCGACTTGCCACAGCCGGTCGGGCCGAGCAGCACCATGAACTGGCCCGGCTCGATCGCGAAGCTGACCCCGTCGACGGCCACGGTGCCGTCATCGAAGACCTTCGTCAACCGGTCGGCGGCGATGGCGACCACGGCGATCACCTCCTGCCCCTATCGTCAGGGCAGGCAGGCATCGGCGCCAGTCCCTGTCGGCAGACGGACGGACAGCACCGGCGAGCGGTAACGTCAGCGTAGTTCCTCCGGCAACCGCAGGTTGTCGCCGAGCAGCCCGCCGCCGACCGGCGGAGTGGCCGGCGGGCCGACAGCGGCGGGCGGGGTCGGTGTCGACGGTGCCGGCTGCGCCGAGGGTGGCTGCTGAGTGACGCTGCGGTCGAGCCAGCCGTCACCGTCGTCGTCGTAGGCGACTGTCTCGAAGTGGCCGTCACCGTCGACGTCGTAGGCAGCCGACTCCACCAGGCCGTCGGCGTCGTCGTCGCGGCCGACGAAGTCGACCCGGCCGTCGCCGTCGTGGTCGACGAGGATGTCCACCCCGCCGTCGGCCCGGCCCCGCACCAGGTGCTGGTCCCATTCGCCGTCACCGTCGACGTCGACCCGGGTCCGGTAGCCCTCCGGGACCGCCGGCTCGACCGGCTCGACCGGCGCCGACCCGAACCCGGCGGGCTCCACGGGGGCCGCGCCGAACTCAGCGGAGGGCACCGCCGGTGCCGGGCCGAGGCCGCTGACCGCCGGGTCCGCCGCGCCGAACCCGCTCGCCGGTGGTTGTGCCCCGCCGAACCCGCTCACCGCCGACCCGATGTCGCCGAAGCCGTCCAGCATGCCGGTGAGCGGGCTGAAAAGGCCGAAGGCGCTGGACTGGTTGGCCCGGGTCTCCACCGCCGCCGTCGCGCCGGGCGCGGCGTCACCGGCCTGGGTCGCCAGCAGCTCACGTTCGTCGGCGGTCAGCTGGTAGCCGGCGAGCGCGCCGACCGGGTCGGCGGCGAGCCGGGCCGCGAACCCGGCGTCGGTGAGCAGCCGTTCGAGCACGGTGTCGAAATCACTCATCAGTCCAGCTCCGGCATGGGTACGGGCTGCGGCCGGGGCCGGCAGGTGCCGCACTGCAACGCGTCCTCCACCACCAGGCCCTCAGCCCGGCCCCGGCGTTCGGAGCGGTGCACCTCCAGCAGGTACGGGCCGAAGCGGGCGTGGTCCTCACACACGCCACGGCCGCAGAACCGGCAGCCGCCCCGCGCCGGCTTCGGGCAGAACCAACACAGCACCTGTCATCTCCACTCAGCTGAGGTTCGTCGAAGCCGCCGTCGCCGAGCAGCCGGCGACGGTGACTGTTGCAGACAGTGTCGCCCTACGCCCGCTCTGGTCAGTCGCCACCGCCTCGATGTCGAGGGGCCCACCCTCGTTCGGCTTGCCGGAGTACCGGAACGGGCCGACCTCACCGTAGTACGTGTCCCCGTCCCGCTGCATGGGCGTGCCCCCGGACACGAAGCCGGTCCACGACAGCGCGACAGAAACCCCTTCGACCTGGCCGGACACCCGCACGGCGGCGAACGCGATGGTCGAGTTCGGCCCTCCGCAGGGATTACCATCGGCCGCCTGTCCGATCTCCCCGCGCGGCTGGTTGACCCAGGCGATCTCGAGTGACGGCGGTGGCGGCGTAGTCGGCGGTGGCGACGAGGGCGGTGGGCTGGACGGTGGCGGGCTGGTGGACGGCGGTGCCGACGTCGGCGGCGGGCTGGACGGCGGGCCCGTGGTGGGCGGCGGAGCCGGCGTCGACGGGCGGGGCGTCGGGCTGGCCGTCGGCGTCAGACCGGGCACCGGAAGCTGACTGACGGTCGGGCTCGGCGCCGGGGTCGGTACCGGCTGGCTGGTGGCGGAGAGATCCGGCGACGGGCTCTGCACCGTCGGTGCCTCCGGTGTCGTACTGCCGCCGGGCACCGGGGCGCTCGGGGTACCGCCGGGTGGGTCGATCGGGGAGCCGTCGCCGCAGCCCAGCTCCTCACCGGTGGCCCGCTGCCGGACGCCGTCACGGCGGACCTCGCCGGTCGAGGTGCGGACGGTGCCGGCGTTGACCGCGAACCACGCCTCGCCCCGGTTGGCCACGATCGTGCCGCCGCTGTCGATGGTCAGCGCCAGCGGTCGGAAGGCCCCGGAGGTGCTGGCGGTGTCCGCGAGGATCCGGCCCCGGTCCAGGGTGAGTTCCCCGCTGGGCGCGACCGGTCGGGTCCCGCTGCTGGTCAACGTACCGATCTGTGCCTGCGATCCCGCGCACAGCACGCTGGCCGCGCCGCCCCGGAAGACCAGCTCCCCGGTGGACCGTGACTCGACCTCGACGCGGTCGCCGGCGGCGACGTACGTGGCCGCACCGTCACGCAACATGACGACCCGGCCGGTCACGGTGTGCACCTCGACGGT